>JAEOSK010000032.1 GCA_016840405.1 Candidatus Hermodarchaeum yapensis
TCCTTCCCCAATGCTTTCCACTACTTTTCCGATAATGCCAAGGTCTACCAGTGCGTCCATGGTTTTTCTAAAGGTTGGCAGTGCTTGTTTTGTAGCGCCGTATTCTTCGCAAATTAATTGATAGCCATCATAGACTTTAGCAATGGTGGTTGAGCTGGCTTTCTCTGACTTGAGTTGCCGTGAAACTGCTGCAAGTACCAGAATTTCTTGGTCACGAAGCCCGTATAGCACATCAGATCGTAATTCCGAATAGACTTCTTGTTTGGCTCGTCGTATTAGGTCAGGAGTTATGGGGCGAACGTTATAGCGATCCGCAGCTTTGCCTGCCCAGTACAACATTTCAATGCCGTGGCGAGCATTTTCTGTGGACGCAGCGATATTGGAAACCATTTTGATTATATCATCAGGTACAACGTTTTTGTGAAAAGCTAAATCTGACCTAAATTTGAAGATCTTTTGCAGCTCATCTTCATTGTAGGCGGGCATATCTATCCTATCATGAAGGCGTCCTGATAGGGGAAAACTGAGAGTATTTTGCCAATCAACGACACGACAAGCAATTAATGTGGAGATGTGAGCTTGCCCATGTTTGGCCACTTCGCTAGCATGGATAAGGCTCAGGAGGTCTTGACCAAGGAGATAAGCTTCATCAAGGCATAAAACTAAGCGTAGGTTTTCTCGGGTCAATCTTCGATTAATCATTGTTGTTATTTCTTCATCAGAAAAACCGCGGCTTGTCACTTTGAACCGCTCTGTGAGCAAATCTCGTAAAATTGCACTTTTCGTTCGAAACATGAAACAATCATAGTATTCGAACCTGACTTTAATACCACGCTTGGATGCAGCTTTTTCTAGCCCCCGCCCAAAATATCGAATTGAAACGGTTTTTCCCGTTCCAGGTTTTCCGACGACTGCGACGTTTACGGCATAGGCTCCGTCCTTATTGAGTAATGGTTTGAAATCGTGGCTCAAGCGAACAAGCTGATCTTCACGATTGGGTAGTTCAGGCGGGATGAACGCCGGATGTAGGGTTTCCTCATTCTTGAAGACAGATGCACCTAATAATGCCTTTTCGATGATGTTCTCGCCCACATGTGCACCCTCGAATTAGTCTATTTGAGAAGGCTAGCCGCTTCATTGCACGAACAGAAGTTGCTGCCCATAAAAGGATTTTCCACACTGACGTAAAAGTAACTAGGATTATCCTATTTTGAGGATTGGTTACTTCTTGCGTTTGTCCTTCTCTTTCTTTCCTAACCACCAGTCAAGGTAGTCACGACGATGTTGGGATTTTACTCGTTCTTCGTCCTCGCGGCGATAGGATGATCTTTGCTCATCCCATAGGCGATCTAACTCGGCGCGAGAGACGGCGAGGCCACACCGTTGACAAACTTGACGGCTTGTGCGGGAATCAAATTTCATTGTTCCAGCACACTCTGGGCATCGTGCCATGAATAATTTACACCTGATTTTTTGGGTCCTTGGCGGGAACTACCCAACGAACTGCTATAACTCTTTTTATTAAAGGACAGTAACGGCTTTTGCTAGGTTTCGAGGTTGATCAGGGTTATGACCCCGGAGTATGGCTGCATAATATGCTAAGAGTTGTAAGGGTACAACATAACAAATTGGTGAAAAAGAAAGAGACGGGAGTTGGGGGAGGGGTATGACTTGATCACTTAAGTTGATTAACGCTTTATCTTGTGCTGAACATATAGCAACGATTCGGGCACCTCGAGCCTTCATCTCCATCACGTTTCCTTCAAGATGTCTACGTGTGGAGTCATTAGGCGCAACGAAAATCACGGGGAAGCCTGGTTCTACTAGAGCGATTGCACCATGTTTTGATTCGCCGGCGGGATATCCTTCAGCATGGACATAGGCAATTTCTTTGATTTTCAATGCACCTTCCATTGCTGTAGCTGTACTTATTCCTCTCCCGAGGAAGAAAAAGTCTGATTTGGTCACATATTCTTGGGCTGCTACTTTGATCATGCTTTCTTGATTTCGAATGACTGATTGTATGATATTGGGAAATTGATTCAATGCTTCAAGTAGTTCTTTTTGCTCTTTTTTCTTCAGTGCTCCTGTCATTGTTCCTAAATATACTGAAAGCGATGCTAGGGTTGCGAGTTGTGTTGCGAAGGTTTTCGTTGCTGCCACGCCGATTTCAGGGCCAGCCTGTGTATAGAGAACCTGATCTGCTAGTCGCGTAATTGAACTCCCTACGGTGTTGGTGATCGCAACGACCGTACAACCCTGCTTTTTCAGATGTTTAACTGCGTGTATGGTATCAATGGTTTCTCCGGATTGGGAGACCGCTAAGACAACTGAATCTTCTCCTGGGCTGGCTGCAACGGTATCAGGACCTTCTGAAGCAATGATATTGTGTATGAGCCGATTAGCGTTATGTGAAAACATGTACTTTGCTGCCAGTGTAGCATGAAAAGCAGTGCCAGCAGCAAAAGTGATGATGTGTCTATGGTTGTGTAGGATTTCTGTGAAACCCATCAAATCTGGTTTTCGTATTCGTAATGTATCCTGAAGGGCTTTAGGTTGTTCATGAATTTCTTTTAACATGAAGTGTGGATATCCACCTTTTTGAGCCATATCAATAGTCCACTGAACAACTGTTGGTAATCGTAGAGAGAGGTGGGACAAATCGCCTGATTGATTAAAGCGGCTTAGAAGAGCTCCTTGGGCTGTCAGAAGAACGAGTTCATCATCTTCTAACACGATTGTCTTTCGTGTCATGGGCAAAAAGGCAGGAACATCTGAGGCGCAGTAGACTCCTTGGTTACCGAGTCCAATGATTAAGGGACTTTCTTGTCGTGCGGCTACCAGTTCGTTGCGATGAGCTTCTATCACAACAATTGCATAGCTTCCCTCTAATTGAGGGAGTATTTGTGCAACGGCTTGATCAAGACGTGAAGTTTGATGAAGTGCATCCTCAATGAGGTGGGGAATTACTTCGGTGTCTGTTTCTGACCGAAGTTGGTGTCCATTTTCCATTAGGTTTTTACGGAGTTCTTGGTAGTTTTCGATGATTCCATTATGGACAACTGCAAGACGGTTTAAGCAGTCGGTGTGAGGATGGGCATTTGCCTTAGATGGGGAGCCATGGGTTGCCCACCTTGTATGGCCGATTCCGATATTTCCGGGTAGCGTATCAAAATTTAGACGTTGGTGGATGTCATCGATTTTGCCTTTATCCTTTTTTATGTGAAGTATTCCATTGGCGGCTGTGGCAATACCACTGGAATCATATCCGCGGTATTCCAACCTCTTTAGTGATTGGCGCAATAGGGAGGCGACATTCCCCTTCGTATGAATAGCACCAATAATTCCGCACAACCTAGTTCGCCCTTATGGAACATTTCGAATGGTCAGCTAAAAGTTTCCTGTTAGAGGCTATCAAAGGTGTTTTGTCATGTAGGGTCCATCATGGTGATACCCATATCGTTGATAATACAGACGTGCACCGATGCCACTTGTACAGACAATTTGTTTTCGTCCATTTTCTTTAGCAATTTCTTCCGCAACTTCGAGAAGGCGCGTTCCTATCCCGCGATGCTGCCAGGCATCTTCTCCAGTTTTTCCAATATCTAATGATCGACCATACACGTGAAGTTCACGGAGAAGTGCTGCGTCATGGAATCTGATCTCAGGACGATGGGCATTGTCATTAGGTATTCGGAGTCGAAGATAACCCACAAGCGAATCAAATTCAGGATTTTGATAAGCGATGAAAAGTTCAGTACCTCCAGAGGCGGGATACTTATCAACCTGAAGTTTTAACTGCGCAATGTCAGGCGGGTCAAAATCAAGAAGCGCCATAGATCTTTGTTGATATCCGACTTCTCGATATCGAATTGTCTGTATCTTGTAACCTTTTGTCTCAGCCCGTTGAAAGACCAACTGAGTCAGATTTCCCGCATTAGGACCCGCTACTATAAGCCGTTTAGGAATATCCCGTTGCATCCTTTGTATCCGGACCCACCGAGGTAAAGATGGCATAATCTCCACAAGAAGATCAATGACTTCCTCAGTGGTATAGGGCACATATTTGCCCTTTCGCCACATATCAAATAACTCACTGCCACGAAGCACCAGACAAGGGTAAATTTTCAACATATCTGGTTTGAACTCTTCGCGTGAAAACAAATCTCGAAACACTTGCTGATCGCGTTCTGGTGTAGAACCAGGTAATCCCGGCATTATATGATAGCACACTTTCAGTCCGGCATCTTTAACGATTTGAGTTGCAGAGATTACATCAGATACTTTGTGACCACGACATACTTGATCGTAAATGTCATCGTACACCGTTTGGACCCCTAGCTCGACCCGTGTTGCTCCCAAGCCCAGCATAGTATCAACATGCTTTGGTTTACAATAATCAGGTCGTGTTTCTATCGTTATCCCAACAGGTCTTATATCGCTGGTCTCTGCAAGACGAATTACTTCAGGTAAGTCACCCGCAGTATTCCCAGTCATGGCATCAAGGCATCGTTTAATGAAGTTCTGTTGATACTCATCTGATGCAGAAAGAAACGTACCACCCATCACAATGAGTTCAACTTTATCCGTACTATGTCCCATTGCTTGAAGCTGTTCTAACCTGCTTGAAACTTGTAGAAACGGATCATATTGGTTTTGTCGAGCACGCAGTGTAGCAGGTTCATCCCCAACGTATGCTTTCGGTGCAGTAGGAATATTGGTAGGACAGTAAATACATTGGCCTGGACATTCCATTGGTTCTGCCATCACAGCCACAATTACGACACCCGATAGTGTGCGAGTTGGCTTTTTTTGAAGTAGTATGCCAACCTTTTGCTTCTCTTCGTCAGTAGCATAGGCAAGTATCTCAACATCAGAAGGGAACCGGGAAAGCTTGTATTGTCTACACAGTTTTCGTTTTAGTCGTTGAAGATCTTGTTTATTCTGAATTTTTCCTTCTAATGCAGCCTGAAGAATTGCTTCTGCTACACGCTGCAACCCAATATCCACCTGAACGAACTATTTGCATCGTACATGAAAAATGTTGGCAGATGAAGCTAAACAAGAAACCCTACCGTCGAACAGCTTTGGGCTGTCCAGCAGGAGTTCCCTTTAGGATACGCTTAGCATAATTACGACGATTGCGGAGCCGAGGAATCGGAGTAACTCGAACTTTACCCTCAACCTTGGGTGTTTGGCTTCGCACTTTACCCGCTTTTGTTAGACTGCCGTGTGAACCTGGCATTTTTCTTTCACTGCTTCGGTGTTTACATTGGAGGCTTTAAGGATTTCCGTTTGCCCGAAGAGGAGAAATTCGTGTTGAGGGGATTTGGTATTAGGAATCTTTTTACACCGTTGTCCGAAACTTACCCATCCAGATCCCTGAAATGGTGTTCGGTTCCTGCTTCATCGACGTGCACTGACCCGCCGGAGGGTCTGTAACCTCTCGTCTCTAAACAGGCGTTTTCAGTCTCCGCCCAACTAGCGGCAACATCAGTAGCTATTATCTAGTTGAAAGCTTTAATAGTTGACATCCGCCTTGGGAAAAGTAAAATATGTCAATTCATGAGAGAAGAAAATATTTTGTAAAGCAATAGATGTTAGAATACCCTATCTGTCCATTTATGGGTAGAAACATCTATACAGCACCCAAACTTCTGGGTCTGGTAGGCAATACTCGTGTAGGTGTGATTCGATGGATGGCTTTCTCATCTTTGGTGTCTCAAGTTTGTATTGTATTGACGAACATTTCTCTGTGATATTGGAGTACATTTTGGGTGAGACAGCTGGGCAGATTGCTGAAAGTGTGAACCGTATTCGCCAAGGAGGCAAGGATTCTGCTATTTCGGATTTCTTCGCCAATTTAGGGAAGAAAGGTGTGGATCGCTTCTTTGTTGAATCCCAGGTGTTTGCTGATGAGTTGTCAAGTCTTTATGAAGTTAAAGTACTTCCGTATGAAGATGTAAGGCAATGGCGAAAAATACGTCAAGAAGTTCTTTCTCCAAATCTATCTTCGGATAATAGGGGATTAATGCACGATGTGGCAATGGGACTCTCCCGTGAGGCAATTCGGGAGGCCTCGGAACAGAGTGATCAGCTAGTAATCCAGGCAATGAGTTCACTGGATGACGTTGAAAAGGTTCAAAATCTGATGGGCTCACGACTAAGGGAATGGTATGGATTGCATTTTCCTGAAGTAGCGCATGCAATTGAAGATGTACAAACTCTGGCAAAGATAATTGTTGAGGGGGGCCATAGGGAAACGATTGTTGATAATTCTGAGCTTGTACAGCTCCTCTATGGAACATCCGTAGAATTGGAAGCCTTAAACCAGTCAATGGGTGCAGACATTTCTAAACCGGATTTGGAGATGATACAAGCGCTAGCTCATCAATTACTTGATCTTCAAGGATTTCGAGAAAAACTCGAGCAATATTTGGACGAGTCAATGCGTGAAATCGCACCAAACCTCCGTGGATTAATTGGCCCAGTGATAGGTGCTAGGCTAATTGGACTGGCTGGAGGTTTGGAAAAACTTGCACGGTTTCCAGCCAGCACTATTCAGGTGCTGGGTGCAGAGCAGGCTTTATTTCGAGCTTTGAAAACTGGAGCACGACCACCTAAGCATGGAGTCATTTTTCAACACACATCAGTGCATTCAGCACCTTGGTGGCAGAGAGGAAAAATCGCGAGAATATTATCAGGTAAAATCGCCATTGCCGCTCGGATCGATTTGTTTTCAGGAGAGTATGTCGCGGATGACCTCAAACAAAGCGTGCAAACACGGATTGCTGAGGTGAAACGCAAATACCCGATAGCCCCAAAGACGCCTCCTTCAACAAAACCACCCAAACGACCACCACGGCGAAGAAAGAAGTTTGCGAAGCGACCGAAAAAACATTCTTCCAAAAAATCGCGAGGAAAAGGGAGGGACTCAAAGTGATGACAACAATTAGGAAGGATGAAAGAAAAGCCGGACTTTTCTGGGCACAAATCGAAGAAGGCAAAAAGCGACCAGCGACTAAGAATCAAGCTAAAGGGAAAACAGTCTATGGTGAACGCGTTATAACAGAAAAAAAACAAGAGTTCAGAATTTGGGACCCCTATAGAAGTAAGCTTTCTGCTGCACTTATTCGGGGGTTAGAAGCCTATGGCTTTGAGCCAGATAGCACCGTACTGTATTTAGGAGCCTCCTCAGGAACAACAGCTAGCCATGTTTCTGACCTACTTGATTTAGAGGGTATGATCTATTGCATTGAATTTGCCCCCCGTGTGATGCGCGATTTAGTACAAGTCTGTGCAACGCGTCAGAATATGATTCCACTCCTGGCAGATGCCAGATATCCTGAAACATACAATTTTGTCCCTGAGTTAGTGGATGTTCTCTACCAAGATGTCGCTCAGCCAAACCAGGCTAAAATTCTAATTCAAAACGCTAAACGGTTCCTTCGTCCGGGCGGAACTGCTTATGTCGCCATCAAAGCCAGAAGCATTGACGTTGCTGCAAAACCAAAACGAATATTTCAACGAGAAGAGAAAACCCTCACACAGTCAGGATTCACAATTGTAGATCGAATTACATTGGAGCCCTTCACAGCAGATCATGTATTCATCAGCGCTATTTATGGTGAAAATCTCTAATGAAGAAATATTCAGGATTTCTCTCAGGCATCGAAAAAGAAATCACACAATTAAATGACCACATGCCACGAACGAAGAAATCCCTATTTCAACTTCTCAAAGAGACCTCACCAGCATTTACGACTCGAGATGGTCAAAGAAGCGCTGTTAAACACGAAGAATTGAAAACATTATCGGAACTAATACCACCGAAATACCACGACCAAATAATGCTTCCATTCACAATTTTGCGTAGAACGTCCTTGGGACCTGGAGCACACACCATTGGTGGTTCTAAACTTGAGCAATTCATAATACTACTTATTCTGGGAAAAATTGATAGTTCCTTTGAAACGTGGCGTGAATTGTCTCTTCCGCGAATTATTTATTCACCCGAGGTAGCTCTCTTAAGACAGAAACTTCCTACAACAATGACAATAGGATTTGGCACGTAATATGCCGACAAAGCAGCAATATTTGGATGAAGTTAGGGATGTCTTACACTCATCGGCTCGAGAGCACACAACATCCATTGAGCAGGATTACTGCTTTGATGGCATTGTTCATGAAGGGGCAACACGAATTGCCATTAAAATAAGCTTGACTATAGATAATGTTGAACCAAACTCCCTTGAAGAACTAAGTCGAATTTGCCCGATTCTGAAATGTACTCCACTAATTATCGGAGAAAAAACACGAAAGCGTGACCTTCAAGATGGAGTGGTGCATACACGTGGATCAATTCCAGCTATAACCTTAGAAACTCTACGACGGTTGTTAGAAGAGGGAATACTCCCTCTGATTGTAGCGAAAAAGGGGGGCATATACGCAAAAGTCAATGGGCAGAAGCTAAAGGAAGCTCGAGAAGCGCTTCATTTTTCTCGTGGAGATGTTGCAGACGAATTGGGTCTTTCTCGTAGAGCAGTCTATGAATACGAACGCGGTACAATTAACCCCACCATCGATGTAGCATTGCGACTTGAAAAATTACTCAAAGCACATTTGATTCAACCTATAAACCTGTTAAGACGTGATTCAGTTTTGGAACCTTCAAGTCCGCCAAATGAAATCCTTGGAAAACATACGCACCTTGCGAAGAAGGCCTTAGAAATATTGTCGCGCCTTGGCTTCCATTCCACCCTTACTAATGACACTCCCTTCGATATTTTGACCCCTCTTCGAAGACAGGTTTTACTAAGCTACCTCAAACACCCCCTTGAACGGTTTGATGAGGAACGACTTACTTTTCTCGCAAATTTAGCTGATGTTTTAGATGAAGAACCTGCAATAATTACATCTGATCGCTCCCGTTTGGAATCCATCAAAGGAATTCCTGTTGTTTATCTCAAAGAATTGTTAGAAATTGAAGATCCTAAGGAATTTATCGCGTTAATCCGCAACCGTCGAGGAGCTTGATGTGTTCGAGGAACATCGAGAAGGCGAAGTTACGTTTCTTCGTCCACCATTACCAAAAGTTCCAACAGCAAGCATGCCAGTTTTTTATAACCCCAAATCTGAGCTAAACCGTGACACTACCATAATTGCTCTCGAAGCGTTTCTTCTGCGCTCTGGTAAAAGTGATGTTCGAGTATGCACGCCCCTCGCTGGGACTGGTGTCCGTGCAATCCGTATAGCAAAAGAAGTAAGTGGAATTAAGAAAGTCGTCGCAGGAGATGCCAATCCTACTGCGATTGAACTCATTGAAAAAAATCGGAAACTGAATGACCTAACAGAAAAGATAGAAATTCATCATAGTGGGGCCAACCGATTACTAACACAATACTCGTCATTTCACCAAAGATTTGACGTGATTGATATTGATCCTTTTGGATCTCCTCGTGAATTTGTAACTTCAGCGATAAGTGCACTAAAACCGCACGGACTGTTATGCCTTACCGCTACTGACATGCCGGTATTAGTGGGAATCCGTCATGAGACCTGTATTAAACGATATGCAGCGGTACCACAAAAAACTGAATATGCTCATGAGCTGGCTTTGCGGATATTACTTGGTTGGGTTGTGCGAGAAGCAGCGGCACAGGATATGGGCTTAAAACCATTACTTTCGTTTTCAATCGACCACTATGTGCGGCTGTACTGTGAGGCTTTAGAAGGAGATGACAACACCTGGACCGCTGTGTCCCAGCTAGGATACATTGGTCATTGCAAGATTTGTGGCTTCCGTTCCGTTTTGCATGGTTTAACTCCTTCGTATTCACCTTGCCCGCATTGTCAAACAGACACCATGCAACAGGCTGGACCCCTCTGGGTAGGCAGATTTGCTGAAAAAGGATTTATTGAGGAAGTAATCCATCAGGCGGATAATCACACAATTGGCACTCAAAAACGAACAATATCTCTTTTAGAAAAACTCCGGGATGAAGTTGAGGGCCCACCCACGTATTATAATCTCCATAATTTGGCTGATAGATTAAACGTACCTGTTCCACCCTTTCGTATTATCATAGATGAACTTCGAGAGACCAACGAATTTTGTTCACGCACACATTTCTCTCCACACGCAATTCGAACTTCCGCAACCGAAGAACGCCTAACCAAATTGCTCTTGAAGCTCACTAAGGAGGTCTAATTCAATGAGCACTTGGAAGAAGAATGAAACCTTTCGCAAGCAGGCCAGAAAAGCTGGATACCGATCCCGTGCGGCATTCAAACTATTAGAAATTGAACAAAAATTTGGTATACTCAGAAAGGCAAATCGAATTGTTGATCTTTGTAGCGCTCCAGGTTCATGGCTTCAAGTTGCTCAAGAGAAATGTAACCAGAGTGATTACAAGATTGTCGGAGTTGATCTCAACTACATACGACCTATTGAGGGAGTTAGCGTTATTCAAGCTTCCATTGAGGAATCAGACCTAGTTTCACAAATATTGGAACAGTTAACGCTGCCTGCACATGTTGTCCTGAGTGATTGTTCACCCAAATTATCGGGAAAGAAGGTTTTAGATAGAGAGCGCCAGCTATGGCAAGCCAAACTAAGCCTTCAAATTGCAGTACAACTCTTGGAAAAAAGAGGGCATTTCGTAACGAAGGTGTTCCAAACAAGTGAATTTCAAGAATTCATTACTCAAGTTAAAGACTATTTCAAATCTGTGAAAAGTTTCAAACCAAAATCTTCGTTGAAGCGAAGTCCAGAGATGTATCTAATAGCAAAGGAATTCAAAGGATTATCTCACCAGTTTAATCCAGACGTTCTTTAATCCACGTGTTTAATTTTCCACACAACCAAGGAGTAGTGGGTTGACCTGCTCCACATTGATTTATGTCAGGACAAATAAAGCAGGGACAGCCTTGGAGCGTATCCCATTCTGCATCGTCTTTAACCTGCCAAATTACACGAATCACGGATTCTCCGTCATGTTTCTCCTCAACTTTTTTAATTTGACCATTTTTGCTTAATGAATCAATAACTTCGAGCACCTTGGTCTCTGTTTCTTTCATTTGCTGAGCTAGCTCAGCAAGAAGTATGCCTTGTTTCCCTGCTCCTTTAACGAGATCGATAGCATGAGATTCCATGACAGCTTCTAGGAAGCGGTTCCGCTGGATAAAAAGCCTTTCAAAACGCAATGAAAAAGAGAGGAGGAAGGGCGATAAATCGCCCTATGATACCTGTTAGAGTGGAACTTCGAGATCAAGTTTTTCTACTAGTTCCTTGTAGCGATTGCGAACTGTAACTTCAGTGACCCGTGCAACTGCAGCGACCTCTCGTTGAGTTCTTCGAGAATTCGCCAATACACTTGCTACATAGATTGCAGCAGCAGCAACACCAGTGGGTCCACGGCCACTTGTTAGTCCCTTGTTAGCAGCTTGTTTCAAAATTTGAATGGCTTCCGCTTGAACTTCACCCAGTAATTTCAGTTCACTAATGAAACGTGGAACATAGTCAATGGGAGATGTTGGTGGAATTGAGAGACGAAGCTCTCGGGCAATGAATCGATAGCTTCGACCGATTTCTTTCTTACCAACTCTTGAAACTTCAGCAACTTCATCGAGAGTTCGAGGTATACGTGATTGGCGGCAAGCTGCATAGAGGGCTGCAGCAGCAACACCCTCAATTGAACGACCTCTAATTAACCGTTGTTCAACAGCTCTGCGATAAAGCATCGCTGCAATTTCTCGAACATTTCGTGGAAGCCCTAGGCTCGAAGCCATTCGATCCAGTTCTGAGAGTGCGTAAGCAAGGTTGCGTTCCGTAGCATCAGATACTCGGATTCGTCGTTGCCATTTTCGCAGTCGATAGATTTGTGCTCGTCGCTTTGGAGCTAAATCCTTTCCATAGCTATCACGATTACGCCAGTCAATCATTGTTGAAAGGCCTTTATCATGAATTGTAAAGGTAAGAGGAGCTCCAACCCGAGCACGTTTATCACGTTGTTCTTGATCAAAGGCCCGCCACTCAGGGCCTTCATCAATAATTCGATCGGTTAGAACGAGTCCACAGTTCATGCAGATGATTTCTGCTCTCGAATAATCCTTCACTAGACGGGTAGTACCACAGTCCGGACAATGAGCGAGTGTAGAAGCACTTACTTCTTTCGTCGTTTCCCTACGCCTCCTTTGGTAGCCTTTTTCACGAAGAGAGTTGTCCCAGGAGGCACTAAAGTGTCTGTGATTTTTGAATCGGGTTTCAAAGCAGCAAACGGTTGAATAGTTGGACCAAAGATATCGATGACTCGACCAATCGGTTTCGAGTGAGATGAAAATAAGCGTGTCCCTAGTCGTGTAGCCTCGTTTAGGCGCGCAATAATATGTCCTTGCGCAGAGAAATGTAGGACGTGACCAATTCCTTGCAGCAAATCGACTCCTGGGAAGGCCAGAATGGGTCGTGGGGGGATTAGAAGGTGAGAAATGGACCGTCACTTAAAAACGTTTGCCTGCTTTTCTGCGCTAATATGTTGTCCTATGTAACCTCTCTAGAGAAAACCACAATAACCCCACATTACTTAGAAAGTTGACGAACTTTCATATCAAACCCAAGGTTTTGAACTCATCTTGCACCAGCAGCCTTCAAGGTTTTCATGATTTTCGCTAATTCTTTTAACAACTGAGTTTTTGACTGATCGGGCTGCTTTTTGATAAGAACCACTCCAGGTGTACTCCACCAGCTACAAGGATATCTTGCTTCTTTTTCGACTGTATGCTCTAGATTCAAGCGTTGAGCTGCGCTGGCAATCATTTTCGTGTCAACACTGGGTAAGGCTAACTTCTTTGGAACTCGTCGTCCTGACTGTCGGCTTCGACTCGCCTCAAAGTATGCTGGATATATGTAATAGTTACCTGATTTTCTCATTCTAAACCGCATCATTAACCCTAATTCCTGGCAAAAAAGGTTTTCATCTTGGTGAGTGGACAAGTTTGAAAAGTTGCCAGGAAATGAATTGGTCTGTAATGCATGAATTTTCGACGGCAGTCAACATCATTGAAGCCGTAAAACGGGCAGCCAAAAGTTACGGAGCAACCCGAGTTGTTGGAATCACTCTTCAAATCGGGAAATTATCAATGCTAAACCACGATCAACTACTTTTTGGTCTTGAAATCGCATCTAAGGGGACCATTGCAGAAAATGCGAAAATAAACATTGAGCCATTGCCCACAAAAATTCGTTGTAGACAATGTAGTACTGAATCGAATGTCACCCAGAAAGGATCGCTCTATGATATTCTGTCTTCCTTAAACTGCCCAAAATGTGAATCAAATGATGTTGATGTCAGTCAAGGACGAGAATGTGTTGTGAAGGACATTCAAGCAGAAATTGAAGAAAAAGAGAAGTAACTCCTAATCAGTTTTCATCGCATCGACTACGCCACTTTGCCCTGGACGACTAGTAACTATTCCTTTTCCTTTTTCAGTCTCGATTACGGCGCCTTTGGTAATAATTCCTCGACGATCGAGATCAACATCCGCAGGGTTCTCCAAGACTTGAATAATCTTGACTTTCTCTGATTGCCCCGTGGTTTTGTCAGTAAGATTAGCATAGGATGCTGCTAGTAGACGAAATTTGTAATTTCCTCCCAGTGCACGTTTTTTTCGTAATTTCTTGTCGCCCATGACCGTTTCGGTAGCCTGACTACCTCTTTCATATTTGCGGTGTTTCCGTGAAGATCGGCGCCGTGCACTGCTGGGATATCGTTTAGACTTGCCTTGCCATAATGGCATTTTCGTTACCTCAGTTTGACACGAGACACAGATAATGAGCTATAAACATTTCGCCATACCCGATAATCACAAAGAACTAAAGGCAAATGTAATTTGAAACTTCATACAAGTCAACTTGGTTGTGATGGAAATGCCCACAAAAGAAGCGCTTGTAGAGCTTGCTCATGGTGCTGGCGGTCGTGCTATGGCCCAGTTTCTCAAAGATGTGATTTTCCCTCATTTCGAGCTTAACCGATTTGAAAATGGTGTTGGGTTACCCGAATCAGATGATGGAGCAACGATTCCACTAGAAAAATCCGAGATGGTAATTTCTACAGATAGTCATACTGTGTTTCCATTATTCTTCCCCGGAGGGGATATTGGGTCGCTAGCAGCGGCGGGCACCATTAATGATGTCGCTATGATGGGAGCCCGTCCATTGGTGATTACTAGTGCTTTAGTTATTGAAGAAGGATTTCCCATTAGCAAGCTCGAAAAGATCTTAGAATCGATGGCAGTGACTACAAAAGAGGATCAAGTTGCGGTTATTGCAGGGGATACAAAGGTTATGCCAAAGGGCGGAGTGGATCAACTAATTATCTGTACAACTGGAGTGGGTTTAGTAGAACGTGGAAAAGTGATTACCGATAGTCAGGTGCAAATCGGTGACAAGCTGATAATGACAGGGACTATTGGCGACCATGGTATTGCGCTCTTAGCGAATCGTGAGGGGTTATCGTTTGAGACCGACTTAGTGTCAGATGTTGCACCCCTATGGTCTTTAGTCCAGCCGGCATTACAAGTTGGAGGGATTCACGCGATGAAGGATCCCACACGAGGAGGTCTTGCTGCGGCTTTAAACGAATTTGCGGAAAAATCGGGAATTGGTGTATGGATAGAAGAGGACCAACTGCCCTACCGAAGAGAAGTGCAAGCAGCAAGTCAAATGCTCGGAATTGATCCACTACAGGTAACCTGCGAAGGAAAAGCACTCATCGCCGTTGATTCAGATAATGCTGATGCAATGTTGAAAACCATTCAACAGACTAAATATGGAAAAGAGGCGCGGATTATTGGAGAAGCGAGAGAAGATCGCCCGGGTCTTGTAGTCATGAAAACTGAAGTGGGAGGGACACGTATTATTCAACATCCGTGGGCTGAAGCAATCCCACGCGTCTGCTAGCTTATTATCTCACCATTTGGTTTAGAGATAGGGGTAATTATTTCTCCAAAAATCTTGTCTATATGTTTACTAAGGTTTGGCGCAACTATTGCTGCAGATTGTGAGTGTAACAGTCGGTCACGATATTTTGTTACAAATAGTTGTGAGATTCGTTTAGCAATTTTTTCTATTGTGATTGGATTGAAATTTTTTGCACTGCATATGACAAGTAATCCTCGGTTTAATTGGTGGAAGGTATAACGACATGGTTCCGTTGTAACCGTTTCAATGTACCCGTCCGTTACTTCTTTGGCAAAGAGGGAGAGAGCAATGAAAAAACCACCTAGAATGGCTGGATCTGGGTGATTGGCAGCTTCATTGTATATGCGATAAAAGAAGGGACATCCAGATTCCCGTAAAATAAAAAGTGAGTAAAGACCTTCATGGATACCGTTCTTTGACACTTCATTTTCAGTGTTTGATTGAATTTGAGGTGAAGAAGTGATACGTGCCACACTTGGAGCCTCGAGTGTTTCTCGTTTCTCTTTGATTTGTAGAAGGAGATATAAACTCGTTAAGTTCGACGCAATTTACTACTCATACAACCAAGGACTTTGAGAATAAAGTTTGTAACTTGAAATTTTGAGAGTAATAACTAGTTGCTCAGAGAACTAGTACTTAACAAAACAGAGTGGTAACACTAATTTTGAACATCCCGATGCCCCACAACCCCACTTATCGCCGACTCTCCTTCGCCCTTAAATCTCATTGTCCCCTAATTCGAAACGACCCACGGGTTCTCTGACAGTGAGTTTCCCTTCGGTCAATCGACCGAAAGTTGGTCGAAAAGCAGTCCCGAAAGCCCTTCGGGGTAGATGGGATAGAGGGTGTAGGGTTACACATAGATTCAGTGGCTATTTGATTCAAATAGGTCACAGAATTAAATGAAAATAGTTGAAAAATACTATTCTCGATAACCTAGGTCCTTGGAAGCCTCAGCCAGTTCCGATTGTTCGATGCGAATTTTTCGTATCATTTGTCGGAGCTGGCCTTTGAGTTTCTCGACTTCATTGTCGAAGCCAAAATAGTCGGCGAACATCTCAGTTGTAGTGAGTTCTTTTGTCCGTCCAACTGGTGTGGTCTCGATGAAGCCATGGGCTTCGAGGGTTTTGATATGTTTGTAACTGTGCGAGCCACGATAAATGACAACGTTTGATTGAAGAATGGGTTGTGATAGGGCAATGTAGATGAGCGTTTTGAGTTCTCCCAATGAGAGTAGGCCTTGGGGAGCCAGTTTGCCTACTTCTTCGCTTAATTGGGGATCTAATTGTAGAACATAGCGCTGACGTGGAAGGCGAACGATTTCGAGTGCACCTTTTCTTGACATGTAATCATCTGCTAGCTGCTGAATGATTTCACGCACTCGTTTTAATGTAGGAATCTGGGTGACTTGTTGGATTTCATGAATTGAGAGCGGACGTCCAGAGATGTAGAGAGCAGCTTCTACTAAGCGCGTTTCCTCGTCCACTCACTATAACCTCCTAACTGTGAGGCTCCTGTACCCAGATTTGTATATCTCCAAATTCTTGTTCCTGGATAATGCGAATTTTTCCATCACTCAATAGATATAGAAGGCTCAAAAAAAATCGAACAACATCAACATGAGACATGCCTTTTGCGAATTCAAAAAAGGATATCGTGATTTGGTCACGACTAGCTTCACATAATTGTGAATAGATTTGTTTCATTGACTTTGTGAGTTCTACATGAGATATATCGAGTTGTGGAATAAGGATTGGTGTAATTTCCGATTTTGCTCTTCGTCGAGAATACTTTTTCGGAGGGAACACGAGTTCCCGGAGAGCCTCCAAGAATTCAGCTGACGAAGTCGGGCGAATATTCCGTCGAAAGGGCGGGCGAATAGGAGGAAGGAAGATGTCTTCTTCGATCACCCGAATAATTTCTTCTTCCTCTCGCCCAAATTCAAGCAAATATTCTGTCTTGAGACGGAGGAGTATGGCTGCTGAGAGGAGAGCACGACCACAGATACGAAAGTCAATGTATTCAGCTGTGAGTAGACGCCCAATGAACCCGTTTACAAGCTCCGCTAGATCTAGTTCCCATGGACTGATTTTCTGTAGCTCAAGAATGTCTGTCAGAACCCGCCATGGTTGATGAAACCAAAAGGGTTCAGGGCTAGTTTCTGTCAATGGTGTGCTGTTCTCCATCGTTTAGATTTGTGTTTTGTAGTATCTGATTAATGCATCCTAAATAAAGTGATGTATTATAATGATTTCACTAGGTTTGGGTTGCGCCCTCTATGAGTAAAAGGCCTTCCTCAAATTTGACTGAGAAGACCTTTGATACTCCATCAACCATTGCAACGCCCATTAGCGTCTGAGCTAGACGGATAGTAATTTCGTTGTGAGAGATTATTATGAATTGTGAATTCTGTGAGAGGTTTTCAATGAGTTTCGCGACTCGGTCAGCATTATTTGGATCGAGTGCTTCGTCAATTTCATCAAGGAAATAAAATGGTGCAGGTTGATGGAGTTGTAAGGCAAACATGAAGGTTAAAGCAGTAAGAGCTTTTTCACCACCTGATAATGCGTCGAGATATTGGATACGTTTTCCTGCAGGACGAACCTTCATTCTAATCCCGCCGAGAAATGGGTTTTCAGGATTCTCTAATTCAAGGTATCCCTCACCCTGAGTGAGTTTCTGATATACATCAGTGAAATTATGTGAGATGCTACTAAATGCCGCCATGAATACGCGGAACTTCTCTTCTTCCGCCTTTCGCATTGCATCCAGTATGGCTTCGCGTTCTTCTCGAACCCGACGTTCTTTTTCTAATATTTCGTCGAAGGCATGACGAATTTCCTCGAAGCGTTCAACTGCCTTTTGGTTTATAAGCCCCAGTTGTTCACGTTCCTGTTGTAAGGTTGTAATCTCTCTTCGTAATGTGTGAACCAAAGAAGGTTCAATTGGTAGATCAGGTGGTTCCAACCCCGCTACATTTTTCTTTTGGGCAGCGTAGCGTTCTTCCCAGTTTTCAATACGCCCTTCAACTCTTGATCGATTCATTTTTTCTTCGTTTATTTTCTCGAAGAGCTCATCAATAGTTGTATTCAATTGGCGCCCTTCGTTTTCATTGGCAACAATTTGATTTTCGAGCTCACGCACCTGATCCTTTAGGTTCGAAATGATGGTTTCTAAAGACGCCAGTTCCAGTTGATTCTGTTGGATTTGCTTTTGATTCAGTTCAAGGTCAGTGTTGGTTTGTTTTAGTTCGCCTTTGGCATTATCTAGGTCTTCGGACACCCGTTTGAATTCGATTTTCGCGAGTCTTTCTTCTCCCGTTTTTTCACTTATTTCAAGTTGTGTATCGCGAAGTTGAGTTTCCAGTTCTTCGAGTTGAGACCTGATACCTGATAAATTGGGATCTAAAGTGCTTCGTTCTAATTCTGATAGGGTTTTTTGAATGTCTTCACGTTTTTGAGTGAGGTCAGTGATTTCTGTTTGTTCTGTCTGGAGTTTTTCTTCAAGCGCTTTTTTCGCTAACTCGTCACCTTTCAGAGATTCATGTAATTTGGTGATACTAGTTTTGAATATGTTCAATGACTCTTCTTGCTCTGTGACTACATCGACTGCTTGAGAATTCTTGATTCGTAATTTCTCGGTCACTTTTTGTTTTTCACGGATTTGATTTTCAAGTCCACCCAGTTCCTGTTTCCATTGATGGTGGTCCTTTTCTGTGCTTGTTTGTAATGCTCTTAGATCTTTGAGCTTCTTTTGTAATTCAGGAATTCGAGCTTCTTCTTCAAGGGTCAGAGAAGAAATGCCCTTGTAATGCCCTCCAGTTAATGTTCTATTTGATTCGACAACATCCCCATCAGTCGTAATTTTTCGAACACCTGGTGCTTTGATATTTCGTGCAATTTTCAAATCCTTAACAATGAGAGTCCGTCCAAACACGTATTCGAATGCTGGTCGGAATTTTTCATTAAACGTCAGTAAGTCAATAGCATTGCCTACTACGCCCTTTTGACGTTCTTTGAAGGTAAAGGTGTCTGTTTTGATTGAGCTGAGCGGAATGAAGGTTGCACGGCCCACTCGACTCTTCTTCAGGTGATCAATACATTTCGTTGCAATTTCTTCATCATCCACAACGATATAATCGAGCCGCCCTCCACCTGCAACTTCCAATGCAGTTGCATATTCTGTGGATGTTTGGCCTAAACTCCCAAGAGTTCCATATACGCCTTTGATTTTATTTTCTTTCACATATTTGAGAACTGCGTCAGTTCCTGCTTTGCGTGTTAGTCCATATTTCTTGAACTCACGGATTGTCTTAAGCCGAGTTTGTGCTTCTAATAGTTCTTCCTTCGAAGCTTGAATTAATTGACCTAGTTCTTCTTGCTTACTCTGCTTTTCTACAACTTTCTTTTCCAGTTCTCGCTGTTGGTTAATAAGATCTGTAACTTCTGATTCGATAATTTGAAGTTCCTTTTCGAGACTTTTTTGTTCAGTTTGAGCCTCGAGGAGTGTCCGTTCTTGTTCTGGTAAAATCAGATAACTTTCATCAATTTGCTGCTTAAGGTCAGTGATTCCCTTTTCTGTAATCCGGCTTAGGGCCATTGTTTCGCCATGTTCACTTCTTTTTGTCTCTATTTGATCCGTAAGTGCAAGTGTTTCTTTTCGCAAACTAAGGTATTCAGCATCAGGTGCTGAGGTTTGTTTTGTTAGCTCTGATAGGCGATTCCGAAGGGGAGTAGTTTGCTCAATTAATTGAGTTTCTTGCGCCTTAAGCGTCTTAATTTCTGATTTTAGCTCTGTTTGGCGCGTTTTTTCTTCCGTGACTTGTGATTCGAGATGTGTCACACTTGCACCGAGTGAGTCGGCTTGTCGAGAGAGTTTTTCAGAGGCTACCTGTAATCCTTTGAGAATTTCATTTATGCGGGTAGTTTCAATTTCTTTCTGATGGAGTTGTTGATCCCAGTTTTTAATCTGTGTTCCATCAGTTTGAACACTTTGTTCAAGTTCAAGTTGTCGATCCTGCGCATCTCGTCGTTGTTTCTCTAATTCTTTGATATTTTTTGTAAACTCTTTGTATTCTTCTTTAAACGCGTTCAATCTTCGTTCAATTCTGATTAATTCCGCGAAAACCAAATCTCGTTCGAGTTGAGCCAATCGTTCGGTAATTTCTCGCCATCGGAGTGCGTCTTTTCTATCCTTTTCTAACCGTGAATATTCTTGGCGAATTTCTTCTGTACGCATTTGCACCATTTGAAGGTTCTGATCCACCTTCACTAACTCGCTTTCGATTTGTTGTTTCTTTTCATCAAAGACGGAAATACCGGCTACACCTTCAACGATTTGGCGGATTTCTGGTGATGACATAGCAATAACATTTGCAAGTTCGTTTTGCATTATGATGTTGTGCCCCTCTGGATGCAGCCCGGCTACAGCAATCGTGTCGAGCATTTCAGTTCGAGTAACTCGTTTTCCACCTATTCGATATGCACTTATTCCAGTTTCATCCACTTCACGACTGATTGTTACTTCATCGGCGTCAATTGGAAATTGACGATCTGTATTGTTAAAGAGAAGACTGACTCTGCATAGTTTTGCTGGTGAACCGCCTGCCCCACCATTAAATAAAAGTGAAGCAAAATTTTCTGCCCGAAGCGATTTACTGCTTAACCTTCCCATTACAAAACATACTGCGTCAAGAATATTGCTTTTCCCACAACCATTTTCGCCTACAATAGCAGTGAAGCCTTCACTGAGGTTTATTGTAGTTTTTCGTGGGCTGAAACTTTTGAATCCTTGAACGGAGATTTGCTGTAAATAAGCCACAGGAACAACGCCTATCCTCTTACTTTTATAATTTGGTCAGACGCAGCAACAAAGGAAATCCTTCTAAAAAAAGTTCTCGAACTTCCTGTTTTCAAGTAAAAAATGAGGATTTTTTGTATACCAACGCGAAAAGATGTCTTCCCTAGCTTTTACCAATTTTTTCTACAGCACCACGAAGACTCCGAATAATGAGACCTAAACTTGCTGCAGCATCTTTTCCAGCGATTGAAACAACTAGATTTTTTGAAGCTGTTACAGCTACAGTGTACCCTTTATTAGTTTCAAGGTAAAGGGCCTGTGTGGGGCCTTGATCCACAGCTTTGTTAACAGCTTTCGTTTCTTTCAAAAGTGCAACTACGCTTGATACAATCGCACCATGATCCATATCCCGTAGGGTTTGTCCAGCAACTACCTTTCCAGCACTAGAAGCTGCAATTATTCCTTCAAGTTCTGGAATAGTGTCCATGATTTCAGCGAGAATCAGTTCAACCTCTTTCTTTCCGAGCATGAAAGCCACACCCATCGCCAGGGTTATTTGGCAATAGTTCTTGCGCTAAAAGGGATTTGGTGTCTTTGTTTAAAAACTGTGCGCCGAGAGAAAATATCAGCAGATTTTTTCAATAGTTCTTTGGTAACTCCGAACAAGAGGGAACGTTTATAACTTTAATAGAGACCAACTAGTCAGTGGCTAGAGAGCGTGGAGTATATGATTGGTGGTAAAGCATTAAAAGACTCACTGAAACGCCTTGGTGCCCATGACGGCGTTCGAGGCGTAATCATTACTAACATGGAAGGTTTGCCAATCAGCTCCAATCTTAACGCAGAAAAAACCGAAGTTATCTCTGCGCTCGTTACATCGCTAGTTGGCAAAGCTAAACGCGTTGTTGACGAGCTTGGTGAAGGCGGCATGAACTTCCTCACAATTTCAACCCCAGCCGGGGAGGTTATGGTCGCCCCAGAGGAAGATTACATACTCATAGTTCTTCGAGGCTGAAGTACCGTTACTTTCTGCTCTACGAAAAAACGCCAAAACCCCCACGTTCTTCCACGCAAAAGATATAAGTTGCCCCTCGAATGGTAACTCCCGCAAGCCCCTGGTGGAAAGGGATTAACCTTGTCAATAACCGTAAGACAGTTTGATGAAATCCTCTCTGATGTGATTAAAAGCGAACCCGGAATCAAGAAAACTATTCTTGTAGATCGTACGGGCTTGACTATTGCTCATGTCTCAAAATTTAGTTATTACCCAGTCGACGTCGATGGAATTGGCGCGATAGCTAGCGCAGTATTTTGTGCGAGTGAAGAACAGGGTAAAAGTCTAGATGTCGGAGATTTGACGATTGTGACATCAGAGTTCGGTGATGGAAAAATATTCGCAGCAGGTGCCGGCAAAGGCGTATTGTGTGTAATCACTGATAAAGAAGTGAACATCGGTATGATACGCCTAACAATGATGAAAGCTGCAGCCGAGCTTGCGAAAGTATTAGATGAATTCATGGCCGAAAAACCAGCTGTTGCAGCGGGTAAAACTGACGCAGAGCGTGAGGAGCTGCGTGCAGCGCTTGGTGAACTTGAGAAAGGCTAGTGGGGACGGGGTAGGCGCAACACGAAAAGGAGGAGCCGTCCTACTTTGAAGAAAGACCTACAAGGCAGAATACATTTCAAAATCGTCTTTTGGGGACCTTCACTATCTGGAAAGACTACTGCACTCCGTTGGATTTATGATAACGTAGAAGGGCTAAATAAAGGCGGATTCACCTCCGTAGCTGACCATACCGGTCGCACACTCTTTTTTGATTACACCCCAATGCAAGCTACAGCTCAAGTTGTATTTGATGTGTATACTGTTGCAGGTCAACGTCGACATAGAGGACAGCGAAAGGTCATTTTGACTGGGGTAGATGGGATTATTTTTGTGGCGGATTCTTCCCCTGATCAAATGGAAGCAAATATTGAAAGCATGGCAGAACTTCGGTCATTTGTTGAAGAAGACCTTGGACACTCAATCAGCCTTGTTGTCATGCTGAACAAACAGGATTTACCGAATGCCATGGATAAAGCAGTCATGCTAGCAAAACTTGGGCTAGGAAACGCTCCTAATTTTACGACATGTGCTCTTACGGGTGAAAACGTGAAACGATCCTTTCGGCAAGTTACTCGCGATATCTTGATGTACCATTTGTACCCTAAGGCATCTGCAACAGCTTCAACGAGTTAGAGCGAAATTGATGATTCCGAGTTCACCAGAAATTGAAAAAATTCTGGCAAATTTAACTGAGTCAGTCGATGAGATTGAGGCAGCCGTTGTTGTTGGTGTCGATGGGCTTCCAATCGCAGCCAAACTCCCTGAAGAATTTGATGAAACACTTTTAGCAGCAATGAGTGCAGCCTTGCTCACAGTAGGAGAACGCGCAGCATCAGATTTAGGTAAAGGCGCGCTTCATCAGGTCTTTGCTCAGGGTGGAACGGGAGCTGTTATAATGGTTGCAGCAGGACCTGACTCAGTTCTGATGGTGAGCACCACAACAGCATCACTTGCTGGTCTTGGTCTAGTTTTCATTAATATGGAAAGAGCTGCACAGAAAATTGCCAAGAAATTAGACCGATAGGTGACATCCTCCCTCCCTTGAGAGAAGGGCTTTGGACTGTTCCTTCGGGTTACGCTCGTCGCCGAGGCGCGTTTGGCCCGAAACTTGCCAGGTTCTGACGCTGTTCCGCCCCACACCGGCCCCTTAGGCAGGGAAATTTCTTGCACATGCCGGAGGGGGCATCATCTGCGTAGATGCCGCCCTGCCACGTAATGCCTGGTGTATATGACTCCAGTCGGGCATATCTAGGTCTGTTACTCTAAATCCTATAAACACCGCGATTTATTTGCCCACCTGATGGCAAAAGGCTTCTCGCCGACAAAGTTAAATTCAGACTGGCAAGATTGAGTCTTAAGCGGGAATTCTGTTATCATCTTCTTAGAACGGAAAGAATACAAGGAGTACGAACAATTGTGAAAGTACTTGTGACAGGTCCGCATCTTTCTGGAAAAAGTGCACTAATTCAAGGCTTAGCAAAAGGCAACGTCATCAACATTCAAGCAAATGGTACAACCGTCGGGCTTGACCACGGAGTGGCAGAGGCGTTTAAGATCCCAATCCGATTGTTTGGGACACCGGGTTTAGCTCGATTTAAAGTCCTGCGTAGGATAATTTCAGAAGGCGCTGATGGTATTCTTTTTGTTGTTGATGCGAGTAACCCTGAAGGGGATGGAGAGGCACGATATATTTGGACTGAGATCAGTGACTTGCTACCAAACGTACCTTGTATTGTCGCAGCAAATAAACAGGACCTGACTGATTCGAGAACACCGGAAAGAATTCGCCATGACTTGAGTTTTATGGTTGGAGTTCCAGTAATTCCGATTAGTTGCAAAACAGACTATAATTTGGAAAAGCTCCTGCCAGCCATGGTTATGCTCATCACCTATGAATGGAGCCCCATTTTACGAGCTTTTGGAGCAACCGGAGAAACCAGCTTCGCAGACTTAGCCAAGAGTCTCCGAATAAGAGAAACCAAAGTGCGGGGCTATCTGCGATGGTTTGAACTGCGGAAAATGGTATTTGCGGATTGGGAAAAGAAAACAGCCCATCTCGCTCCAGGAATCGCTAAAATCCTTGCTCAACGATAGCAAACTTAAAAGCTCTAACACCTCATGCATGGAACTGGTTAGTAAAAATGACTGTTTCAGGTCCTGTTTGGAAAACGCTCCTAAAGGTTCTGAAAGAACGAGGGGTTGTGCATCTTACATTAATTGACCCAGATCCCGTAAAACAATCCGCTGATGCTGCTGGAAAGATTGCGAAACTTGCTGAAGCCGCTGGGACAAATGGAATAATGATCGGTGGATCGACTGCATTTGGAATAATTGATGAAACCATTCAAACTATCAAACAACAGGTGCAAATTCCCATCATCCTTTTTCCAGGTAATATTTCAGGGCTTTCACGCTTTGCTGATGCTGTTTTCTTCATGAGCCTACTAAATTCACGTACAACTTACTGGATGATAGATGCCCAGACTCTTGCCGCCCGATTTATCAAAAACTTCGACCTAGAACCGATATCAATGGCCTATCTCATTTTAGACCCTGGTGGAACAGCCGGGTTTGTTGGTGATGCACGCTTAATTCCTAGAGACAAACCTGAAATCGCTCTCGGCTATTCGCTGGCTGCTCAGTATATCGGATTTCAACTCGTCTACCTTGAGGCGGGTTCAGGCGCAGAGAATGCTGTGCCACACCCCATGGTTGAACTATTATCCAACAAATTAGATGTTCCTGTAGCTGTGGGAGGTGGAATGAATACTGCTGAACAAGCCGCAGCAACCGCTGCAGCGGGCGCTGACATTATCGTACAAGGTACGATCATTGAACGCACAATTTTGAAGGATAAGGGTAAGCTGCTTACGAAAACAATCGAAGCCATTCAACAAGCCAAAAAGAAATGATGCTTTTTTTACGTGATTATTTTTTTGATTATGGACCCGCCGCCAATCGGGGGGAATATAGCCACAATATCTCCGTCAGTAAGTTTTGTTTTTAGACCTTGTTGGAGCCTAACGTGTCTTCCATTTACAAGGACATGAAAGTAGGATTTGAGAGTCCCATTGGGTTCAAGGAGCATTTTGGTTAATTTGTCGCCGAATTGCTTACCGAGTATGTCGATCACTTCTTGAACATCTGTAGCTTCGAGTTCGGTTTCTCTGGTTCCGGTAAGGGCGCGAAGACTAGTGAACATGCGAACGGTGACTTTGGGTTTTTTCGTCATTTGTATCAATTCACCTTATCCGCTAGTTTCGAAAGAGAGGGCCCGATGGGGACAAATGCTCACACAAACCCCACAGCCGTAACACAATTCTGAATTGACTTGGGCTTTTGTAGTCTTGGCATTAACTGCTATAGCTGAGTATATACAAGACTTGCTACAGAGCCCGCATCCCGAGCAAGCTTCTTCGTTTACTGTTGGTGGAAGACTTTCTATTCGAAGGGTTTCTGAGGGTAAGTGTTTGAGAGCGATCCCGTGAACATCTTCAGTAGATGTGTGACCGTGAGAGTCGAGAAATTCAGCGATTTCCGTGACGATTCGTCCATAAACGGATTGACCTTCGAGAATAGCGGCTGTGCACACTTGGACGGCACTGGCTCCGACCATGAAGAATTCGATGGCATCAGCACCAGTGCTCACACCACCGACTCCAATGACAGGTTTTGTAGTACCGCGAGCAATATCGGCAACGGCTCGAATGGCAAGTGGTTTGATGGCCGGTCCTGAAAGCCAACCGACGCCCCCGGGTCCACCGAGAAGTGGTCGACCTGTTTCGATATCGATATGGAGGCAGGGACCAAGGGTGTTGATGGCAACAAACCCATCGACGTAGCGATCCACTGCTTTTGTGAAGACGGTTAAATCTTTGACATGGGGACTCATTTTCGCAAAAATCGGGATATCTACTGATTCTTTCAGGGTTTTTGCTACATCGTTGAAGACTTTGGGGTCGGTTTCAATGTAGTGTGTACTGAATTCAATTCCGTCGACACCGGCTTTTTGTACGAGTGGAGCGAGTTTCTTTAGCTCATCGGGTGTGTATCCCATGGAAGCGATGAGCGCTAGCCCTGTTTCTTTTGCCCGGGGATATTCATAGTCCAGCCACTTCTGATAGTGTTTATCGCTCCATAATTCATGGTTTAGTAATCCGTAAGCGCCACGGACTTGAATCCGTTCGAGATGGACGATTTGGTGTTGCATTGCCGTAGCTAGTAACCACTGGCTCTTTCCACGATCAAGCGTTTGCATATTAGGACGGGGAACTTCTGCCGGTTTCACACTAATCGTCTTTGCCACTAATCCACCGACACCTCCTCTAGCGGCTTCAGCTAGCGTCTCCCCATCACGACTGGTTGGTCCAGCAGCGGTTAAGACAGGATTTTTGAGAGGAATTCCGGCGATGTCAACCGTCAAATCGATTGCCATTATTTTTCAACCACCTTTCCCATTTTTGCTAACTCATCTGCTACATCCGCTAATCCAACACGCTTTAACGCAGATCGTGTTGGAAGTCCATCGCGGGTCCAGTTTCGCACGTCGTAGTATTCATCGAGCATTGGATCCAAATCACAGACTTGCCCTTTAGCAGGTCCTTCTGGAATCGGTTCTTCGGTGAACCGAGGATGTAGCTGTTCTTTTTCACGTGTAACTCCTTCACGCACATTGAATGCGCGACGAAGGTTGCTAATCCGTTCTGCAACTAATCGTAGCTGTTTCAAATCACCGAACTCTTTGAACCCCGTAAGAGGTTCAAGCATTTCTGCCATGATATCAAAGTAATAGACCGGCGGCCACATGGTGCCATATTTACACAGGATAACGCTGTCCACTAATACGTAGAGGTCTTCTTGATCTTTAATCAGATGCCCTTTGAAAGTTGTACTGTGTAAATCCATGACTTCAGAGGCATGTTGTTCGCCAAATCGTTCAATTGCAACATCCGGGAACCCGAGTTCCTCATAGCAACTTAGACTCCGGAGATGATCTGCTCCTCGTACATTAGTTGCATAAGTTAGTCCAACACTTTGTTGAGGTCTCGGATCCTGACCTGAGGCTTCCATGCCTTTGACATGAATAGCATACCGTTCAGCACCCTTTCCGATTTTTTGTGCGGCGCGTAGAGAGCCTTCCGCCAGTAGATCACCGATTCCTTCCCGGTGTGCGATTTTTTCAGTAAGGGCAACAATTGTCTTTTCATTCCCCCATGAAAGATCGAGCCCATCAGCTTCCTTGGAGGAGATGAGACCGTGTTCTGCGGCTTCAAAAAGGAAAGCAATTGTGCAACCGGTACTGATTGTATCTAAACCATAATTGTTACAAAGTTGGTTCAAGTAAAGAATGGATTCGATGTTACTATTGAGACAGTTACTACCAAAAGCCATAAGCGTCTCATATTCAGGACCTCCCGTAATGACCTGGTATGGTCCTGATTTGACTTCTGAAGTGAATTTACATTGAAGCGCACACCCAAAACAGGCTTCTCTACTCGTGCGATATTTTTGGCGAATGGTTTCAGGTCCAATGGCATCAGCGTCGACAAATACACCGGTTGTGTGGTTCTTAGTGGGTAAACGCCCAATCTCACCAATTGCCGTGACTAGATTCGTCGTACCATATTTGCCAAGAGATTCCTCGTTCATTTCACCCCATTTTCCAGTGGTCATTTGTTCGTAGCCTTTACGAGCGGCAGCCATGAACTTGCCAGGATTGGCGACTTTTACTCCTCCAAATCCTCGGACAGCAACTGCTTTGAGGTTTTTTGTGCCCATTACTGCCCCTGCGCCACCACGACCTGCAGCGCGATAGTACGAACCAATAATCGCTGCATAACGCACTCTTTTTTCTCCAGCTATTCCAATAGTCGCAACTTCGATGTCGTTATCCCCATTTTCTTCCCGAATTATATCGGTAGTTTCCATTGTGTCCCGCGTCCAAAGATGTTCAGCATCTCGGATGGAAACGTCACCGTCGCGAATCATTAAATAGACTGGTTTGGGAGCTCGCCCTTGAATAACTACCATATCGAATCCTGCGTACTTGAGTTGCGGTCCCCAATGACCTCCACAGTGAGCTTCTCCCCATAATCCAGTGAGAGGAGATTTATAGGCGACCATAAAGCGTCCAGACGGTGAGAAGAAAGCCCCTGTAACGGGTCCTACTCCGAATATGAGAGGATTTTCGGGGTCAAACGGATCAGTGTCAGGTTTAACCCGGTCCCAAAGAATTCGAGCTGCAAACCCAGTTCCACCCAGATATTGTCGAGCGAAATCAAGGTCTAAGGGTTTAATGTCCACCTTTGATTTGGTCAAGTCAACATCAGCGATGTGACCTGCATAACCATAGTAAGTGTCTTCTTTACTCATTTCTTTGCACCTCCCGAGATCATATGAAGGAACTCTGCGGCTTTTTTCACACCTTTTTCTCTTAGCCGTTTTGTTAGGTTACTGGGCGTGATATACAACAAAGCCTCACGTGGACAAAATTGAGCGCACATAGCATAGCCTTCGCACAAATCACATTTAACGGTACGACCGACTGTAGGATCAATGTGAATT
>JAEOSK010000033.1 GCA_016840405.1 Candidatus Hermodarchaeum yapensis
GATGCAGCGGCTCAAATGGCAGAAATTGTCCTTCGGGGTGTTGATGTACACCCACTCATGAAACTTGCCCTCCAAGATGCTGATGAACGAGTGAGCCGACAAACGGTTGAGCCAGACTCGATCTTAGCCAATAAGACCTTAGGACAATTACGTTTGGAAGATCATGGAACCCGTATCTTTGCTGTGAAACGAAATGGCCATTGGACCTATGACCCAAGAGGACGATTCAAACTCCTTCCCGGCGACATTATCTATGCAGGTGGCTACAAGGAAGCTGTTGAGAAGCTTGAAGAAGTAGCCCGCGGCGACCTGCAAGAACTATAGGACAGGTTAGCCACAGAAATTCTATTGCCAACCCTTTGACGCAAAGGCAAAACTTAGATATATCAGACTGAATGTTTCACGAGGACATAGGTGATCTCAACAATGGTTGAGAATCGAGATCTCATTATTGTCGGTTGTGGACCAGGCGGAATGACTGCAGGGCTGTATGCAGCTCGAATGGGTTTACAAGCTGTAATTTTAGAAACCGGAATTTGTGGTGGTCGGATGATAAACGCTTGGCAGATCGAAAACTATCCCGGGTTTGAAAATATTAGTGGAGGAAATCTTAGCATGAAGATGAAAGCTCAGGCAGAACACGCTGGGGCCGAAATCCGGGAAATGATTACTGTAGAGAAACTCCAACTCTCTGAAAATACAAAAATTGCAATTACCTCTGAGGGAACAGAATGGCATGCTCCTGCCATAATCCTAGCAATGGGGGCTTGCGATGCTGAATTGGGCGTACCCGGGGAAACCGAATACCATGGCCGAGGCATCAGTTACTGTGCAACCTGCGACGGCCCATTATTCCGAGGAAAAACCGTTGTTATCGTTGGGGGAGGAAACACCGCCGCTATGGACGCCCTATTCTTGACTAACATCGTAGAAAAGGTGTATTTAGTTCATAGAAGAGATGAACTGCGAGCAGAACAAGCCTATGCTGATCGATTAATCTCCACACCGAATGTGGAAATCTTATGGGATACTATTCTGCTTGAAGTCATTGGCAAGGATGTTGTTTCCGGAGCCAAATTACGAAACAAGAAGACAGGTCGTGAATGGGTTCAAGAAGCTGATGGCGTGTTTATTGCTGTTGGTTGTCAACCGAATAGCACCTTCTGTGAACCAGCGGGTATCCAGCTAGATAAGAGTGGCAATATCCTTGTAGATGCAAATCAACAGACCAACATTCCTGGTGTATATGCTGTAGGAGATATTACTGGAGAACCACGGCAAATTGTACGAGCGTGTGGGGATGCCGTTAAGGCCGTCACTCATTGGTTAACCGTGAGACCACCTAAGTAAAGTGTGCACGGAACCACAAGGTTTTAAGGTGTATCATGCGGTGAACGTCGGTTAACCCGAATTTGGAGGAACAATGCTTGCGCAGGTTCAATAGAGCTCTGATTCTTGTGTTTGCCATTTTTGTGATGGCGAGCCCAATAGCCGTAATGGCGGCACCCACAAAACGAGATGTCATCATCGGGTTTTCAATTACCTGCATTGATGCTTCTGGAGGCGCCGTGTTACACCCAGGAGCAACCTTGCCAACGGTTTCAAACACTTTTTCCATTGCTAACGTGTTGAATACAACAGATACTTGGATCGACGCCGATCTCCTCCTTCCATTTACAGTCCTTAAAGAAAACATATCAGCCTGGATACAAGACCTGCAAGTTACTGAGGTTTCCAATCCTGATTTTGGGGGATTTCTTGCAAATTCTCAAGCTACAAATGCAACACTAACTGCTAGTGGTTATGCAGTTAGCACCCTCAACATGGTTAATGGGACAATGGAGATTAATAGCACGATTCTTGTCGACTTTATTGTAAGTCTTCAGCGAACGAATGCCACCGAATACCCTGATGGGCTGGGTGGTTTTGCTGATACGATGAACAGTACCGCTACCGTGGCAGCAACCTTTTTTGCTCTTCAAATTCTGGATATTTACGGTGAGCTAAGCCAAATTAACAGCTCTCTCGCAATCGCATGGTTGAATTCCAGCCAAATTCTAGACCCCCCATCTTCACCTAGCTATGGCGGTTTTACGAATGGTTGGATTAGTTCTACAGCGGATTTACAAACGACCTTCATGGCGCTCTGGAGCTTACAAATTCTTGGCTCCCTCTCCATCATCGACCAGACGGCAGCGATTAATTATATTCTCCCCCACTATCGAGATGACATCAATTATCCTCAATATTACGGAGGATTTGGGTTAACCTCGGATGACCCTGTCGCAACTCATTTGGCCACCTATTATTCCATAGCAGCTTTACAGATTCTTGGCGCAGATGACCAATTAGCCGCTGAGGAAATTACTTCTTGGATTCTCAGCACACAAACTCTTGACGGAGGCTTCGCTGATTCTCCTCAGCAAACTGGATTTGCACCTCAGACAAATTTCGCCATTTCGTCGCTAGCTGCCCTCGATCAACTGGAAACATTACTTCTCCCTGTCAGTGCAGATCTCTATTTGTTTCCATGGTGGATTGTGGGGATCGTAGTAATCGTCTTAATTATTGTCATCTTCGTGATTGTCGCTCGTCGATCGGATTGGTTCTAAAGCATTGGATGAACGCGCACCCTTTGACCATGACAGAGTGGGAGGAAGGTTTATTAAATCGTCAACGGGTGAGTCCTTTTTGAGGCATAGACTGTGAGCGCATGGACAATACTAACAGCTGTTCGCGAAGACCCTGTGATTCTCCGTCGATCTCAACAACGTCGTGGCCTTGACTCAACTGTGGTTGATGAAGCTGTCCGACTAGATACGGAATGGAGAAAAACGCGTACAGAGTTGGCTGAATTTCAGCGTCAGCGAAACCAGATTGCGAAGCAGATTGGAAAGGAGAAGGATAAAGAGAAGAAGGCAAAACTCATTCAGGAATCCAAACGACTTTCTGAGAAGGTCTCTGCAGGAGAAACACGGCTCGCTGAGCTTGAAACGGCACGAAAGGAAGCCTTACATAGTATTGCCAATATTGTTCATGACTCTGTCCCTGATGGCATGGATGAAACAGAAGCTCGTCCAGTCAAATACGTTGGGAAACCTCGAGTTTGGAAAGAACATATTGACCAGTTCATTGAATCTGCCCAAGGACTCAAAGTAGAATACGAGGTCGTAGAAAAACAGCCTGAAAGCCATTATGATATCTCTGAGCACTCAGGAATGATTGATACTACTCGGGCAGCGAAGGTCGCTGGATCTCGCTTTTACTACCTCATTGATGACATTGTCTGGCTAGACCTTGGATTAGCCTTGTACGCCTTAGATAACATCACACAACATGGCTTCACTCCAATAATTCCACCGAACATGCTGAATCAAGCTGCCTACAGTGGAGTCACGGATATCTCTGCCTTCGAAGACTCCCTATACAAGCTTGAAAACCAAGATCTCTATCTTATTGCCACCTCAGAACATCCTATAGCCGCCCAATTCATGAACGAGGTTCTAGAGATTAATGAGCTCCCTCTCTACCTTGCAGGTTACAGCCCCTGTTACAGGAAGGAAGCGGGAGCCCATGGCAAAGACACAAAGGGAATCTTTCGAGTTCACCAATTTTCCAAGGTTGAAATGTTCATGTTTTGTCTACCTGAAGATTCATGGAATCAACATGAAAAGATGATATCCATCGTAGAAAAAATTTGGAAACCCCTTGGCATTCCATTCCGAATAGTAATTCTGCCAAGCGGAGATTTTAGCCGTGTAGCTGCAAAAACATATGATCTTGAACTTTGGATGCCATCCCAGGGCAGATACCGTGAATTTGTTTCCGCAAGCAATTGTACAGACTACCAATCCGTCCGATTGAATACTCGGTATGCAGAAAAACGAGGTCACCCAACCAAAGGGTTTGTCCACACATTGAACTCCACTGTGATCGCTACCACTCGAACCATGACCGCGGTTCTTGAAAACAACATTCAAGAAGACGGACGGATCCTCATTCCCAAACCGCTTCTACCTTATTTGAAACCCATCGAAGCAGCCCCTGATAAATACCTCATTCCAATTCACATGAAAAAGAGATAGGTAGCCGTAGTTTCATGTAGTTTACCGTAGGTTATCGAAAATAGTGATTTTCAACTATTCTCATTTAATTCTGCAACCTGTTTGAATCAAATGGTTACCGAAAATGGGTGTAACCCCACACCCTCTATCCCGTCCACCACGAAGATTTTCGGGACTGCTTTTCGGCTACCCATGTACAATAGACTTAGGGGTTACCCCGGTTTAGGAGAACCCATGGTCCATCGTATATGAGGGGATGGTGAAATTATAGGGAGGGGAGAAAGGGAGATAAGTGTGTTGGGGGGGCGTTGAATATGAAAAGTGCTAGATACACCTATGTTGTCTTTATGTACTAATTTTCTTCTGAAATACTGGATACTTCCAATATTATCGGACAATATCTGCACATCCAACATCATTAACGACCGCTAAAATTATTAGACATCTCCTCCCATTGCCTGAAAACAATTATTAACACTTAGAGCTAAGTTACCCTGTCCGTTGGGGTTGGTGACCTGCGTGCCTAAATCCTTAGTAATGCTCCGCGTCGTTGATACTGGCGAAATTGTACAGATTACTGATGGTGCGCCAGCAAAAACCCACATGAAAGCTGACGAGGTTCTCATTATCGTTGATGACGATTCACGTCTCATCTGGATTTGGAAAGGGGCAGAAGCTCCTGTGCGGAGAAAATTCATCGCAGCTCGACGCGCCTCGGGTATCCGAGACCAGCGAGGTCTAGTGTATAAAATAATTTCAGAGGATGAGGGGCAAGAAGACTCCACCTTCATGGAGGCTATGGGTCAGCCACTCTCAACCAAACCTGATGAAGGGATAACTGAAGCACCTTCTGCACCACCACAAATGCCTCGAGAACCAACACGCCCTGTTTATGAAACACCACCACCCTCTCCCGTTCAGGAGGTATCCCCAACCGAGTATAAGGAAGCCGTGGTTTCAGCCACTAGGAGACCAGAGCGACAACATGTTCATGTGCCCCGTCCTCCTTCGGATATCATTGAACAGGTTGAACAACTAGAACCGGTCCCTGGTTTCCGACGAGAATTTGTTCTGATTGGATTTGATGCCTTCGGAATCACCGAAGAAACCACCAGTGTCTTAGGAAAGAAAACTGTAAAACACAGACTCCAACGAATCGACACATTACCTGAAGGCACGGTCTTTGCTCAGGGCTATACACCACGGGTGGTAATTAAGGACGGACAAGTGTTAGCGATTGAATTCCTCAAACACCTGGAAGAAGAGGAATACCTTCATGAGAAGCCTTCAGTGAAGGAAGAAATGGCGCGACAAATTACCGAACTCATTGATGCGTCGAAAAAAGAAAAAACCGGTCAGAAATCTTGAGAGAAAAATGTGAGGGGACACAATGCAACAATTTGCGATGAGCGAAGAGGAAGCCAAGCAATTAGCGATGTATCTGCGTGAGATTACGCTGTACACCGAACTGGAAACCCTAGCAGTGGTCACCAAAGCAGGACGAAGAGTAGCGTTTAGCTCAACCAAGGGCGTGGATATTGATCCGGATTTACTCTCTGCCATTTCCGCCGTTCTGTTACAAACCGGAATTGAAGCAGTTTCCAAGCTTGAATTCGAACCACTGTTTGAATTAATCGTCCGCGGGGAAAAAGGGATTATCGTTGTAACGGATGCAGGACCATTAGTGTTGATTGGGGCCGGTGTGAAAATTGAATCCCTCGGTCACGTCGTATCAGTGTTTCGACACTTTGGTCGGGAAATTGCCGGTTTATTCGCTAAAAAGTGAGCATTTTTTCGAAGACAGCCCCTATTGCTGAGGGATGACTGTATATCAATTTCTCACTACGTGTGATAATCTCAAGCGTGTCCCTCGAACCGGGTGGCTCCTTCGTGGCATCCCTCCCTCTGCAGCAGAAAATGTGGCTGCACACTCTCACACCATGACAATTCTTTCATACATATTAGCCAAACAAGCCAATGAAGAAGTCGATTTAACACGGCTGCTTCTCATGGCACTCATTCATGATTTGCCCGAAGCAGTAATTGGTGATATTCCAATCAGTGCTCAGCGAGCAGATCCCTCCTTCCGTGAGGCAAAAGAGAAAGCAGAAGACATAGCCATGGAAACGATTCTAAATTCTCTCCCAGAAAAAATCCGTCTTCAGCTACAGAAGATTTGGAAAGAATATCTTCGTGGCGAGACACTAGAAGCGCGTCTGGTGGAGGGGGCAGATCGACTTGCCACAGCCGTTCATGCTGTGGAATTAATTAAAAGCGGATATCCTTCAAACCGATTTATTCCCTTTATCGACCATGCTGAAGCGACCTTGACAGAGCTCCAAATTACTGATGTCGCGGATTTGATTGGCACACTTCGCCAAGAATTGGCAAGTACATCAGAAGCATCGAAGCCTTAAGCCCGAAAAGACTTACAGGGAGAAGAAACGTTTAAGATACGCAGCTGCTGAGAAACCGAAGGAAGTAAGGACAATGGCACCAAAAGCAAAAGTCCCCGCTGAAAACCCAGAAAGGATTCTAAGACGAACTCATTACTCAAATGAGTTATCGCCCGAGATGGAAGGACAACAAGTAGTTATTCTTGGATGGGTGCAACGAATTCGGAAATTAAGTAAAATCAGCTTTCTCATCGTTCGTGACCGAGAAGGACTAACCCAATGTACGTTGCCACATGCAAAAACTGCGCCAGAACTCCTTTCAATTCTTGATAGTTTAGACAACGAGTACGCCATTGCCGTGCAAGGACAGGTAAAACAAGAAAAACAGGCCCGTCGGGGTGTTGAACTCATCCCAGATAAGATAGTGGTGGTTAATACAGCTCCAGCAACTCTCCCATTGGACACTTCCGGAAAAGTGGAGGCCGATATCGCAACCCGGTTTGATAATCGGGTTATCGATCTTCGACGCCTCGAAGCTCAACTTACCTTTAAAATTCAACATTTCACTGTGACCCAGATGCGGCAGTATCTCGAAGCCGCTGGTTTCCGCGAAATCCATACACCAAAAATCGTAGCAACCGCGACAGAGGGAGGCGCGGACCTGTTCAGGGTACAGTATTTTGAAAAAAAAGCATTCTTGGCTCAAAGCCCACAATTCTATAAGCAACTATGTTTAGTGGGCGGATTTGATCGGGTGTATGAGGTCGCCCCGGTCTATCGTGCTGAGAAACACAATACGCCACGCCATTTGAATGAATACACAAGCTTCGATTACGAAATGGCTTGGATTCAAGATGAAGAAGATGTAATGCAACTGGAAGAACAAATGCTTCATGAGGTTTTCACCGCTGTAAAACAAAAATTTGCGGAAGAATTAGAGCAGTTAAAGGCTGAGATTCATGTTCCCAAGTTACCGATTCGCCGCATTGAAGTGCGAGAAGCCATTGAATTACTAAAAGCAGAAGGATTGAATCTTCCCCCAGATTCAGATATTCCGAGCGAGGGAGAAGAACTCCTCTATCAACTCGTTAAGAAAGAGACTGGTGAAGAATTCTTCTTCCTCACAAGATATCCCACGGCAATTCGACCCTTTTACACGATGCCATTAGAAACTGATCCAACACTAACAAGAGGGTTTGATTTAGTTTACCGGGGAATGGAAGTCACAACAGGAAGCCAACGTATCCATCGATACGAGTTGTTGGTCGAAAAACTCAAGGAAACGGGTTTGAAACCTAAGACCTTTGCATTTTATCTGGAGCCTTTTAAATACGGAGCCCCGCCCCATGGAGGATTAGCCATCGGCATGGAACGGTTGACGATGCAAATGCTCGGGTATGCCAACATCCGTGAAGCGGTTCTTTTCCCTCGCGACCGAACGCGATTAGTCCCCTAGAATGGATTTTTTCCTCTTTTCCTTAACACTATTTAGTATCGAAGGGCAAAGCGGATACCTAAGAGGAGTTGGTTTCGATGAAGCCTGGTCTTGAGGATAAGATGCGAGAACTTGTTATGGGCGAGAGTGCTTCTGCAGCACTTGAGGAATGGTCACAATTTCTAAGTGATTTAGAAGTCGTCCCTTACAACTATCGTGGGGATCATGTTGCTGAGGCTGTTGATGTTGCTAAACAGTTAGCACAGGAGACTTCTGCCGACCTAGATATTGTGGTGATGGCGACTTGGCTTCATGATTGCGCGAACCCTAACACTGCTGGTACTCCCCTCCCGACAGGCATAACCCATTGTGAGGCGTGTGCTAGCAAAGCGCGTGAATTTCTTGTAGGTGAGGGGGTTGACGCACCTACCGTTAAGCGTGTGTGTGATGCAATACGAAAACATGGAGGATACGCACTTGAAAAGCCACTTGAACCCATTGAAGCCCAAATATTGTGGGAAGCTGATAAACTCACAAAAGTGGGTCTTACATCAGTTATTCGTCAAATCATAAATGGAGTCAGATATGAGCCGAACCCCAGCATGAAAGGAATTCTTCAGAGAGTTCACAAATTGATGCCGTTATGCCGAAAGATTGCTGCCAGCGTGATGACAGAACCGGGTAAACGTATGGCAACAAAGCGGCTCAGGAATAATGAAGATTTCATAACCAGACTTGAAAAGGAATTATACTTCTTGGAGTAACAAATCGATTTTATTCAGGTAAGTTCAATAGGATAATCATATACTGATTAGATAGGTGAGAATATTGTCGAAACCAAGCGATCAACTCACTGCATATATGCAAAAGAAGGGAGAGAATCTGGAAGAGCTAGCTGACCATCACGCGGTGATTGGTGAAGTTAGTGAGGCAAAAGAGCTCTATGCTCAGGCACGAGCGATGTATGAAAGGATTGAAAATCAGGAACTCGTTTCCCGAATTGATGAGAAGGCAAAGAAACTGAAATAAGTGCTTTTTTGAGCTTGTAAACCCTGTCAGAAAATGCTGATGATTCTTGTTGTGGGTTCGCTGCGAAGTTGAACCACAATATGATCCTTATTACTTTCTAAAATTAACTGATCATTCATTGATAATTGGTTATGGAAAGACGTATTGGTTACGCTATCGATGTGTGTGTAAATGTAGTTGAAATTATGTTGCGAGTTAGGAGTGGAAATTGCCTCATTAGAATCAAAAAATACTAGAGGGCTTTTGGTGTTAGCGTATCGTAGGCAGAGCCACCGGAGAAGTTGGGGATTTAGGGGAGGCGGATCAACCATGAAAAGAGGTGGCATCCTGTCTGTGTGTTGAGCCAGCAATTTCAGTAGCAGTAAATTTGTCTTGAGTGTAGTTAGGGGCTTGTCATCTCCTGAGATGATAGTGGGCAAATAATGAATTCGGGAAAGGGAGATGTTGTCAAAATTCGACTCCATCAGCTCTTGGGGTAGAGCGTCAAGAAGTCGTTTGACCTCTAAATAGACTTCCTTGTGGTGTTTATAATATGGTAATGTGGTTTTCAGATAAGAAAGGGAAGGATTTCTAGAGGTGAGTAATGTTTTCCACATGATGACATGAAATAGGTTTCTGGCACTCGGTGAAAGAGGGGCGAACTCCTCGAAGAGGCTGATTAGGATCGTGATTTGCCAAGAAGGATGATTACCCTGCCCAAGGGCTAGCGTGTTAAACGTGATGGCATCGGTTGATACTTCGAGATGCCAGAGGGGGCTTTCACAGACTTGATTTTCAAAGTCACCTGCGTCTTGTCCCTTAATGACCAGAACGGGAAGTTTTTTGTCATCGCACAGCTGGATAAGGAGATTGTAATAGATGTCTTCGGCGCGAGAGCCAATAACAAAAAGGTTGGTTAGATCTTGGAGCGTGAGAGCAAAGGGATGAGTTAGTTGATTTTCAATTAAGTATCCGAGGAGGAGTAATCCGCTTGATTCTGGTGATTCAGGGTCGTATTGAGCGTCTTCGTCCGACAAGTCGGTTTCCCTTATGCTTTGCAGTTTTGCCCCTTTTTTTAGGTATTCGTGATAATCTGTTAGAACGGACAGACAGCCAACAGAGAGGTCACTGAAACTAATCCTTGGTTTTTCCCAGCTTGCCGTTTCTTATTTAAACAAGAAGGTGCCAATGCACAAGCCACACAGGAAGCCGTATCCATGAATCTACGAGCATTCATTACCATCATGCGTCCAGCCAATCCCCTATTTGGGAGCCTTACTGCCATCATCGGAGTACTGACCACTAACACGTTTATCATTTTCAACTTGATGTTAGTTCGTTGGACAATTATGGACCTACTCATCGTCCTAGTTCTAATTGCTCTAACCTACATTTTCATCGCAGCAGCAGGAAACGTAATCAATGATATCTATGACCTGGAAGTGGACAAAGTGAACCGCCCTGATCGACCCCTACCAAGCGGTCAAATAACTATGAAACAGGCAAAAGCATGGACGGCCATTCTTCTTCTTCTCGGGCTGTTCTTCTCGGTTCTAACCATCCCATATTCTGCGATTGGTATCTGGACACTCGCCATTGTCGGTCTTTTTGCCATTATTGGGCTTGCTTACGCAGCAAAGGGAAAGGTTATGGGGATATGGGGTAACTTCACCGTTGCCATAAGTTTCGCCTTTGGACTTTTTTATGGGTCACTAATCGTATGGCCTAGCATCCCATTTGTCGTCTTTGTGTATTTCATCACTGCCGCGAGTGTTCTCCAAGGTCGTGAGGCAATTAAGGGGATAGAAGATGTTGAAGGAGATGCTCTTCGAGATGTCCAAACAATTGCCCGGAAATATAATGTGCGGACAGCAGCAATATTTGCGGCTGTATGTAATATTGTTGGCATTATTGGTTTCCTTCTTCCTTGGATTGCGAACCTGTTGGGTTTGAATTGGACTGGCCCACTGTATGTCATCTTACTAATTCCTGGTATTGCATGTGTGGCTACTTCGGCTGTTCTGATATTACTATATCCTTCAAAGAATGCTTCGCGAGCCAGTTTCTTTGATAAAATCGGTGCGTATCTTGGTTTGTTGAACTTTCTGCTTGGAACCATCATCATCTGATAATTGGAGTGGGATCAAGGCTGCGGATTGCTGCAACGAGTGACATTCACTGGCCCCAATATCAGGGACTCTTCATTAAATCGCTCCGAGAACTGCCCTCCAAACTCGACCTTTTTCTTATTGCTGGAGATTTGGTTAATAGGGGAGGTTTCCGTGGGATGGCACCTATAGTCGAGAAACTAGTTGAAGCAAACCTCAAGTGCCCTGTGATTGCCTGTTTTGGAAATGACGATTATGATTCTATTAAGGACAGCCTCCGTACAACCGCTGGTGACCGGATTACTTTTCTCGACGATGAACTAACAACTTTTGCAATTCGGGGAAAATTGGTTGCAGTTATTGGAAGTCGTGGAGTGTTGGATCAACCCACGTTCTGGCAGTCGCGAAATGTTCAGGGGATTCGGGAATTATATGCAAATCGAGTGAAGAAACTGGATAGATTACTTGGAAAAGCCAAGGCTCAAACGCCTTATGTTATTTTACTTACCCATTATACGCCGACTTTTAAATCATTAAAAGGCGAAACTCAACGGACCTTTGCACAGATGGGGAGTCAGCGGGTTGAAGCATTACTCAATAAGCATTCTCCAATGCTAGCTATTCATGGTCATGCTCACCGGGGATTACGCAAAGTCAAGCTAGACTCCGTTCAGGTCTATAACGTGGCCCTCCCCTTGAACCGACAAATTGTGACCATTAAAAGTCCTCCTTGAGGAATATAAACCAGATGTGCTTCGCGCCATCTTAGAGATTTAAGTCGGGGAGAAAACTCTGATAGAGCGATGTTTAACCGTCTTTTAACGAATTCACGAAAACTATATGTGTAGTCCAACGGACGAAAAGGGCATGTCCCAGCCAGCGGTGGATTCTCAAAGTAGTGGTTTTTGCCCATCCTGCCACATCAACATGGCAGAACGATATTGCCGAGAATGTGGCCAAGTCTTTTGTCTCCCTTGTTCACGGCAGGACTTGAGTGAATTCTTCACGTGCCCAAGGTGTGGTCCAGACAATATTGAGGATCAAGAAGACGAAGTCATTTGCACAGAATGTGAGGAACCCGCCCAGCGTGCCACACGCCGCGTTTATTTATGTCCCAACTGTGGATCTGAGGAAATCACCCCAATTCACAATATGCGGCAAGACTTAGTAGGACGATTCCGCACAACCTACTATCGACTACGAACAGGCCATGAGTTGCTGTCAGGATTTGCAGCTCGACTAAGAATTCTCCGATGGCGGGTACGTGAACTCAGAACAGCTAGTTTTCTACATGACCCAGAGGTGGAAAAAGAACTTCTGGAATTAATGAAGTCAGAATTACCTAGCGTTCAGGAGCGAACTCTCTTTCGAGCTCGAAATGTTGTTGAACGGCATAGAGCAAGTAAATACCGATTCATGAATCCAGAGCGATGGACAATAACAGAGTTCCCACTTCTTGCAGGCTTAATAGACGCCATCCAAGAAGATGTGTCAGATTATCAAGCCTACTGTCGCGACCTGGTCAACGGATTGGATGTCAAGCTTGCCACGATTGAAGCACGATTAACGCAAGTCGCTGAGTGGCATAAAATCTTCAACGATCACATCGAATATCTTCCCGTGTTAGAGAATGAACGGCCAGTGGCAGCCCTCCAACCTGTGAACTTGAACAAGACTGAGACGAGCGAAGGCATGGGAAATGGCATTCTCTTCGTTACGACACAGCGCCTCATCTTTCTTGGTCGGAAGGGTTTCTTTACAAAAGAGACACGTGTCGTTCACACGATACCCTTGGGTAAAATTAGTGGTGTGACACTGCAGGGACGAATTCGACGACGTGTGCATATCGAGATCGATGAGGAAGAATTCAAAATTGGTGGAGCCTCCAAAGTTTTGGAAGCCATCCCGGATGCTATCACGCTGGCTTCAAGTTTTAATGAGCATAGCCTTGTAACAACTTCTGGTTCGCTTCGAGTGCTTAACCTGAAAGTGGATGTGTCGTCTCTCCGCGACGAGCTAGATACACTCATTAACTATGCTGTTTCGCCCGAAGAAATGGACGAAACCGGTGCTCCGGATGGTTCAAGACCCTACCCGTATCCGGATGGATATTACCCCTATTATTCTCGAACAAGAGGGGCACACTCGGACGAGTTGGAACGTGACCCGCTATTCCAATTGGAGCAACAGAAATTCAGTATTGAATCCACAATTGAGCTCTTGAAACGTCAGTCGAAGGAAGGAAAACTGTCTGATGAGAATTTTTACAAACAGTATCGTTCCCTAACTGAGGAGCTCTTTTTGATTGAAGCAAAGATTGAGGACCTTCGTATACGTAGAAGGTATGATGAACGGTACCGCGATCAACACCGATGAATACCGTTAGAACCTATTCCTGAACTTCTTTCTTCATGCGTTCAAGTTCTTTTCGGGTTCTTTCACGCCGTTCCTCAGATGTTTCCAGGACTTCTTCGCCTTCAGGAACAGAGGGGAGTTGCCCAGCTTCTTCCAGGGCAATCATCGTCTCAATGTCCTCAAGTTCCGCTTCTACATCGGCGTCCATTTCTTCGTCATCTAATCCGAGGCCTAGAATCTCTTCGGTGGCTTCAGCCTCCTCAATAAGGGCCTGGGTTTCGAGAATGACCTCACGAGCAATCTCAGGAGAGGCCGTTTCACGGAGATTTTGAAGTTCGGAACCAATACCCTGCAAAGCGCCAATAACTTCGGTTTCTCCTCGAGCTTGGTTGATAGCTTCGACACCACGTTCCATCAGATCAATTTCTTGTTCGATCAGTCGAGCTTTGCGTAGATAGCGTTGACGGCGTCGGAGCTGCATCTTTGCAGCTTTTCGATCACCACGGCGTACATAGCGCGTTGCCTTGATTTTCGAGTCGCTAGCCTTTGTTTCATATTGCCGGCTACGGACTTCTAATTTATCGACAACTCGATGAATACGAGCGATTGTATCTTCTTTGGGTTCAGGCTTTTTCGGAAATAGTTTCTCCCAGAATTTTACCATTGACTAGCCCTCCTCCTTCAATCGCTGAATCTCAGATTCTAACTCTGAGACACGTTTTTCGGGTTCAGGAAGTGATGTACCGGTTTCGATCTCGATTTCAGAATCGAGTTCTTTGAGGGCATCTTTCACTTCACCATCAGTAACTTCTGTTGAGACTGCCATGCGTTCCATTCCAGCTTCGGCAACTTCTTGGGTCATCTCGAAGTGCCGGAGGTTGCCTTCTATCTGGTCAACAAGCTGTGCAACCTCAGGAACTTTGACTTGGCTCTTCAGTCCTCCGAGTGCAGCGTTAAGTTGACCAAGAATCTTGGCGACTTCACCCATGGCTTCACTCTGGCGTAGTTGAGTTTGTAATCCTTCAATGCGTAGTCGATATGCATCTACGCTTAGGGCCCATTTCTGGAATCGCAGTTGGTGCTGCAAGTACATGCGCGTAGCATCCATATTTCCTGCGAGACGGTATTTCTTGGCCCGTTGGCGGCTTTTACTTGCCTCTTTTTCCAGCATCTTCCGTTGTAAGTCGAGCTTACGGCAAAAGACATCGAGACGGAAAATTAGCTTCTTTAAATCGGGTCCGCCGCCCAGCCAACTCATAAATCGGCGAATAGCAGACATTGTTATTAACCTACCATTGACTCCCTTCAAATCAAGCTTATTATACTTTTGGCATACTCGCCTATAATTGCACGGTTTTGCGTATCGATTCGCAATAATTTCTGTATTTCTAGTGTCTCAGCACTTTCCCTGGAAACACTTTGTGAATGGTTTCTTGTTCGACAACTAACTCACCATTCACGATTACGTGAGGAATACCTTCTGGGAAGGCATGAGATTGCTCGAAGGTAGCTTTGTCTGCTACGGTGTTAGGATTAAAAACGACAATATCAGCCCAAATGCCTTCACGGAGTAAGCCCCTGTCTTTTAATCCGAGGCGTTGAGCAGGAAACGAGGTCATTTTCCGAATGGCTTCTTCGAGAGTCAGTAATTGTTCTTCACGAACGTACTTGCCAAGAACTCGAGGGAAGGTGCCATAAAATCGGGGATGGACAGCACCTAAGTCCGGATTGTAGGGGATTCCTGCACCATCCGTTCCAAACATTTGATACCGGCTTTTCATAATGCGACGGATATCTTCCTCACCCATACTTTCAACAGTCATATAGCATGCAGCGTTTTCATCGATCAAGATCTCAATTAGAGTAGAAAACTCATCAGCAGATCCCGTCATTTGAGCGATTTTGGCAAGGCTTTTCGCCTGATAGGGTTTCCATTTATCAGTGTAGCTTTGTGCCAGGTAGATGTGGTCATAGCCATTCGCCTGAACAAAACTCTCCCACTCACTCTGCTTTTCCTCCATCTCTTTACGGATACGTTTGAGATCTTTGGGATTTTGAATACGTATTAGTAATTGTTCGATTCCTCCTTCATGCACCCACGGGGGCAGAAGTGTACGGAGTGACGTCATCCCCCGATTATAGGGATATTGATCACAAGTGATACTCACACCACGATTATTGGCATCCTCAATTAGTGTGAGGGTTTTTTTACTAGCCCCCCAATGAGGTCTTCCCGATACTTTGTGATGCGAGATATTCCCACCAACACATCCCGATTGCTCAGTGATTTCAATACATTCTTTCACAGAATCAACAACAGAGTCTCCTTCGTTTCGAATGTGCGAGAAATAGTACCCGTTGTGTTGAGCAGCAACTTTTGCCAGTTGGACAATTTCTTTGGTTTTTGAATAGGCCTGAGGAGGATAGAGTAACCCGGTTGATAAGCCGAAGGCGCCAGCTTTCATCGATTCATCCAAATATGATTTCATGCTCTCAAGTTCTTCTGATGTGGGGGGACGATCCTCTTCGCCAGGCTGTCCAGCAAACAACAGGGCATCAAATCCCACAAAGTAAGCCTGGTTAATAAAGCATGGAATCTTGTCCATAGTATCGAGGTAGGAGGCAAAAGTGTTCCATGTTATTTCGACACCGGCAAAGGGCGGAAACTCATCTGTAATTCGATTCTTTGCTTCTGCCTCTCGACCCTTAGGAATTGGAGCAAGGCTTGACCCACACTGCCCATTCACACACGTGGTAATTCCCTGCCGAATGTAGGATTCCATTTCCCCTGTTAATAGGCTGAAGGCATCCGAATGTGAATGCATGTCAATAAAGCCGGGACACACAATATGTCCAGAAGCATCAATGATCTTCTTGGCAGAACCGTCGATAGTTGGAAGGATTTTCACAATTTTTCCATCTTTGATGCCAACCTCGCCGGGAAACCATGGATTGCCAGTGCCATCAAGTAACCATCCATTCTTAATGAGAATATCAAATCGCATAGAACCACCCTTGAGAACGAATAGGGATTTTGAACATTATAAGGCGTATCTTCATTCGATACTATTGCACCCTGAATAAATAACTAACATGCAGATCAATGTAGACCAATCAGATAAACCACAGGATAACAAGGAATTACTTGTAGTTTCTTAGTTGCCTTCTAGATCCATTTAATTTTGGGTTCTTCTTTCTTCGATAGCATCGCGCGTGCTTCAGGGAGGTCCTTTGGATAGCCAAGTACGATAGGTCCGTAGATTCGTTCATTATCCACTAGTTCGAGGGTGTGTACGATTTCAGTATCACCTTTGACAAGTGATCCGAATCCCACATAGCAGCTTCCAAGACCAAGTGCATGGGCAGCAATCATAATGTTCTGGCAGGCAAGTGCACAACTAACCGCATATTCAGCTAGACCGATGACAAAGAGGATGACCGGAGCAGAATAGTAAACCATGTCTTTGGGTTCGTCCATCACCTCTTGGAGTCGCATTGCTTTCTCGTACCATTCAGGAAACAGCTGTTGGGTTTGTTCTGTGCTTTTTTTCCAGATTGGCAACGTGGTCTGTAAGAGTTTTTGCTTGAACTCTGGATCCTCGACAACAACAAACCGCCACGGCTGAAAAAGAGGATCCTTCTTGCCTTTTACCACCCTTCCCTGTGAAGGGGCCCGATTACCAGCCTCGATGATCGTCTTGATGATCTCCTTTGGAATTGGTTTGGGCTCATAGGCTCTCGTAGACCGTCGGGTGTTTATAGCCTCAATTACTAGGTTCGTCATTTCCATCACTTTCCGAAGACTATAACCGGATATAAATAAAAACACAAAGGGTTTAGTTGTATCAGAAGAGATACAGACAACCACACACATCAAAATAATAACAAATTAGGTGGTGGAAAGGTGGCCCTAGACTTTTTCATAGCAATAGCTGAAATCGCGGGTATCTTTGTCGGTTTCGGCGCGCTCATGGCGTCACTCGCCGGAACGAGATCGAGGCTGCCCAACTCGCGCGGATTCGTGGCATGGTCACAATCGGACTCGGATTGATCATCGTTGCCCTCATACCGGTTGGTCTTAACCTCTACGGGGTTAGTGATCACATCCTCTGGTTTATGTCCAGTCTCATCTTCTTTTCTCTCAACTGGATGGTCATCATCTTGTCTTTTCGAGATCCCATTAATAGAGACCTCCTGAATAGCGGGATGCGGGCCAGCCCCGTGATAACCGTGCTTTTTTGGCTCTTGCTTGAGATCCCACTTCAGCTTCCATTGGTTCTAACCATGCTTGGATTGTATCCACTTCTAGAACCCGCTTTCTACACAACCGCGCTCCTATTCAACCTGTTTCAAGCCGCATTCGCCCTTGTGCAACTCGTCTATTCGCAAGCAGTCCCTCCAAGTACCTAACACAACTGTCTGTGCAACAATTGGTTTTCTCCTTAGTGTACAATATACATTTGCCACATATACAACTTCTAAAGCTAGCGAACGAACCCTCAAAGGAGGGGCACCTAAAAATGAATTTAATTAAAAATAGCACGTTCTAAATCGCCATATTATTGGGACTAGTAGGCATTATCCTGTATATTGCTGAATTCTTTATAGCCGGTCTTTTCCTCGGTCTCATCGGGTTCATCCTACTAGTAATTGCTTGGTTCCTGTTCATTCTTGGAGTTAGAACTACAGGCCTATAGTGGCGGATATCCCTCATTTTTTTCATGTCACTCCCCATTTTTTTACTCTACTCTACATCGTAGACTACTTGGCTACTTGAAAAAAGCTCCAAAAGGTTAGGGTAAGAAAATTAATTTGCAAAATTTGCTATCCGCTGGTGTACCCGCAAAGACCAAAGAAGGCGTTCTCAGGGGCGATAACCGCATAAGTTTTTCAGGGGTTTTCTTGGCTGATAACGGGAAAAAGCCAGCTGCAGTGTTATCTTGTCATCGTTCGTGAAAAGTCTGCCAAAGCCAAATGCCAACGATTATATTAATACTACCCGTTCAAGGGTGCTCAAGATAAAGGGGGTCACCTTTGCCAGCAAAAATATTTATTAGATTGAATTGCGAAAAAACTTCGTGAAAGAGGGAACGAAGTTCATGGTCAGCGTGAATTCAAAAAAGTGGCGACAGGGGCTCATTCTTCTTGCGGCGCTTGGTTTATTCTTGGTGTGTTGGTGGGCAAGTGGACTTGTGCTCTCGAACACGAACCAAGCTCCATACATATCGCCTACAGAATGGATGCGGGATTACGGGCTAGAGAATAATCAAATGGGACGAGCCATCCTCGAAGTCCCAAATGGCAATGTTCTCATTGCAGGTGTCCTTCCAAACAGTAGCTTTTTTGCCATGGAACTAAATCCATTAGGTGAGGTTCTCTGGAACCAGCGCTATACCGGTTACACTTATTATCCCGATGAAGACGAATTCCTTTCTGAAGTAATCGAATTTGGCAGCAACCAGTATCTACTCGTAGGTGGACCATCTGAGGAGGAGTCGATAATAATTTGTATCGACGATGAGGGGAACTTCCTTTGGGATCGCATCTTCGACGGAGAACCTAGCTATCGTCTTAAAGGTGCCGCTACTACGCCGGAGGGTGGCGCAGTGCTTGTTGGTACTTTGGACAATGGTTCTAGTACGTATTATGGCTGGATCCACTGCATCAATAGCACCGGTGGAACCTTGTGGAATAGAACCATAGATGTTACATTCTATGAGTCGTTAGAAGCTGTCACCGTATGTCCCAATGATGATTTCATGGTTGTCGGGTATACAAATTCAGATCCTGACTGGGGCTCTCAATACTATGATATTTGGTTACTTCGAATCAATAGCACTGGGATTATACAATGGAATCAGACTTACAATTACACAGTTGGTAGAGTTGCTCGCGCGATTGAACCTGCTCATGGAGACGGGTACCTAATTGCTGGCTATCAAGAAATGCTGTATGACACTGAACAAGTTTTCGCCATGGAAGTTGATGAAAGTGGAAATCAACGCTGGAGCGCTTTGTATCCAAGTGGTGACTCACGTGCCACTGATATCGTTGTGTGTCCAACGGGTTACCTACTGGTAGGCTTCGGTAATTACCAAATTCCAGGTTGGCATTTTGATACGATTATCGCTCTTCGCATCGATGATGCGGGCAATCTACTTTGGAACTGGGCTCACGGGGTAAATCTTTGGTTTATCCGTTCTTGGGACAGATGTGCAGCGATTAGCAGTCAGGATGGGGGCTTTTTCATAGTTGCATCCACGCGTGTTGAAAAGTACATAGCTCCTTTCGATTATACTAATGGTTGGGTAACACTCGTTACTCGGCTTCCTGATCCACCGACGCCGAGTGTTACTTACGCACAATTGGCGTTTAATGGGATTCTTTGGGGAATTGTGGGATTGACAATTGTTAATGCGGTGATAATGCTCTACGAGATATGGAAACGATATGGACCCGCGATGACGGCTCAATTCGATTTGAAAATGGTAGCTGTTACTATCGCCCTTAATGTGTCCCTGTTGTCCTACTACCTATTCATAGGTTCGCAATCTTCCATTGTTCTGCCTTATTCTACGGGCATCTTCTTCCGATACCCATTTCCTGTCCACCTTGGCAATTATGTTGATTTTAGCAGGGTGTTCCGTTTATTGGTCTCACCGGTTTTCGGATTGTCAATTCTGTTAGCCATTGGTGGGTTCATAATTCTCCAAATTGGTACTGTCCATGTCGCTGAAGCCGTGAAAACGAAATATCCTACTGGTTCCAAATATCTACCTTGGGTTCCTCTGTTCTTTTTCGTATCTTTTGCTTGGGTTGCCTTTGTTATAAGCTCTACTACGAGCATTCATTATTCATATGGTTCTTACACCTGGTTTACGGTTCCATTCTTACCTATGGTTCTTGCCTGTATGTTCGTTGGAATGCTTCCAAGTGTGTTCTACCTACACTTGAGGAATCGAGAAATTCGTCAACTAGTGTAGGAAATAGTGAATGAAAATTAAATTACTTGAAACAAGACTAACAAAGGTTTTCAATAAGTTATGATAAGAAAATTAACCTGCAAAAATTGCCACCCACTCGTGCATACCCGCAAAGACTAAAGAAGGCGTTCTTGCGGGCGATAACCAGAAAAGTTTTCCAAGGGTTTTCTCGGGCGATAACCAAAAAAGGCGCCTTGGATGCCTATAGAACATGAACTTACTGGATTCGCACTCCTCCAAGCCATTAAGCATTACTTGGACCCACACAACATCATGAACCCCAGAAAACTAGGTTTTGGAACCAGCAATCCCGAATCAGACCAAAAACGAGCAACTATTTAAGAACGAATCTCACAAACATACACAGAGGATTTCAATGAGACAGAATGGTTTCATATCAATCCTCCTTCTCAGTTTATTCATCACCCTTTCATTGATCGGACCTCTATTAGATGCCACAACTCCATTAACCGGTCAGAATGATATTGCAATTGGACAATCCTACACATCATTACAATCGGTTCTTTCTTTAGGGTCTCCATCGCCAATGTGGGATAGAGCACTTGGAAAAGACGATGGATGGGCTGAATCCTGGGAAATAATTCAACTTCAGTCGGGATATCTCTGTTTGGCGGGCACCTTTGCAGATGCAGCTGATTCTCCTAACGGCAATAACCCATATTTCGGTGTTTTCTATATGCCACCTGATAGTACAAACTTTGCAGCCTACGAAGGAGGTAGTTGGGGGGATTCTGTGCTCTGCGAAGCACATTCAGTTGTCCAAACCGATGAGGGCTACATTGCACTGGCTGGTGTGGCTGACTGGTATGATTACAAAAACAAAGCATACATGGAAATCTTCTATAACGGTTCAATGACTCCAGATACATGGTATAATGGATCTGTTTCCGAAGCGGCTTGGTCCATTATCGAACACTATCCCAAAGGTTTAGTTCTCGCAGGAGTAACAGAGAGCTTTGGTGCTGGAGGGAAAGATGTCTGGTTACTCCATACCGACCCCGATAGGTTTTGCACCGGCTCTTTTGGGAATCGCACAGGTCTCTTATGGAATAATACCTATGGCGGTTCAGGGGATGATGAAGGACGTTGCGTCGTCAAATGCTCCACGGGGGGATTTGCCATCATTGGGTTTACTGACAGTTTTGGTTGGGGTGGCACCGACGGGTGGCTAATCCGTACTGATGCTGACGGAAATCATCTCTGGAATCGAATGTTTGGTACAATCAAGGATGACGAATTATACTCCATCATTGAATGCCAATCTGGTGGGTACGCCATGATTGGCACTTCTCGCTATGCTCAGGATCCGGATATGTGGTCGACAATGTGGGTTCTTCGAATAAGTGCACTAGGATCAGTCCGCTGGCAGCACTTCTTTGGAGTACCCGACAGTTACTGTCGGGGCTATGACATTGTAGAACTTGACGATGGAACCTTTGCCTTAGCAGGATCAATCCAACAAGGCGCGTTTGACATGTGGTTAGTCCGCCTAGCCCAAGATGGAACTCCCTTAACGTTTCAAACATTTGGTGGTTCAAGTGATGATGAAGCTCGCTCCATCACAACAGTAGACTCTGGTGGGGTGGCACTGGCCGGCTATACTCAGAGTTATGGGGACGGTTACCGTGATGTCTGGGTGGTTCGTGTTCCCGAAGATTACCCACCTACATGGGAATCCCCCCCCAGTAACCAGACTATCCTTTTTGATACCAGCTTTAATTACACGCTGAAAGTGACGGACCAATCAGAGATTGACCAGTGGTGGATCAGTAACACGGCGGAGTTTACCATTTCAGATGATGGTACTATCTCTAACCGAACTAGTCTTGGTGTGGGGACCTACCCCTTACTTATCCGAGTAAATGATATTTGGGGAAACAACGTGTCTGCAGTCTTTCATGTTCATGTTGTCCTGCCGGATCCTACACTACCGATTCTCCCTCCCATGTGGCCATCCTTCATTTTTGCGTTAGTCATCGTGCTAGTTCTCGCCGCTCCCTTTCTCGTCTACTCTCATCTCAAGAAGCATGAAACGAAATGATATTCGCTGAGAGGTAAGGATTAAGTCCTCCAGTGACTACCTGGCTGTTTTGAGAATCACGAGAGTCTATCCAAGAATACCATTAGGGAGTCTCTCCGCAAAATTTGTTTAATGCCAATGCAATCCCGCAAAGACTAAAGAAGGCGTTTTGTGGACTAGAGATAAAGTGTCTATTACAGGTTGATGGGAATTGACCAGCGCAGCCATGTTCCAACTTGCAGAAAATAAAGCCAAAGAGGCTCTGACATTAGATCAGCAAGGAAAACGGTCTGCAGCAATGTCTAAGTACATTGAGGCCGCGGATATCCTCGTGCGTGTTCTAAAGGTGTCAAAGAATCCGCAGTTGCGGCGAATTGCCTTGGAAAGAGCTGATCAGTATGTGGCCCGAGCAAAGACCCTTCGGAGTGGTCGATTGCCAGCTAGAGGTCCTACTCCGGATTTTGAGGGTGTTGAGCTTGAGGATCAAGAGGATAAGGAGCTGCAAGACGACATCGAAAGCATGATTATCAAGGAAAAACCGGATGTCAAGTGGGAGGATGTAGCAAATCTGGACGAGGCAAAACAGGCACTCCGTGAGTCAGTCATTTTGCCCATGTTACGACCTGATTTATTCACGGGCGCACGACGACCCTGGAAGGGTGTCTTATTATTTGGACCTCCTGGATGCGGAAAAACGCTCATTGCCAAAGCGGTCGCGAATGAAGCGGGATGCACATTCTTCAATGCAGATGCCGCTTCGATTGTTTCAAAATGGTTGGGTGAGTCTGAGCGCTTAGTCAAGAACCTGTTTGGATCCGCGCGGAAAGAGCAACCCGCCATTGTGTTTATGGATGAAGTAGATGCCCTCACAGGTGAGCGGGGCTCAGATCAGGTGGGGGGCGAGCGCCGGTTGAAAACCCAATTCCTTATTGAAATGGATGGGATGAAGAGTCGAAAGGGCGACCACATTGTGGTGTTAGGGGCAACCAACCGTCCGTGGGACTTGGATGCAGCGTTTCGTCGTCGATTCGAACGACGGATTATGGTTCCGATGCCCGAATTTGAAGCGCGAGTGAGAATTTTTGAGATACATACGAAGGGTATTGATCTTGCTCCGGATGTGGACTTCAATTCACTTGGTGAAAAAACAAAGGGATATGCTGGTTCCGATATCGCGTTGATATGTCGTGAGGCATCGCTTCAGCCAATTCGGGAATTAGATGCTTCGGGAGCAATTCGTGATAAGGAGATTCAAGCGCGTTCTGTTCAATTATCGGATTTTCTGGAAAGTTTGAGAAATATCCGGTCAGTGGTTTCACCAGACGAGTTGGCGCGGTATCTTGAATGGGATAGTAAACATGGTTCGTAGGGGATTGATTGTGTCGAAGGAGAAGGCCAGGGAGCGTTCGAAAGAAAAGGAGCGGGATGAGCTCCGTGCAGATGTGTCGCTCACGGAAGAGGACTGGTTGGACCTTCTGAAGAAAACACGGGAACATGCAGAGAGTTTAGCTGAATCAGATGAGACGGCTGTTCTCGTGATGCCTATCACTGAGGAAGAAGAAAAAAAGCTCGAGGAACTAGCACGCAAAGCTGTCGAAAAGCTGAGTCGCCGATTTGTATGGATTGCCAAACGGGGTCGGTATGGGTTCATGTTTGTGATTCCTACTTCCGAGGAGGAAAAGGACCAATGGGGGGCAGAATGGGCAGGATTTACCATTGATTGGTGTCGAGAAATGTTAATGCACATTGTCTCAACCCGGACACTAGTGATGTTCGATCCTTTCAATGAGATCCGTCCTGATCGCCATCAAGCCGTCAAAATTATTCTTGGTGTGTTAGTAAAAGAAGAGTTGGGACGTTGGGTTGATGAAGCGGAGGGCATCATTCGCATTACTTGGAAAACTGATGATGAATGGGCGGATGAAATCCGTCGATGGGCGTTAAAAACGGGACGAACCACGTTTACCCTCTTTAAGCTTCAGGAATACCGGAAGGATTTGGCAACGCTTCCTAAATCTGAGCTCCGTTATATTTTACAACGTTTAGTGGAAAAGAAACAGGCTAAATGGTTGGATAGCGAACGAGAAGTTGTCGAGATTCAAGTATAACTGATCTGTTGTTAGTGGTTTAATCTGAGGGATTAAGTCCGGGGAAGAAGTAACGAGTGCCGTGAACGTAGGATTTGTCGATCTTCGCCGCACCCACGGATTCTAGACTTTTGAGGGCCGCATCAGCACGTTCACGATTCCATCCTGTTTTGGTCATTAAATCTTCAAGTGTGGTATATCCAGTGCGGCTGGCCATCGAGAGAATGGCAACTTGGTCATTGGTGAGTTCACGTGGAACGAGTTCAACGATTCGGATCCCTGAGGGTAATTTCCGTATACCAGGTATCAATTTGGCATTGGCAAGATTTTGAATGGCTTTGGCTATGTTGACTTGGGACACGCTCGTTTGGCGTTGCTTATTCACTAATAGGACGATTTCAGCAAGAGTCATAATACCCCCAGTGGCATCACGACGCCGTTTGGCGATATCGAGTATTTGTAAGCCTAGTTCATCGTAGAAACGCCCCCGTCCGGTAAGTCGTTCTACAAGCCCGGGTTTCTCTTTCATGTCTTCAGAGAAGGGAATTCCGGGGAGGGTTATGCCAAGTTCATGTGCTATGGCAGCTGCTTTTTCGCTATATTCGGGAGTGACTTCCAAGACTTCTCCGTAGGTTTTTTCAAAGGAGTCGGCTTTATCCTGTAGCTGTGAGATGGCTTGAAGCATGTGTTCAAGCTCTTTGAGCATAAGCTCGACACGTTTCTTCTTGTAAGCCGCATCCATTTCCATTTGCTTTTCAATTTCCCATAGACCCATGCAGGTGTTCCTCCTCATATTTGTCGCATGTAATTGAGCCAAGTTTCTGCTCGCATGGCAAACCGTCGCGCTTCTAATTCCTCCACATGTTGAGATAGATTAGTTCCGTATTTTGCCCAGAAATATTCGTACCATTCTTGGGCTTCAAGGGTGACGGAATGATTCGGACCAAGCATAGCTTCCGAGAAAGCCACAACCACGTCTAAATCTTCCAAGATGTATTCAGCGTTAATGCGCAGATTAGCTTTATTGATAGCATTCACCAACCGTTCGCGCATTTCTGCAAATGAACGCATGGGATGTGCCATCAGCGATCTGCCTCAACATCTATTCATCGACCGCCATTTCTCGGAGCCGGCGCTTGAAGTCATTCAACCATCGGACGGTCTGGAATTCTAATTGTTTGGCCTCCTCTGGAGTGAGAGTATCGTTGGGATCTCGTTGTTGAAGTTGATTGCGCCAATCTTTCATTGCCACAAGGATCCAATAATCGGGAGGGAAGTTTGGATACTTAGTCAAGAGAATGATGGCATCATCAAGAAGAGGTACAATAAGGCTCATCCGAGCCACATCACCGAGTTTGGCGATATCGATTAATGTGATAAGATCGGAGACAATGTCGGCTGTTTTAGCAGCCATTCTGGCGGAAGTCTGAGCTACTAATTCAACCTTTTGTTCACCTTCGGGAGCACGCTCCACGATTTGGAGCTTTTTAACAGCAGTAGGAAACCGTTCAGCAATTTTTTCTTCGTCGACAAACGTTTCCCAGCTTTCACCTTCAGCTTCAAGTAACTGTCGCGCTTTGACCGTGTCGCTGACAAGAGACTTTAGCTGACGCTTATACAAGGCCGGTTGAATATCTCCATCCTCAAATTTTTCTGCAATGCTGTCGAGTGTGGCAATCGTTCCAAAAACTTCAGCTTCTAGTTCAACGACCTTTGCTTTTTTTGGTCGTTTTCGCTCGCGTACTGCCATTGAAATCTCCTCAGTCTGGACTATTTGTATTTCTCGAGAGCCTTGTCAATTTGATAGAGCCGTCGTTTATACCGTTTGTATAACTTGGTGTACTCGGTTGAATTAATCTCAGCAGAGTCAAATTTCTGCTCAAGATTCTGTAATAAATCTTCAATTGCCAGTTTTTCGCTTTCTAGCTCTAACCGTTCCCGTTCCTTTGCATCCGTTGGCATGATTAGGGCATCAAGCTCTTCTTCGTCCGTTACTTCACCGGCGGTGATAGAGCCAGTGTCAATCTGAGCAGCCATTCGAGCAATACGTTCATCGCGATCCTGAACTTTCTTTGACAATCTCGCGACTTCACGTTCCAACTGTTGATATCGCTGTTGGAGAACTTCCTCCTCCTGAGGCATCTTCACCTTTGGCGCCTCGCGTGTCTTATCAGCCACAGGAGGTTCTCGGGCAAAAAGCCCCTTGATACTATTTACCACTTGGTAGACATGATAGTGAGGTTGCCACTGGGTGACGATGCGTAGATGAATAGCTCCTGACTCTGAATCAACTCGCGGATGCTTTGTAGGCATCAACATTCGAGCCACAGGTGGTTGAGCTGGAAAGTTTGGAGGCACAATAATCTCGACAAGGAACTCATCTTTACTTCGTGGTCCACCTTTGATTTTTCCTCTCCATCGGCGAAGATTCTGACCAACTGGAGTAAAGGTAGGTGCTCGCCGGTACATCAATTGTGCTTCACGAGCAATCGATAATTCTTGTTGACTTCGCATAGCCTGTGCCATAGTATACACCATCTTATCGTTATTCGAATCCTGCTAGTGAGAGCGGGCATTTAATCTTTGGCAACTAGAGTCCTGTACAGACTGTCATGTTGAAGTAGCCTTAGTTTTTCGCTTGGGGGCAACTTTTTCTTTCGTTGGAGTGCTTTCAACCGCCTGTTTAACCGTCACAAGGATATTGCTTTGGAGTTCTCGAAGAAATTCTTCAAATCGTGTTTCAAACAAAGTAATCATTTCTTCTATCCGTTGAACGGCCTGTGTAAGAGTTGGTAAAAGCTCTTTTTGCAATTCAGCAAGAGAGGCATCCGATGTCTTGGCTGGTTTTTGTTTAGCTATTTTGTCCATCGATTTTTCTAAGGCTTCAAATTGGGAGGATAGAACACCCAGCCGTTCAACTGAAGATTCTGAAGCAATAGTGTCGTCAGCAACTAGCTTTTGTAGCGTTTTTACCTCACGTAGAAGTGCGCGAATATTAGCCTCCATTTTCAGATTCATCCGTCCCAGATCTGCATCTAATAAATTCAAGCCTTTCACAATTCGTTTAAGGGACTCAACGGTTGGAACTAGCCCTTTTGGTGTTTTAATGGCTTCAATTTCAATAGCGTATTTAGGTGGTTCAGAGGACACAGTAAGGATAACCCCCGAAGCTCTCGTTCAAGCTTATGCACCGCATGCTTTTAAGCTTTGATTTCTCTGCTTCAAAGTAATTGATTTGTTATCGATTTTGCGGCAAACCAGCCAATTTATTTTTTAATAGTCTGATTTCCAAAGTTTTTTATTATCGCACCTAGAAGAAGAGCCCGAGCGGAACTGACTAAGGGGCTGACTATGACACAACCACCAGAGCGGTTTGTAATTCCATCGGTGACCGAAATCGGTCAATGGGATTGGACCGCGACTGCTAAATGTGTCGTCTGCGGCCTTCTTGTCCGCGAAGGACAACAATTAGTCTATTGTCCTAAGTGTGGCAACCCTGCCCATTATGCACATCTTGCAGAATGGGTGAAAGTCAAAGGAACCTGCCCTATCTGTCGGAACCGTATAAACCTACGAAGGTTGAAACCGGTTAGAAAATAATCGGATGGTGAAAATATGCGAATTGAAGTCGTTCCAGCGATTGGTGGTAGTGATCCAATTGCACTCGAAGTGGAGCCAAACACGACTATTGGAGAAGTCCGAAATCGCGTTGCACAAATGCGCCGTATACCGCCCAACATTGTCATTCTAGCATACCGCGGTGCACAACTGACCGATGAACAGACCGTCAAGAGTGTTGGCATCACCCCCCATGACAAGCTGTACTTAATTACCCGCACCGAGGGCGGCTAGAGTCTGTTAACCAACTCGGTTTCAATCTCAGTTGCCCCTCGATTTCTTCTTTTTCAGCTACACGTAAGAAGTTTGGTGAAGACTGCGTTAGCCATAAGTGAACTACCCCGACCTGACGGTCGGTGTTTCCTGCTTCATACCATCGACTTATGCCGACTGGTCCACAGGCTCTACTCGCCGTTCCGGCGATGTTGCCCGGTCACCGGAGACCTTGGTTCTCAGTCCCCAACCGGGACCTCAAAAGAGGAGTCTTATCGTGCTATTTAAACGCCCCTAGGTTAATCCACATCTTCAAGAATCTGTGTATCTCGAGAAATTAAATAGAATAAGATGTGATGGTTTCATACGAAAAGGTATTTACCACAAATGAAGCTTGTAACTGTACCGGGGACCGGCTTATCTAGGTAGAGGCGCTGTCCACATGCTATCAGAAGAAGACTACTGGGCAAGATTAGCTCTTGAAGCAAAAAACATGGAAACCGAGGAACCTTCCTTCCAACCTGTCCAAGGCGATTTACGACGCTGGCAGGGATTCATTTTGGGGACGGGTATCTACGACAAGGGTGTCT
>JAEOSK010000034.1 GCA_016840405.1 Candidatus Hermodarchaeum yapensis
TAAGTCTGGTCACCCTTTTTGATTGGCTTTTCATTCGGTAGAACGCATCCACGCAGAAGCCAGTATCGCTCTAGCATCTTGAAAAGAAGAAGTGGTGCCGACGGCGTGATTTGAACACGCGACAACGGGATTTCACACGTTACGCTGGACGCGGCAACGCCTTCAGTCCCGCGCTTTCGGTAAGCAACACCCAACCCACAGGTTGAGCTACTCCCGAGCTAAGCTACGTCGGCATCTGTGGTGGGCCGGCCGTGATTTGAACACGGGACCTCCGCCGTGTCAGGACGGCGTCATAGCCAACTAGACCACCGGCCCAAAGCCTGTCAATTCTGACGGCGGTCTGTTTTTCACGACACACGCCTTAATAAGTTTCCGTTCTCCGAAACCTACGAAAACCTAGACCGGTTTCTGTTTGGTTCCTGCATGGAAGGAAACCACCGTCAAGACCGACAACGCAGTGCTGATGAGGTTAATGATGGCGTATACTCGGTAATTGGGGTCGATGAGGCTGGGGTCGATGAGGAAGAACATAGTGATAGGTAATACTCCAGATTTTCTCTCTCTGCAAACAAACCCCATATGCCCGTTCTCGTCTATGTTACCGAAGTGTTCGAATCCATTCATCATGCAACGATGGTCGCTCTGGGGCACCAGGAACTGCATGAAACTCCGTTTCAAGCTCTTGTACGATCTCTGTTAACTGGCCTTCTGCCGCGACGCAATCCAGAATGCCTTCTTCAAAATCCAAATTGATGGGTGGGAAGTTGATGCGGTGCATCAAAGTGATGAGTATGCCATTCAATTCGACGCCAATGGCATACAGACGGAGTGCGCGTAGCCATTGGGCAGGATTTCCCATAACGTCGCCTTCAAAGGGCGTAACATAGTAGATGGGTTCAAACGTCACGATTGCGGCTCTACGTGCGTAATCAAGGAACTGTTGGTAATTTTCGACTTCTACGGGGGGAACATATTCCATTTGATCATTCTCCATTAGGCTCTACCTCCACTTAGGCGAGCTCTCCCACCCCATTGTTTCCAGTGGAGCCAACACGGCTCTCGCGTGCATGGGGTGAACAGGAAACATTTGTTTACAAACTATACATATCACTACTTACTTATAAGTATTGTTATTACCTTATAAAAATAGATAAAAATTGAAAACTTTCGATTAAAACCATAGTAAACGGAGTTTCCACTCAACAAAAGCAATTCCCAAGCCCTCAGGCTAGTCGCTCCAATGAAAGGACTGATCGCAAAAAAGAAATGGTGCGGTCGCCGGGAGTTTCGGACTCACACGAAGCTCGTGTCAGCATTCGAACCCGGGTATTCGGCGTGGAAGGCCGAAATCATAACCACTAGACCACGACCGCCTTGGTACTCAAACCCTTACATATCCTTTAAGAATCTTACTTGTGGGGTTCTTTCACACCATCGATAGATGATGGACCGCTACCAAGAATAACGATCTTCCCGCCGGATGCATCGTCTTCACCCGACCTCATTGTTGGATAATTTTTTCCCTGATTTTCCACCCCAATCGTTTCAGGGGATTGACCAGGGTTGATACTATCCGTCCCATTACGGGAAGGTAGATTTCCAAGACGCCGCCAGAGGCTCCATGCATGCACACGACGATTGTGTGTCAGCTCGTTGATCTTTCTTCCTTCAATTGGTTCAAGAACCAACGATTTTAGCTCCCGAAGGTGCTCGTGGAAACCCTGTCCACGGCGAGCAACAACAAGCGCTGCCGCTTGGTGAACTGTGACATGATAAAAAGGGGCGTACTTCCATTTTCCAATGATGGATGTAAAAGCTGGATTAACAAATCGAACCTGTAGTTTGTCTCGAAATGCACGACGTTGAACCGCAGTGAGAAATTTTTGATGTGCGAATTTGTGTTGATTGGCTCGTCCACGGGCTACATCCCTTAATCGTTCAAGAACTAGACCTCATCTCCAATATTTAGCAAATCGGACTACTTCTTTGGCGAGATTTCCAATTAACCACTCTCTCTTACCTTTGCGTGCTGAAGTCAATGAAGCGCAAAGAATTGTGTGGGTTGCCTTCAATTGACCTTGGGAATTAGTCACACTCAAGTCAATTGTTGAGTGGTTGAAATCTATACCAACCGCTCCTTTTTCAAATCCTACACATTCATTATTAGTTTCTTCACAATTTACTCGTAGCTCGTAGGTTTTACCTCTTCGTAGTATTCTTACTCCATAAGCTCTGTCCCCAAAAAGAATATCAAGTGTATGAGGAAGATAAGCTGGAATTCTTATCCAACTTCTAAATCCGTTATTCACACGCAAGTGATGTTTTCCTTCTTGCTACTCAAATCGTAAATTTAGATTTCCTTTTTTAGCTTTTTCACCACGAGAATATAGCGGGTTGTTTCGAATTGCACGCCACTCAGACTTGGATAGTTGACCTTTTTTAAGGCTAATTAGATTTCTTCGACCTCCAAAGATTACCTTTGATGGTGTTTCTAATTGTCCTGATTTGACACGAAATATTGCTGCCTTAAAGGCATCTATTGCCCTGAAGTATCCGCATCGTCGGTAAAGCGAATTCAATTGTGGAAAAAAGGATTTTAGAGATGCTTCTATTTCAGATTGAGTTTTTTCATCACAGATTCGCTTGTATGCAAAACGGATACATGCTGATTGGTGGCGCATAAGTTCATCTAGTATCCTAGCTTGTCTAGAATTTGGGAAAAGCTTACCACAAATTGTGGTTTGCATCGATCAAGCACTTCCTCCGTCACCATTCTCTTTTGGTGAAGTGCTTTAAACTAAAAATTTAATTCATTGACGAGATCCTAGTTTTTGATTCAGTTCATTCGGAGTTAAAAAAAACCGTTGGGGTAACCTAGATTCGCTTAAGTGTTTCCATTCTTCGGAGGAACAGAAACCGGTGGGGAAAAGCGATAGCCAAAACCAATAAAAAGGGGTGGCGGGTTGAATTGCTCCGTGCGCTGTTGGTCTAGTGGCTAGGACTCCAGCCTGCCACGCTGGGTGCCCGGGTTCAAATCCCGGACAGCGCACCATTCCATCCAATTTTTTCCTGTGTCGGTGTTGCAGGTGCGAAGTCGAGGGAGTAGTCGATGGCGGACAACGGTAATGAATCACCTCCAGACTTTATTCCGACAGGCTGAAGACGTGGCTCCACAAGATCCTGCACTTGCTCAGCGATATGTTCAGATGGCACGACGGATAGTCATGCGGACACGTATCCGACTCCCATCAGATCTTCGACACCGATACTGCCATCGTTGCGAGCACTACTTACGCCCTGGCGTTAATTCTCGTATCAGATTACGCACGACAGGTCGCAATGGGTCGACTGTAATCACGTGTTTATCCTGTGGGTATCGACGGAAAATCATATGGAAACGACCGAAAAAAGAAACGCAAAAAGAAAAATCCAATCACGTGTCAAAACGAGGAAAGAAAATTGCCGTCAAAAGATGATATCGCCCGAATCTGGGCGGATGAAAAACCTGCAGTTCGAATTGGGAAGGAAGGTTTAGATGCAGGTATCATTGAAGAGGTTAAACGTCAATTGAAGCGACAGAAGGTCATCAAAGTGAAGTTCCTTCGATCCATGACCCTCTCTAAGAATATTGATGAACTGGCTGCTGAACTGGCAGCGAAGACTTCCAGCGAAGTATGGGGACGCCGGGGATTCGTTGTTGTGTTGGCACGCCGCTGACAATGAAAAAGCCGAATAGTACTAAAATTGACAGTTTAAATGCCTAAGATCGATATTCTTTTCCTAATCAAAAATGTGCTCAAATTGTGGTTTCATCAAATCGGAGTTACCATTATCAACACGGACGTATCGCTGCGAACAATGCGGATTCACTGCTAATCGGGATTTAAACGCCAGTTATAACTTATACACTGTCGCCGTGAGTCTCCCGGAGACACAAAACGCCTGTTTTGAGGCAGGAGGTTGCAGACCCCTTGGGTCAGTGCCTGTCAGTGATGCAGGAACCGAACGGAAAACCATAAGGGTGTCATAAGTTTCGGATGACGATAAGTACGAAGGATTTTTATAGCTTTCATCGAGTACTTCTGCCGACTCGTCGGCGAGTCGATTTTTGCGTACGCCGTGGGGTCTTTATCGTGTCTACTGTATTTGACGTTCCGGCAGAGCAGCTCATCCCGCGCATCGTGGAGGAGCTCAAGAAGGCGAAAGAAGTCACGCCACCCGAATGGGCTAGCTTTGCCAAGACAGGCACCCACAAAGAAAAACCCCCTACCGATCCGGATTGGTGGTACACCCGTTGCGCCTCGATTCTTAGGCGTCTATACGTTAAGGGGCCATCTGGAGTATCACGGCTTCGAACCGCTTATGGTGGTCGCAAGCGTCGTGGTGTCCGTCCGAATCACTACGCAAAAGGGAGCGGCTCCATTATCCGAACCGCGCTGCAACAATTAGAAGCCGCTGGACTCGTCGAACACGAAAAGGGTACGGGACGACGCCTGTCAAGTCAAGGGCGTTCATTTCTTGACAAGTTAGCACACATGATGCGAACAAAAGGAGCAGGATAATCAATTAGTGAGGTTGACTCTCATGAGCGATGAAGAGTTAGATGAGCTACGACGGCGAAAAATGGCGGAATTACAACAACAAGCCATGGCAGAACAACAGGTAGCTCAAGAAGAAGCAATTCGAGCCCAACGGGCGGCAGTGCTTCGTCAAATTCTCAGTCCTGAAGCCCGTGATCGGATGAATAACCTTCGCATGGTCAAACCCGAATTCGCAGAGCAATTGGAAAATGAACTCATTCGTCTCGCTCAAGCAAAACGATTACCCGAAGTTCCAATTTCTGATAAAACCCTGAAAACCATGCTTGCACAAGTACAGTCTCGCAAGCGTGATACGAAAATTGAATTTAGGTGAATTAGTGAAGGTTGTGGCTCAAAATGGCTCGAAACAAACCCTTAGGAAAAAAGCTCCGGATGGCACGTCAACTCAAATCAAATGTAAGCGTTCCCGCGTGGATAATGGTCAAGACCAATGGAAAAGTTCGGACGCATCCTAAACGCCGAAATTGGCGGCAATCAAAACTTAAACCATAGAAGATAGTGGAGTGTGCTCAGGTATGGCTGAAGAAGACGATGCAGTAACAGAAGCTCTTGAAGCTCCCGAAGTTACCGAAGAAATTGTAGTTGAACGACTCTATACTATCCCCCTGGGCAAAGCCTATAATGCTGTCCGAAAGAAACGAGCCAAACGAGCAGTGAATATGGTAAAAGCTTTCATTATCCGTCACATGAAAGTCGAAGAGGAAGAAGACCTCTCCCTCGACCCAGTCCTTAATGAGTATCTTTGGACGCGTGGAATTGAAAAACCACCACGCCGTGTTCGTGTACGTGCAACGAAAGACCGGGATGGCTTCGTCAAAGTCTTTTTAATCGAAGGACAATGAATAGGTCCTCCAACCCCCGGACTAATCAATAAACGTGGCTACCCTAATGAGTGGAAAAATTGAACGATTTGAGTTTGACGGCAGCTCAAATATTGGTGCCTTTAGCCGCGTTACTGATCACTGGGTTCTTCAATCACCTAGTAATGAACCTACTACACGGGGTCTTGCTGCCCTCTTTGAAAAACAACCTCTTAGAACAACAATTGGGCAAAGCACTCTCGTAGGATTTCTTACTGCAGGAAACAAAAATGGAATTCTGGTTCCTCATATCATACTTGATGAAGAGATAGACTTACTCACACAAACACTGGATTCTCAGATTTTGTCATTAGACTCAAAACTTACAGCACTTGGTAACCTAATCCTTGCCAATGATCACGCAGCACTCGTCAGCCCAGATTTTTCCAAATCTGACCTCCAAACCATCCGCGACACATTAGCTGTTGAAGTTGAAGTTCGAACTCTTGCTGACTCTGGTCTAGTTGGATCCTACTGTGTAGTCACTAACAAAGGATTATTGGCTCACACAGACATATCTGAAGATGAACTGGAGTGGTTAGGCTCCTTCTTTTCAGTAGAAACTGAAGTGGGAACCATCAACTGTGGTGTGCCCTACGTTTCCATCGGTTTGTTAGCAACGAGCCATGCTGCCGCTGCTGGGTTTGAAACAACCGGTCCAGAATTAATGCGGATAACAGAAGCCTTCTTTTAATCAAATCCCTCAAGTTAGGATAAGTCTAGGAAAGAGTTAAAATAGAACTCACTATTCGATGGATGGCTACACACACAAAAGAGGCTGATTAGAATGTCTGTCCAAATATTTCGGCTTCAAGGAACCTATCGCCGCACGAAACGAAATTACCGGTTTTCTAAAGAAATTCGAGCTAGCAGTGAAAATGATGCCCGTGAGCAGCTCTATTCTATTCTAGGATCCTGTCACCGAGTTCAACGAAAAGCTATCAATATTGAACAGATAAACATCATCACACCTCAACAGGCAGAAAAGCCACTGATTCGAAAGCTTAGTGGTATAGAATAGCCAATTGTGTAAGCCTTCGACCCACTCTTTGGGGATTACGAATTATGGCAAAAACCCCTCCCAACCCAGAAGAAATGGCTCAGTCATTAATTGTTCATATTCAAAACTTAGAGGAAGAAATCATTCGCGGGCAACAAAACCTCCAAATGATTGAACTCCAACTTCAACGGCTACTGGAAACTGGATCGGCCGTCCGTGAACTAAAGAATCACAAAGTCGGGGATGAAATCCTAATCAACATCGGGTCTGGGGTTCACCTTCATGTCCAACTTACAGATGTAAAGCGCGTTATTACTTCACTCGGGGCTGCATTTGCCACTGAAAGAACTATCGATCAAGCTTTAGCTCGATTTGAAGAACAACAAAAACAACTCACCGATATCGCCCAACGTCAACAAGAACAAATCCAGAATACGCAGGCTCGAATTGAAGAACACCGAGCACAACTCAATCAACTTATCGCATCAGTTCAACAGCAACAACAGAAACAACAATGAACTGTAAACTAGTCGGGGATTTTTAGGTGTTTGAGAAAATTCGTAAAGCGGTCGACGGATTTGTGCAGAAAGTAACCCACAAGTCCATCAGTGAACAAAACCTGGATGATGCGCTATCAGATCTGCAAATGGCCCTTCTCGAAAATGATGTGGCATATGAGGCCACCGAACGCATCAACGATCGCGTTAAAAAGACACTCGAAGGAGAGCAAATCGGTCTCCTACAAAGTAAGAAAGACCTCATCAAAACTGCGCTCTACGATGCCATACTAGCTGCATTAACTCCTGAAAATCCGGTAGATTTGTTCGCCCTCCTTGAGCAGCGAAAGAAAGCTGGGGAACCACTTACACTCATGTTCTTGGGGGTAAATGGCACGGGGAAAACCACGACAATAGCAAAGATTACTCAGATGCTCCAGAAAAAGGGCTACTCGGTCGTTTTAGCCTGTGCAGATACCTTTCGTGCGGGAAGTGCTGAGCAAATCCAAATTCATGCGGATCGGCTGAATGTCCGCGTGTTAAGTCGACCTTATGGTTCTGATCCAGCATCCGTTGCTTTTGATGCAATCAATCATGCACGCGCTCGGGGAATCAATGTAGTTTTGATTGACACTGCGGGTCGTATGCAAACTGATAAGAACCTCATGGCAGAGCTTTCAAAAATTCACCGGGTCGCCGAACCCGACTTGGTAATCTTTGTTGGCGATGCCCTCGCAGGTAACGATGCCATTGAACAGGCAAAGACCTTCAATGAAAAAATTGGCATCGATGCGGCTGTGCTCACGAAAGTTGATGCTGATGCAAAAGGAGGCGCTGCACTCTCCATCGCGATTGCAACAGGAAAACCCATTATCTTTATCGGTGTGGGGCAAGAATATTCGGACATTGAAGTCTTCAATCCCGAATGGTTTGCTCAAAAAATCGTGGCGGCAGGCTAGTTTTTAACCCGACCGTGTTTGACGCAAAGGCTAAAAGGCGTCAGTACTTGCTTCTTCATTCGTAGGTTTCATTGTGTGTGATGACGATGGAATTGAAAGGGCGCCATTTGTTAAGTTTGAAGGATTACACTCGTGAAGAAATCCAACTTCTTCTTGATACCGCAGCGGATTTGAAACGTCAGCGTTATCGTAACGAATTGGGGACCAGCCTCCTCGGAAAATCCGTGGGTCTGGTATTTGAACGTCCCTCAACGCGGACCCGCGTAAGTTTTGAAGTCGCAATAAACGAATTATCTGGCGATGCCTTATTTCTCAGTTCACAAGAGCTTCAACTTAGTCGCGGCGAACCCATAGCTGATACGTCTCGCGTACTCAGCCGGTATCTCCACGGCATTGTTATCAGAGCAACCAATCACGACCATGTTGTAGAACTCGCTGAATACAGCACAGTACCAGTAATCAACGCACTTACTCCCATGTATCACCCCTGTCAAGCATTAGCAGATCTTCTCACAATTCGGGAAAAATTACATGAATTAGAAGGATTGAAACTCGTCTATATTGGTGATGGGAATAACGTAAGCCACTCCCTCATGCTTGGTGGAGCCATAATGGGGCTAGAAATCACAATAGCGACCCCGTCTGGTTATGAACCAAATCCCGAAGTCACCCAAATCGCCCGGGCACACGCTGAAGCAAACATGGCGAGCCTTGAAATAACTAATGATCCAAAAGCCGCTGTCGAAGATGCAGATGTCCTTTATACTGATGTCTTTGTATCCATGGGGCAAGACAAGGAACGCAAAAAACGTCTTGCAGCATTTCTCCCCGATTTTCAACTCAATGAATCCTTAGTCGAATTAGCAGCCCCGCATAATATCGTAATGCATTGTCTTCCCGCTCATCGAGATGAAGAAATTACCGACGGTGTAATTGAAGGACCCCATAGTGTTGTGTGGGATCAGGCGGAAAACCGTCTCCACACAGAAAAAGCCGTGTTGGCCTTACTCCTCTAACAGCTCAGAGATAGGAGAATCACAGTGTCTGTTGTCTGCTTCTGTTCGCTCAAAGATCTCGCCGCACAAAATATCAAAGAACACCTTCTCCAACACTATCCCTTTGTTGACACAGGAAAAACCTACGATTCGACTCCTATCTACAAATTCAACGAACTATCCTTGGTTACACTAGAGCAAGATAGCATTTATGCCGATGACTTAGACCAGCAGTTCACAGCGGATTTGTTTATCTTTGCTTCTCGACACAAATCGGCTGCTTTCAAACCTGCACTCCTTACCCATATCCCGGGAAATTGGGGGCCCGCTGAGCTGGGCGGAAAGGCTTCTACTCTGTGCATTGCTCATCCAACTGCCCTGAAAGTGGCATTGCAGACATTACTTACGGAACGTCAACGACTAGAACTCACCGATTGGGCGTGTGGATTGGAAGTCACTCATCATGGTCCATTTATCAGTGATATTCCCGTTTTGTACATCGAAATTGGGAGTACAGAAGAGGAATGGCAAAATCCTAAGGGCGCTGAGGCGGTTTCTCAAGCCGTTGTTTCGGTCGCTCAACGCTATCAAGAGTCTAACCCAGTTGTATTCGGCGTTGGTGGTCCACATTATTGTCCCGCCTTTACACGACTATGTGCTGAGACGCCCTATGCCGTTTCACACATTCTACCAAAATACTACCTTGACCAAGTAACCCCCACCCTCATCCAGCATGCAATCGAGCGTACTAGCACTCCCCCCACCTATACTGCCTTGGATTGGAAAGGCATGAAGGGTCCACAACGTGATCAAATAATTCAAATCGTGAGTGCGCTAGGGCTTGAAACGAAAAGAGTTCGAGCTCTTCTCCATCAATCAGAAAACTGATTGCTATTGAGAGTGCTAATGCGAAAAGACTTATTAAGAGAGGGGCGGTGACTCTGCCCAAGACCTCTAGGTAACGTCAGGTGAATACTATGTCAAGTCGAGTTAGCGAGTTTTGGGAAAACACAAAACGCATCGTAAAACTTGCACAGCAACCTACACGTCAAGAAATCTGGATGCAACTCAAAATTACTTTACTTGGCCTTTTCGTTGTTGGCGGCACCGGCTTCATCATCACTTTGATTATGTCAGTTATTACAGGTTTATTCCCAATACCAGCAACCTAGGACGCATTTCGCAATTAATACTGAGGAGGCACATCGAATGGCAACCGAACCTACTAATATTTACATTGTGCGAACCACGATTGGCCAAGAGAAGGGTATCGCTCATGTCATCTCCGGTCGTGTTACTAAGCGCCAGGTAGACCTGAAAGCCATACTCGTGCCTGAACCCTTGAAGGGCTATATTTTCATTGAGGCTCGCAGTCCACGCGAAGTAGAACTCGCCATTGCAGGTATTCCCCATATTAAAGGCATCATTCCGGGAAAGATCCTCATCAATGAAATCGAACATATCCTTGTCCCCCGACCCCCTACTGAGGACCTCGTAATAGGTGATATTGTTGAGATTACTGGTGGACCATTCAAAGGAGAACGCGCTCGAGTGATGCGAATCGACACTTCGAAGGATGAAATCACCCTCGAACTCTTCGAAGCACCCTCACCCATTCCGGTTACTGTTCACGCTGACTTCCTCCGCATCGTCGAACGCCAGGAACGTGAAGAGACCGAAGAAGAGGAGGAACTCCTTGAACTATAACCCTGACCAAGATACTTGGCCTAAGTAGAGGCAGAACATTTTCTGCATCCGTCATGAACTTCTCAGCAATCTTTTTTGCCTAAATCTAGCCTTAACCTAATTAGAGGGAAACCATATTTCACGAGTTTATTTCATTGAGAAAATGAGCCAAACGAAGTTTTTCGTAATTATCAGTGTTCTAATTGTGATATTGATTCTTTTTGTCGCATCTACCTTTATTACAAACACTACATGGATTATCGGCGCGGTTATCGTAGTTGCATTGTGGATACCTATTGGCTATTTAATGCAAGTCCGAATAAAGCACAAAGGGGCTAAAATTTGTGTGTATCTTCTTTTTTTATTTATCTTCAATTGGATCGTTCTTGTTAACGGTGGAAGATTAATTCCCTTCCCGCTTCTTATGATTATTACATACCAACTCTTGTATGCGTTATCTTCTACATTCCTAATCAGTGTCTTCTTCATACTACGATATCTAGTGCCAAAATATGAACCTCATCACCCCATTCCCTTCGAGGATAAAAAATGATTGAAGGGGGGGGGGCTTTAGTTGTGTACATTTTAACTGATTTTCCTGAGAACCATAATGTATAAAACGCAACCAAAAACCGCGCCTAAGCCCACATTGAAAGTAGATACAAACCAGTACCCAAAGAAATCGAAGATGAAATTTTCTCCTTACGCAAAGAGGGAAAATCATGCGGCGAAATCACTGAACTCATCTACAAGAAATATACTCTCTCATACAACCATGGTAAAATACTCTATATCATCAAAAAACGTAAACAAGGATAAACTAACTTTACCAATCTAATCGCACTACATCAATCGTGCTCAACCTAGAATCTGCCCGCGTAGCAGCAGAACATTTAAAAACTGCCTCAAGTTCTTGGAGCTGAACTCAACCCAGGAACCACCCACTATGGCCAAAGTCACATGCGAAGCCCTCGTCGAAGGCGGCAAAGCAAGCGCTGGACCCCCTATCGCCCCAGTCTTGGGACCCACGGGAGTCAACTTGTATTCCGTGGTGACCAGAATCAACGAGTTGACTGAGGATTTGAAGGGGTTGAAGGTGCCGGTGACCATCGTTGTGGATGATGATACCAAGGAGTTTGAGATTACTGTGGGGCTTCCTCCCACCTCTGCTCTTATCATCAAAGAAGTTGGTGTTGAGAAAGGCACTGGTGCCACTGGAACCGAGATCACGGGTGATATCACCTTTGACCAGGTTCTCACCGTGGTCCGTGCGAAGGAAGCCGATCTTCTGGGAAGTTCACGTAGAAACCAAGTGAAATCTGTACTCGGTACTTGTGTGAGTATGGGCGTCACCATTGATGGGAAAGACGCTCGTACAGTGCAACAAGAAATTGATCAAGGTCTTCATGACGAAAAATTACAGGCCTAATCAATGGTGAGTAATGACCATGTCAATAAAATTGGATAACATCCTTTCTGCCGTCAATGAAGCGCAGAAAAATTCGAAGAAACGTAAATTCGAAGAGTCAATGGAAGTAATTGTCAACCTGAAGGGAATCGATCTCAAGAAAGGCGGCAAGCAACTTAACGTAGATGTCACCCTTCCCCATGCTTTTGGTGAAGGCGTCAAAGTTGCCATCATCGCTTCAGGGAACTTTGCATTTCGCGCAAGAGATGCTGGTGCCGCTCAGGTGCTCGAACCAGCTGATGTCGAACGCTATGAAACTGATAAGGATGGCGCAAAAGCATTGGCTGAAGAAATGAACTTTTTCATCGCCCAAGCCGATTTAATGCCCCTAGTAGGACGTGTTCTCGGACCCTTCCTTGGACCCCGTGGAAAAATGCCACGACCCGTTCCCCCCAATACAGATCTTAAGAAACTCCTTTCAGAATTCTCAACCTCTGTCAAGTTACGCATGCGGAAAACCCTAGTAATCCAAGCTAAGATTGGAAAACGGTCCATGGAGTCAAAAAAGGTCGCTGAAAACATTCAAGCGGTCGTTAATATCCTCGAACGGAATCTTGAGAAAGGCATGCAAAATATTGATGAAATCTATACTAAAACCACCATGGGTCCGGCAATCAAAATCACAATATAATGCGATGGTGTAATACGATGAGTTCAGGTCAACAACCACAAACAGAAAAAGACGTTCCCCGCACAACAAGAGGACGTCCTGTGCCACAAACCAAACTAGCTGAAGTAGGCCATCTCATTTCACTCCTCGAGAAATATGACTACATCTCACTACTTCGCACCGAGCAAATAGGATCAAAACAATTACAGGCGATTAAGAAAGCCCTTCGCAATAAAGCCATTATCAGCATGGCTCGTAACTCTCTCATGATTCGAGCTCTTCAAAACGCCTCACAAAAGAAAAAGAATCTCGACAAACTCATTCCATTCGTGGAAGGCTCCTCTGCCTTTGCCTTCACTGATATCAGCCCATTCGAACTCAGCGACCTCTTATTACAAAACAAAGCTAAAGCCCCAGCGAAAGCAGGAACCGTCACACCGGATGATATCATAATCGAGGCAGGAAACACCGGATTCCCACCTGGACCGCTCATCTCAGAACTGGGTCAAGTGGGACTAAAAACCCGAATTCAGGGCGGCTCCATTTGGATAACCCAGGACCATGTCATTGTAAAAGCAGGAGAAACCGTAACTCGTGCACAGGCACTGGTCATGTCACGTCTGGGCATGGAACCCTATGAAATCTTTCTCAAACTGACAGTCGCATATGATAACGGCATACTCCTTTCACCAGATGTCTTCGAAATCCGGAGAAGCGATGTCGTAGATCAACTGGCACTTGCAGGCCAAGAGGGATTTGCTCTCGCAATAGCCATGAGCTATATAACTGCAGAGATCACTCCCCTGCTTCTACAAGAAGCCGCAACTGCCGCTCGTAGCCTTTCACTCTTCGCAGGCATCCTAACCGATGAAACAAGCGATCAGATCCTAGCGCAGGCTGATCAAGGCGCAACAGCCCTCGCCCAAGCTGTACGCAGCAAGGACCCTAAGGCAATGCCTAACTAAATTGGGCGTAATTAAGACAAAAGATTAAAATACGGCTCAACGGAAGCGTTCCCCCTCACAGGTAATGCTCCTGTCTTCCACAAAAAAGGAGGACGATAACAAAATGGAATACATTTACAGTGCAATGCTCCTTCACAAAGCAGGTAAAAAAGTCAACGCTGCAGGTCTAACTAAGGTGCTTGAAGCCGCAGGCGTCACACCGGACGAAGGTCGCATCAAAGCCCTTGTTGCGACACTAAAAGATATCAATATTGATGAAGCAGTCAAAGCGGTTCCCGTTGCTGCAGCTCCAGCTGCGGCACCAGCTGCTGCCGCTGCGCCAGCTGACAAGCCCAAGAAGGAGAAGCCAAAGAAAGAAGAAGAAGAAGAAGAAAAGCCAGAAGAAGTTGCTGGGCTCGGCGCACTCTTTGGCTAGATCCTCCCAGGAGCACTCACTCCTTTCTTATATTTTCACTACAACCTTGGTTAGTTATGGATAGGTTACTTTCGGTCGATTCACCAATTAGCGACCTCGCCGGAGGTACCAACCTAAATCGCGTTGGTTCTTGATGCTGTGTTCTCCTGTTTGAGTGGTCTTCAACTGACCATATCCCAGGCCTTCATGGTGTTCATTTACGACCAGGAGTTTGGTCATTTTATTCACTTTCGATGGCAACTGGGTGATGTGTTGGGGTTTTAGTTGGTGGCTGTAGAGAAATCGTTGTTCTCCAGCTTGATTAGTAACCGCTCTTGCAGAATCTTTCACTGACTCAGCTAGGTGAGCGAGTACATGTAAACTAGGCTGTAATGCGCCTTGACTAAGTTCACCGAGAAAAAGCCCAAGGAAGTAAGGGTGACGGTATGAATGAATCTGCTGGTACAAATCCCATACTGCTGAAGTTAACAGATAGACTTCCACTCGACGACCTTTCGCTAGCAGCAGGTGATATTTTTTGAGAAATTGCTTGACTGCTTTCTCAGGAACATATTCTGCTAGTCCCTGCCGTATTTGCTCTTTTTCCGCGGCTGATGGAGGAGTGAAAATTAGGCGAATTTTACCATTTTGCAAATGAAAAAGCCCTCCATATGATGTTTATAGGGATAAAACCGTCGAGTTCGATGCAGCGAGTTATCAAACTGATGACCAAACGCCTCTATGAGTCCTGAATCTCCGAAAGGCAACTCGGTATCGACAATTCGAACTGGGCACTGGCGTAAGGCAAAGTCAATAATTTCTTCATTTTCTTCCGGCGCAAAGGAACAGGTAGAATAAACAAGAACGCCTCCTACACGCAATAATTGAGAGGCTGCAAGAATGAGCTTTTGCTGAACCTTCGCTAAGATTGTAATATCATCTGCATTTCGACTTTGCTTGCGCGACGGATCCACGGGTATCAATCCCTCTCCAGTGCAAGGTGCATCCAACAATACAGCATCCGCTTGGATTCCAATCCCTGATAATCGGGCTGCATCCATGCGAATCGCAAGCGTGTTCTCAACGCGTAAACGGGAGAGGTTTGACCGAAGACTGCGGATTCGATCTCGACTGATATCGGTGGCTAACAGAGCACCCTGGTTTTCCATTAACTGAGCAATTAATGTAGTTTTACCACCCGGTGCTGCACACATATCAATGACTAGTTGCCCTGGCTGAGGATCCAATACCTCAATTGCCCACATGGAAGCAGGACTTTGAAGCATATAATATCCCAATAGGTACTCAGTGGTGGCCCCGACTGGCACGGGTGAATCGAGGACATGAAAAGCGTACGGCAGGCCACTCACCGACTCTAAATTCATACCCTTCGCCTGAAGTCGTGAAGCCACATCCTGCGGAGAAGCTGCTAACGTGTTGACCCGAATAGTCTTCGGAATGGCCACGTCATTTCCTTTCAGGAATTGTTCGGTTTCTGCCCCAAATAGCGCCAGATACCGTTCTACCATGAATTCACGGTAACCATACTTCTGGGCTAACTGCTCAGCTTCCCGATTCTTCACCATGATCACAGGGTTCTAGCAATGCGGTAACGCTTAAGAAGCATCCGCCTCCTCACATTATTCGATTGAACACTCGGTGAAATGAAATGTGCCTCGCAATTCCAGCTCAGGTTGTCAGCATTGACGGCAACACCGCAATCGTCGACTTTGGCGGTGTCAAGCGAACTGTATCCATTGCTTTACTCGAAAAAATCAGCCCTGGCGATTATGTCATTGTACACACTGGTTACGCTATTCAGAAAATGGACCAAAAAGAAGCCGAAGAGAGCTTGGAATTATGGGCTGAAGTCCTTGCAGGGGATCAGCCACCTGAAACCTAACTTCTTCTACTAACTGAATTTTTCGAGATCAACAAAAGAAAGAAAGGCAGTCTCCCAGAACGGGAGACGCCCGATGTTCTGACTAACACGTCATGATGACGGTTTGCTGTTTACTCTTCTTTTGCTTCCTCTTCTTCCTCGATTTCTTCAAGGGGAATCGGGGGTGGAGTCGTCAGCATCGTCCAGCCAATCCAAGCCACAATGAAGAGCACCAGCATAATCGCCAGCCACATCGGAATCGCAACGGCGAAATAGGGCTCAACCAGAACTGGAATCCAGAAGAAGAATTGCCACCACGGATGAGCGGTTGGATATGCACCAGTTGGATTGACAGAGTAGAACATGAACGGGTAAACAAGAGCCCAATAGGTGTAATAAAGTACGACTAGAATCGAAAAGAGGAGAATGAGGAAACCATAGATTTTATCTCGTGCCATAGTAAGTAACCCCTTCTATGAGGGAATCTGCGACTGCCTTGCTAATGTCTTGTTATTAAGTCTTACCCACAAGCAGCCCAGATATAACAAAGACAGCCTAACTTTCAAATAAATACTTATGGCCACTTTGTTACATTGAGGCTGTGAACGTTGGAACGGTCTAAAGTCAACTACCACTGATTGAAATCGGTGGTTTGTACATCACATCCTGCGGTGGTTGGACGCGGTACGTCTGGGTGGTTGACCGCACCCCGGATCCGCTGCGATCTACGTCAACGGGTCACGGTCACGCCTGCGCGAGAGATGGGCAGGAACCGGGTTGGTGTGGCTAGAGGTTCTTTTCGCCAGAGCGTATTTAAACTCATAGAGTAAGTTGGGAGTGGTCAATTCCTCCACTGTCTGAAGGTAGTGGTCTCCTTGACCTGGTTCTCATGAAGGCACTCATTCTAGCTGGAGGCTCTGGTACGCGCTTACGTCCCTTAACGTGTACTCGGTCCAAACAACTCCTTCCGCTCGCCTCCTCCACCCTCATTGGATATATGCTCGACCGCCTTCATGATGCTGGCATCTCTGAAGTGATCCTTGCGATAGGACCTGGACTTGACGATCTTCAAGAATCGCTGGGTGATGGCTCCAATTATAGCATCACTCTGCACTATTCCCTTGAAACACAACCCCTTGGAACAGCAGGGGCAATCAAACATGCAGAACAGCATTTTCGCAAGGACCAGTCGTTTTTAGCCCTCAACGGTGACATCGTATCCAACATCAACTATACTCAACTCATACAATTCCATGAACAACAACAAGCCATTGCAACAATAGCCCTTTATCGAGTGGAAGACCCCAGCCGATTTGGCGTCGTTGAAATCGATTCAGAAAGGCGCATCCACAACTTCGTCGAAAAACCCGACCCTCGACACGCTCCTAGTAATCTAATTAACGCAGGGTGTTACGTCCTCGAGAACACAGTGCTAGAGCATATTCCTGCAAGTCAAGAAGTTTCAATCGAACGGGAAGTTTTTCCAGCTCTGTGTAAATCTACCAAAGTCTTTGGATGGGAACATCATGGAATTTGGGTCGATACAGGCACACCCGAATCTTTTCTCAAAGCCCAACAAGCACTGGTAACAGAAACGGCTCAAATTCCATTAATAGGTGCAAAAACAAAGATTGCCCCATCTGCCATTATTGGGAAAAATGTCACTATCGGTAAACGAGCCAGAATAGGTCCTAACGCCCATATCAATGATGCAGTGCTGTTTGATGACGTAATCATTGGGGCCGGCGTCACCATCGAGCAATCAATCATTGGACAAGGCGCAGTGATAGGAAAAGACCTCCAACTCAAAAAACACGTCATCGTCGGGGATGGGGCAATCATTGACTCCGGCGCCAATATTCCTCCGGGCGCGCTCATCTGTCCTCAATACCATGTGAAAAAAGGTGAAACCCCACCACCCTGCTTTGTGAAGAATTACAAGTCACTCACTGTCTGATGAACTGGAGGGAACCGATGGCGAAATCAGGATTCGTACTCGACGATAAGTGGCTATTAGAATACTCGCGAGAGTAATTCCCGTCAGGACAATCGCTGTTGGAACCAACGTAATCCCCCATGGCGTAAAATTCAATCCAAAGCCAACCAACACCGCCAAAGCAACACTCAACCCACAAGAGAGGGCGAGACGTTCCCAACGATCAATAAATCGTTCAAAGGGAAACAAAGCCCGAACAAAAGCAAAACCCGGAACCAAGACCAACAACAATCCACCAAAAATCCAACGTAACACCACTATCGGCCACAGGTCTACAGGAATTAGTAACGTAGTAACAAGACCCAAAATCAACAGAACCAGCGTCAACCACAAATCCAAAGCTAGTGTGCTCCCCAGATATTCACACCAGCCCGAAACAGGTGTCATCACCGTCTCTTCTGAAGACCCTGGCAGATTAAGAAGCACATACCCCTCTTGGGCTAAGTCTTTGATCATCCGCATCGTGACGCTTTCTGGTACGCCATTTGTCTTCAACTCCGTGACAACACCTTGAACGGTAGAAAACCGTCGGCTTCGTAGAGCCTCCAGAATTAACTCCCGAACGGTTTCAGGAACATAGGTGTCCTTTTCACGGAGTAACATAACCGAACCGACCTGACCGACCATTAAGCAAAGATTCTTTTAACCTTTCACTTACCTATTGTTCTGGCGCTTATGCAACGACATCCTGCGAACCTAATATTGGCTCTCTTTCTTTTCATGGTCGCTCTAAGCTCGCCTGTGATTGCCTTAACCACTGTCTACTCTTTCAGATATGAACATGTATCTTACCAACCCGAAGCGCAAGCACAGCAGGCAATCGATGATGCCCAAAGTGCCATCAACTCTGCCTACACTGACCTGATGCTAGCCGATTCCACAGGGGCTAGCATTACCGATCTCCTAAGTTCATTGAATGGGGCTATAACCGAGCTTAACCAAGCCCGCTCTGCGTTTAATACCACCGATTACCCCTCCGCAATAACTCTTGCTGAAAGTGCTCAGGCCACAGCAGATTCAGTCAGCACAGAAGCTTCCGCTCGTCGTTCCGCCACGTTAGTCCAACAACAAGCGCAACTCATCATCATTATTGGTGTAGTCATCATCACGGTTTTCATCACCTATTTTGCTCTTACCCGTATTATTCGCTATCAACGAGAGAAAAAGCGGGAGTTCCTACGGATGGAAATCCGCCTATCCGACGAGGAGGACGGTGAGGATACATGAAGAAGTACACCCAAACGATTCTCACACTTCTCATGATTGGTCTTGCCGTTGCCACAGGAACCTTGCTAGTTTCGGTATGGCTGTTACCACCACCAGAACACACAGCGGTCATTGCGATGTTAAACGAAGACATGGAAGCGGGTCCCTATCCCACCAACGTCACACAATATTCGAACATCTCGCTCAATATCGAAGTCTACAACTACTTGGGTGTCGTCCAATACTTCTATGTCCGCACCAAACTCGCAAACCAGACCACAATGGCAAATGCAACTACACCGTCATCCGCATCAATTATTTTGCAATCTGACAGAATTCTAGCCCATGGTGAAAGATGGGTAATTCCAATTGAACTAAACATGACAACCACTGGTACGAATTTCCGTCTCACCTTTGAATTATGGCACTACAACCCGTCCCAAGATGACATAATTTGGGTTCGGAACCAACGTGGCGAAGGATTATGGGTTCACCTCCCCCTAAATGTGACCGGACCTTAACCTTACACCAATACCATCTCTAACTCTTGTAGGTGACTGGGTTTTGAAACGACGGCTACGAATTACACAGGTCGTCCATAACTTTCACCCCGTTGTTGGGGGCATTGAAACCTACGCCTACAACCTCGCCAAAGGATTAGTCGATGCTGGACACGAAGTGAAAGTCTACACGGCACACATCCCTGGGTTCCCCGCATATGAAAACTTGGAAGGTATTCACATTCACCGATTCCATGCAATCGCCCGACCCTTTGGCTATCCCTTCATCCCTGGGCTCATCCCTGCCCTCACTCGAGATCGCTGTGATGTCCTCCACGCCCACATCAATTCTCCCATGACAGTTGATTTTACCGCTTTTTCCAGCCGCCTTGTTAACATACCACTCGTCATCACCTATCACGCTGATGCAATCATAAGTGACCTCGCATTGAAAACTCCCGGCTTCCGCCGAATACTCAGCCAAGTCTATTGGCTCTCCCGACACACCGCCGCAAATATCGCCAAATACCTTATTGTCACCTCCCCCACCTACCTAGAAATATCGCCGTTCTTGCAACGTTTTCGAGAAAAAACGTCGATAATACCTGCACCCGTAAATCCCTACTATCTAACTCCCATTGAAGACACCCACCAAGCCAAGGCAAACTTGGGCTTCAACACCAAAGATCCCTTAATCCTCTTTGTTGGTCGATTAGTTCCATACAAAGGACTGGATACACTTCTTCATGCATTCAAACAAATCCTCTCCCACATACCCACAACACAACTAGCCATCGTCGGCTCAGGTCCTCAATTACCAAAGTTGCAAGAAACCTGTCAACAACTGGGAATTAGTAATTCAGTGCATTTTCTTGGCATACTCCCTCGGAAAAAACTACGGGATGCCTACACCGCCTGTGATGTTTTTGTTTTACCATCTCGCTCCCGCTCAGAAGCATTCGGCATTGTTCTACTAGAAGCGATGGCCCGAGCTAAACCTGTTGTCGCCACCAATGTCGGCGGTATCCCCTACGTGGTCAACAATGGAAAAACTGGTCTCCTTGTCCCTCCCTCTGATCAAACACACCTCGCTGAAGCTATCACACAACTCCTCTCAAATCCGCAAACCCGTCAGCGCTTAGGTCAAGCAGGTCATCAACGAGTCATCGAACACTTCACTCGTCCACCTATCACTCGAAAACTCGAAGAACTGTATCTTACCCTCCTCCGGTAACACAAATTTTCGATTCACTTCTCTTCGGTCAGTCCATCCGTTCAATGAGCCACGACACAGGTTTCGATAAGGGGTGAAGCACCTCGCTCATGCGAAGCAATGCCGTAACATCTACCGGCTCTAACACACGGGTTTTCCTGAGGCTCCAAAGATAGAAGATGGAAAGAGGACCGAGTGTAAGAATCATGACCACTTGGAATACCCAGGCTAGCATTCCCACAAGATTCCACAACGTGAGGACAAACCATCCGAACATTATCACAATGAGAAAAAGTAGCGCGATCACTACTAACACTCCAATTGTTCGAGGGATGAACCGACCCGTAACCTGGATACCTGTTCGACGCTGAAACAATAACAGAAAAATCAACAAAAACGGAATACCTGCTAACCAAATCAATGCAACTACGATTTCATGAGCAACAGGACAAAATAACCACAGGAGAAGAATAATCGACCCAGTCCATGCGGCATACGTCACCAAGACCGCACGGATACTTCCCACACCAATTAGCGTATCCATCATCAAAGCCGTAAGAGGATATATCAGAAAACTTCCCGCCATCAACACAAGAAAGGGTGTAGCCACCAAACCTTCAACCGCAAAAAACACAACGAGAACAGGAGCAGCATAAAAGACCACACCAACAGCAATGAACGCACTAAACAACAACCCAAGCTTCCACGCCCGATCCATGTATCCCCTAATAGCCGACGATCCTTCCTGTGCCATATCTCCTGACGTCCGAGGCATTAACACCCGAAACGGCGCCGCTTGTCCTCGTTGTATGTAAACGGCAACACTCATCGCTAAACCTAACCCAGCCAGCATCAAATTGGATGTACGAAACACATTCGCAATCAAGAGCGGAATATACAGAAACACTGCCCCAAGCAATGCCAACAAAAAAGCTTGTGACGCCGTCGAAATAAACGATCGACGAGTCGAAGACCAGGACCCAACCGTGAGATTCCTTGGCGGTCTCCTTAATACTACAAAAAGCACGACCACCTCAAAGATAATCGTCACAACAGAAACAACAATGTTGAACACAATCACTCCCAACAGAGTCATAATTCCCAAAACAAAAATCGTAGTCAACGCGACAAAATACAACCCATGATACAAAGCCATCGCATAAGTAACATACCGCATCCGCTGCAAACCCCGAAAAATACCCTGCAGAACCGTACTTACTGCCGTTAAAGGAACGGTCAACAACGCCAATTGCAAAAACGGCAACACACCCACCGGAATTAACACACCTGGTGGAAACCAAGCAAGAACCAAATTAACAAGCACAACAATTCCAAGACTCGCTAACAATGACGCAACCACCGACCAACCTATCAACCGATAAAAAGACAAAGATCGACGGTTCACCACCTCGGGTACATGTTTCATTAAAGCGACATCAATACCCATAATCCCAACCGGGATAAGCACACTCACCCACGCAAATACAAGAATGTAAATATAAAATTCGTAAACTGGTACGGTAGGTAATCCACGGACGACTAAAATCGAAGATACCACACCAAAGACAATCGCCACAAAGATGGTTACGGCTTCTGCTACAATATTTTGAACAAAAAGCTGTTCCGAATCACTGCGAGCTCGCTTCACTGGTTCTCCAGACACGCTTGATACACTCCTTCGGTGAGCTCACTAGTACGCTCCCAGTTATGATGGTCTCTCACATACTGCTGACCGAATTTACCCATCTGCTCAAGTTCCGAACGACGAGCCTGCCACTCATCCAATGCTTGGGTAATGCAATCCGCTTCAGGTGATTCCAATGTAATACCCCATTGGCTCTGAAGAAACTCCGTGACCCCACCCACACCTGTCGCCAACACCGGAGTACCCGCAGCAAGAGCCTCAAGAAGCGTAGTGGGAAGCGTTTCAGCAAAAGACGGAATCACATACAAATCCAACGACGCCATAAAACCAGGCATATTCTGGTGGTCCAACTGCCCAAGAAAATGTACATGGCTGAGCCCCGCTTCTTTTACAAACTCTTCCCATTTGTGTTGGGACAAGGCTCCGCCAGCAACAAGTAGATGCAAGTGTTTAACCGATTTCAGCCGGGTCATCGCTTCCAGTAACTGGTCAAACCCTTTATCCTGCGTTAAAGCTCCCGCATACCCAACAACAAACGCATCCACTGACAACTTCAGTTGATGGCGGAACCGCGCCTCCACCTTAGAATGAAATCGCGTAACATCAACGGCATGCGGCACATACACAATACGCTCTACAGGTACCCCCTCTCCAACAAGAATCTCCTCCGATCGGCGCGTCAGACAAATAATACGCGAAAAAGGTCGTCGATACCCCCGTGATTCCAAGTAGCGAAATAGCCGAGAACGACCAGGCCCCGGCTCTAAATGTGTCCATTGTTCTTCCACATGCGACAATACTGACGCAATGACAGGCACCCCTAATTCAGAACCTGCACGTAGAGCTGCCTCTGAGGCTATCGGCGGCACGGTATGAATAACATTAGGACGCCACTCTCGAGCAAAAGCCCGAACACCAGGCACAAAACGTCGTCGAAAAACGTACCGGCTGAGTAATGTGGATAACGAACGGCTCCGAAGATTCAATCGGACAGGTAGAAGCCCCACTGTATTTGGTGAAGCAAATTCTCCATTCTTAGGAGTGCCACTAAGAATTACCACCTCATGCCCACGTTGAATCAGCCCCTTGCTAAGCTGAGCCCAATACATAGGGCCACCCCCTGCCTGCTTAGCATGTGATTCAACAACCATCAGAACCTTCACGAATGCTTCCACCACAAGATTCAACGCACAAGTCAATGCAGAGAATGACAGATACCAGGTTACGCTATTATTCGGAATTATTATAAAACCTTGGACAAGCCAGTACACCTATAGAATACGATTAGGTGAACAATTGTGTCCAAGCCCCGAACCACCAAGAAATCAACCAAGGTCAAGAAAACCACAAGAAAGCCCAAGGCCAAACCTAAGGCAAAACCCAAGAAGAAACCTCCAACCGTAGCTGTACTCAAAGAAGGCGATTTCATCTTGGCTGATTTCGTTGGGTACACACACGACGATCACCGGCTTTTTGACACCACCAAAGAAGATGTCGCCAAAGCTGAGAACGTGTTCGACGAACAAGAAATCTATCAACCACGCCTCGTAATCGTCGGACAAGGCTGGATCGTACCCGGCGTCGATGAAGCACTCATCGGCATGAAAGTGGGAGACACCAAAAAAATCGTATTAGAACCCGAGAAAGCCTTTGGTGTTCGCGATGCTAGCCAAGTTCGCATTATACCACGGGCCCGCATCAAAAGCGATCAAAAACTCGCCCGCGGAATGCGTGTTCGCATCGGCAATCAAAGTGGAACTGTGCGCCACGTCGGTGGAGGTCGCGTCACCGTCGACTTCAACCCCATTCTCGCTGGCCACACGGTGGATTACAAAATATCGGTCGTCAAAAAACTCAGTAAATCGAAAGAGAAGCTGGAAGCCTTCGTTTTCCGTCGATTTACTGGGGTTGAAGCTGGTTCCATTACAATTACGACAAAAGGCAAAACGGTAACCATTGGCATCAGTGCGGACCCTCGAATTCTTCTCAATCAATCCCTCCAGATATGGAAACTGGGGCTCACCCACGATATCGAGACCTACCTGAAAGACAAATACACCAAGGTCTTTTTCACCGAGGAATGGGAAGTCAGCTCGCCACCAACTCCCGAAAGCTAAAGCAACACCTTAGGAAACTCGAGTCACATCTGCAAGCCCTAACATTCGACGACGGGAACACTTCAACCCTGCTCGCTGATGCACCTTTTCAACCCGACACCGATCCCCATCCTTAATTCCTGTAGGATTACAGGCTTGATGGTACTCGCAATCCCATTTATCACAGGGTCGGACATGCACAGTAAACACCGCCCCTTCAAACAATTGGTGAGTAGGCAAAGTAACCTGCGCCCCCGCTTCTTCCACTTCAACGAGTTGAACACCATCCTCATGGATGGGGCAATCATGCTCACGATCCCGCACACTAATCACAGTATACACACGGTCGGGCTCAAGCTTATCACAACAGACTTTACGCAGGGGGCACTCAATGCACTTCGTGGTTCGCCCCATATAGACAAACTCATTCCCCGCCCGTGCCTGTCGTTTCCCAACTAGTGTAATCACTGTCACAGAATCCACTCAACAAAACAAACTGCTATTCGTGTGTCCAGCTGGAACAAGAGAACAAGAAGTTTTTCCTTTTCCGGTTTCTCTCCATAGGTCCCTTAAAAAAGTTTAAATACCGCGCCCCGACTCCTCAAATCGGCGAATCGGGTATGCGCCTACTTCTCGCACCGATTTGTCATTTTCCCTTAATTCAATAATTATTGTCAAGGCGTAGTACTTGGACATCTGTAGGGAAGTACCTTGAACATTCCATTAGTTCCTACGGCTTCACTTAAGCCGCAACCATTACTTCTACCCACCTATGCCTTACTCCATTAAAGCCCACGAGGAAAAAAACCATGGCACTCGAAGACCCATTGGAGGACTTTCGTCAAAAACTTCGAAAAAAACTGCCCAACGCAGCCGAAGTGACCCACATCGAATTTGAAGGTCCCGAAATTGCTATTTACGTACGAAAGCCCCGCGAAATCGGTGAACAGACCGCTATCAAAGAACTAGCCAAACAATTCCGCAAACGAATTGTCATCCGCTCAGATCCCGAGGTACGACGCCCACATGATATTACAGAAGAAGAGATCCGAAAAATCGTTCCCGAAGAAGCCGAAATCACCGGCATCACCTTCAACGAAACCATCGGCGAAGTTATCATCGAAGCCAAAAAACCGGGACTCGTCATTGGGCGAACCGGCAACACGATGGAAGAAATCCGGCTCAAAACCCTCTGGCGCCCTTCCGTCATCCGAACCCCTCCCCTCCGCTCCGACACCATTCTCAAAATCCGAAACGCCATCCACAACTCTAGTGAAGAACGCAAAGCCATCCTCCGAACCATCGGCCGCCGCATTCACCGCCCACCCCTCCTCCGCAACGGCTACATTCGAATAACGCCACTTGGCGGCTTCCGCGAAGTGGGCCGCATGAGCCTGCTCGTCCAAACCCCCGAATCCAATATCATGCTTGACTGTGGCGTCAACGTCGGCGCCACCGAACAAGCCTTCCCCCGCTTCGACCTTCCCGAATTCGACATCTCCAAACTCGACGCCGCCATCATCACCCATGCCCACCTTGACCACTGCCTTCCTCCAGAAACTCCAATACGAATGGCAAGCAATAGTTGGAAGCCAATCAGTGACATTAAGCCTGGCGATTTCGTAACCAGCTACAATTGGGAACTTGGCACGTTCGAACCCGCTGAATGCGTTGGGAAAACAATAACCCACGGACATAACGAACGACTTGAAATCAGTACGCCATACCATACCATCTCTGCCTCACCCAACCACCGCTTCTTCATCTATAAGGGATTAGAACTCCGTGAAATTGAAGCTCAAGATTTACGCAAAAACATGCTGCTCCCCATACAATCACCTGAACCCGTTAACACTGGACCCCCAATCCAACTAAACACCCAAATCCCTTTCTCCGGTAGATTCCCACTCAACCATGAAATACGAAGCGCACTAAGAAAACACAGGACAAAACGAAGCTTAACACAAAAGGAATTGGCTCAAGCTGTTGGTGTCCATCAGAATGCTATCTCAAAAATCGAAACCAATCAGCAATTTGTAACCTTACCCTTATTGAAGGCATTAATTGAGTTCTTTGACATCGATTGGAATGAATTTGTTGAGAAATATCGTCTACCAAAACTTCCCGCTACTCTCTCTCCAGAGCTGGCACAAATTGTAGGCTATATTCAAGGTGATGGCCACAAGGCATCTGAATATTCATTCCGTATGACTGAGGTCGATCAATCAACTATTCAATCATACTGTTCTCTCTTTCACCAAGTTTTCAGGATTAATCCTGCTGTTAATCCACGCCTAGGTACAGAAGAACCCACATATTCAATTGATGTCAATAACGCCTACATTTTACGGTTCCTCGAATCCAATTTTCCAAATATCTTTGCAAAAAGTCGCGAACTCCATGTACCTACTATTTTGTTAGCTGCTTCAAATAGCATCAAACAAGCCTATCTACGAGGGCTCTTTGATGCTGAAGGAACTGTCGTCAATTCTGTTCGGTTCTGCAGTTATAGCTCACGACTTCGCAGAGAGATTCAATTTCTCCTCTATCAGCTCAATATACCTGCTAGCAAACATCAAAAGACTCACACAGTGAGTATTAGCAGTGCTAATGCGATACTTCAATACGCACAGCAGATAGGCTTTTCATCACAAACGAAAACACAGAAACTCCAACAACTGTGTAAATCGAAGAAAACCATCAACAGTGCCCAACACTTTGAACTCATCCCGATTTCGTCATCAGATTTAGCACAAATTTTAGATGGAGTTGGTATTCTAGGGCGAATTCATCACAGCCCCCGCATCATTGATCTACCCTTTGCTATCCTCGACTGGTACCGACGCAAATCAGGTTATGCAACACGAACAACTGCGAACCAACTTATTGAAGTGTTAAATGAACGATACAATACCCTTGAGGTTTTGAAAGATACAGCCCACGATGATCTCCTAGCAGCACGACGACAACTCACTATCCCCAGAACTCTTGTTGCAGAAGCTACGGGTCTCTCTTTGATGCAAATACAATATCGCGAAGAAGCTCACCTTCATGACGAATTGACTCATCAGCTAGAAACTTTCATTCTCAACGAAATCGAGCGCATCCAAGAACGAATCCAACTTACCATCCAAAAAATCAACCACCTCCTCTCACTGAACCTTGAATGGTACCCAATAAAGAGCATCCGACGAGTGACTAACACCGAACCGCTCATCGATATTGAAGTCCTACCCAACCGTAGTTTTGTAGCAAAAGGCATCATCGTTCACAACTGTGGGTTTGCCCCATTTCTGTACAAATATGGCTACGAAGGACCGGTCTATTGCACTTCTCCCACCCAAGACCTCATGACCATGCTCCAAATCGACTACCTCGAAGTTGCCCACCGCGAAGGCAAAATCGCCCCCTACGGACTCCGTGACGTCCGCAAACTCATCATGCACACCATACCCCTCAAC
>JAEOSK010000035.1 GCA_016840405.1 Candidatus Hermodarchaeum yapensis
ACCATCGGCACCCCCATCACCACACCACTTACTGGTCCTCCCATCACCCTCACCAACTTCGCAAATGCAACGGTACTGGGAACACAGAACTTCGCCAATTCTGTGGTAGCAGGATTCCAGAACCTGGCCAACACCATCGCCCGCGGCTTCCGACCACCCCCACCACCCCCCCGCAGAGGCTCGTTTAGCGGGCGGAGCTGCGCTTGCGCATGCGCGTGCGTAAGTTGTGCGTGCGCTTGTGCAGGGGGAGGGCGATAATAGGCGTGCGTTATTGGTTTGAATTATCCTGTGGATATTTCTTCAGTATGTAGGCAATTCTCCTTCTATCATAGGATACTCAAAATTTGTCAAAGATTAATTCTGCAATTTTTCCCTTTGAGAGTCTCTGTCGATTAAGTTGGTGAACTTCTGCAATGACCTCTTGAGGAATAAACCTAGGATTCTCTTCTCGACGAACACGAATCATTTCTGCTAGTTTGTCGGCGTTCATTTGGCGGTCCGTTGCGTATAAGAAAAAGGGGAATTTTGCAGCACGCAATACACATATCTGTCGTTTTATCTTGATGCGGTGCTCATCTTTGGTTGATCCTATATCAAAAGTCTGTAGTAATTTTCTCAAGAATGGAATATTTGGTCCACATGTGTTGCTGAGCGTTTGGTCTTTAATACTAGCAGAGCCATCGCCATCGTTAAAGCCTTGAAGGAACTTAATGCGGATGTTTGTTGGTGCTGTTAGTAGCCAATCGGCTTTAATCAAATGGTAAGTCGTTCTTTGTTCCGTCTCAAGTCCGAAGCATGTTTTATCTATCCATTGGAGGAGAGGGGTGTTTTCGGAGTTCCAGGAGTAACAGGTTTTTGGTCCGGCTGAGGAGTCCCGGTCTCCGACTTGTTTTGCGTGGATGCCGATTTGTCCAAGGTAATAACAGGTGGCTTCGCCCATTTGTTTGCTCCAGGAGTATTTTTTGGAGAGACGGAGATCGATACGGTGTGAGCTGTATGTGATGCTTGATTTGCCGCAGTCGCTGACGATGATGCCGAGGAGATAGGCAAAGGCTTCGTCTTGGGTGATGGGTCCAAATTGATGTTGCCATTGGTGCATTTGTGGGGTGTCGAGGGGTTGGGTCTGGTGAATCACATGTTGGATTTGCGTCCAGGTTTCTACGGTTGTTGGGACGTTGATGAAGTTGGTTGGGTGGAAATTGGCTTCCATGGTGAAGGGGAGCCATTGGTGGTTGGGTTCTGGAGGTTGTTTGGGGATGTGGCGTGTGAGTTCGATGTAATCTGGGCGGCGACCGTCGACCCAGCGCATGATTTGTGAGTGGCGGACTTTCAGGGTGCGAGCGACATCGAGGTAGGCGCCGCCATCTTTGAGAAGGTTGAGGGCTTGGAAGTATTGGGTGCAGTGGGTGAAGCGTTTGTGGTGGTGTGGGGATGTGGTAAGTTCTTGAGCGGGGTAGTAGGTTTTCAGACGTGCGATAACATCATCTGTAGAGAAATACCGTTGTTTTCTTTGTGGAGTTGACTGATTTGCTTATTGGCTTGGGTCTTCGAGAGCATGCGTTCCAGTTCATAGTATAAGCGGGGTTTGCGGGCATCTTGGGCCCAGGCGGTGAATTTTGGCGGGTGATACCGAGTTCTTTGCCAATGCGTTTGCGATCACCGCGTTGCAGATGTGTTTGATCTTTGAGAAGTTGGGAATAGTTGGGGCTGCGGTGGAGTCCGGGGAATTCGATTTCGAGGATTTTGTGGAGGTGGGGGATGGTGGTGATGGGGGTGGTGTGGATGGTGGGGTGCCAGAGGTGGATGGGGGCGTGATCACGGGGTTTGGGTGGTGGCATGGGCGGTCCCTACTAGGATCTGGGTTAGGAGGGGTTATGAACCCCACAAAGGGTGGGGCTGGTGTGGGACCGCCCGGTTTTAGTTCGTTTAGCTGCCTAGACGCTTCACAGATGCTAAGGGGTTGTCAGTGTCGAGTCGCTTGAACGTTTGCTAGGGCTAATTCTGCGACCTTTGTGAAGGGGTCGTCGACAGTTTTGCCTGAAGTGGAGTAGGTTTCATAGTAGGGGGTGTTCCATCTTTCTTCGACCATTTGGGCAGCTTCCAAAGGAATGATGCGTTTTCTGTTTAGATCGGTGTAATTACCTACCAGGATAATGGAGCCTTGAGGAACGACACGCCGGAAGTCAGTAATCATAGTCCGATTATGGGACGGGGGTGGCGAACCATCCGAAGGTGAAGGCCCAGACGATTTGGATGCCAATAAACGCGTTGATGAGAGTAATGGTTGGTCCTAACGAAGTGTTGTGAAGGTGGTTTAGGGCGACGACGTAGAGGTATCCAGCCCATAATCCGGATATAAGGGCAAAGTAGGGGATCCAGCCAAATAATAGGGTGGGGGCGACAGCGTAGATGCCGACTTTGAAGGAGTCGAGGAGGGTGCCGGTGCCACGGAGGAGTTTGGCGATGAGGTGGTAGATGAGGCCGATAAGGGGGAATTTCAGGATGTTGAGGAGGAAGGTGAGGATGCCAATCCAGAGGTAGCGGGTGATGCCGGTGACGGCTTCAAGGAGGGGAGCGTAGAGGTAACCGCCCATTTGGGCGTTAGTGCCAGCGTGGACGATGTTGGCGGGAAACCCAAGCCAAATCATGAGGGGGGTGAGGCATGCGAGGAGGAGGTTGAGGAGCAAGAAAAAGCGGAAGATAGGCCAGTATCCGCCTTTGCCGCGTTCGGCGTCAAAGAATTGGTCGGGGTGGGCGAGGATTTGCCAGGTTTTGGTGAATTCAGTTTGGAGGAACATGGTTGGTCACCATTTATATTTGCATATTTTGTCAAATTATGCAAAATACACAAACTATAAAAATATTTGCCTACCCACCCCTCACAGGAATCACTCATGTCGCAATTAGATCAGGTCCGTGAAAGCTTCATTCAGCTCATGGAACGCATCACAGAACAACGCGGGTTTACCCCTATTCACGGTCGGATTCTTGCCTGTTTGCTCCTTTCTGACTCACCACAAACACAGCGTGGTATCGCTGAGTGGACCGGATATAGCGTCTCGGCTGTAAGCCGGACGTTGGAGCAAATGGTCGCTTTCGGTTCGGTGCGGCGATTCAAACAGCCGGGGACACGGAGTTATCAGTACGAAATTGACGCGTCTTTACCGTCGTTATTCATTGGACCTTTTGAGCGGTGGCTGAGCATTGTGGATTCCGTTCGTGGTGCCTTTGGTCAGTTGGCTGAGGCAGCACAAGATATCGACCGGGGATTGCTTACCTCATCTCAAACGAAGGAAGCGAACCTCCTGATATCTCACCTGCAGCAGCTCGTGGGCACTCTTCAGACGGTCACACCAATTTTGAAAGAAATGCTTAATCGGCTTCAAACCCTCAGTCCCTAAACTGGCAGCAGACGTGTTGGAAGGCGTTGCAAAGTAGCGTGCGCTGAAGAATCTGATGGGCATCTTGATACAAGATGGGGGAGATGGGACCTGGAAAATTTTAGGTACGTGCTGAGTTGATTTTTTAGGTGGTAGGGGATATAGGGTATCTCATTAGTGGTGGTAGACGGGATGGAAAAGCTGGTTGTACTAAAACTCGTCTTAGTGATGGGATTCTTGCTTGCTGGGCAGATGCCTGTTGCTGGGCTCAGTGTGCCAGTGCAGGAGATGATACCAGTGATTGTGGATATGGATGTGGCGCCTGATGATATTGGGGCGTTAGTGTATTTGTTGAAGCATCCGGGGGTGTCGGTTCGGGCGATTACGGTGTCGTGTGGGATTACCTATGTGCCGTGGGGAGTGGCGAATGTGTTGCGGTTGTTAGATTATTTGGGGTTTCGGGACATTCCGGTGGCGGCAGGGAAGGAGACGCCATTGGTTGGTGATAATGCATTTCCCACCGAGTGGCGGGGTGGGTGCTACAATTTTTATGGGTTGGAGTTGCCGGCAACGGATTTACATCCGTCTGTGATGAATGCATCGGAGCTGATTATGTCCGTTATTGCGTCTTCGGCGGAGAATCTTACGTTGGTGACGACTGGACCACTGACAAATATTGCCCTAGCGCTACAAGCAAACCCTTCGATAAAGGAGGGTATTGAGCGCATTCATTGTATGGGAGGGGCAGTAACGGTTCCCGGCAATGTGGGCTTTGAATATCCAGCCATTCCCAATTATGTCGCCGAATGGAATGTCTGGGTTGATCCCCATGCGGCTGAGATCGTGTTCAAATCGGGTGTCTCGGTTACACTGATTCCCTTGGATGCTACCAATGAGGTTCCTACCTCTGAGGCGTTTCGCACACGGCTGGAAGGCATCATGCGGACGCCTGAAGCCGAAATTGTCCATCAATTTGTCCAACCTGAAATTGGGGGCTATTTCTGGGATCAGTTAACGGCCGTGGCGCTAACTAACCCGTCAGTGGTTACGTTCGAGTCTCATTACATTGAGGTCCTGATTAGTGACGAGAATCAAACAGGCTGGACGCAATCTATTGCCCAAGATCCGCCTAATACGCAAGTTGCGGTCCATGCCGATGCTGACACATTTGAGGACCTTTTCATCGAAACAATCAACTATCTCGAACCGCTTCCAATCTTTCCTGGCCCCCTAATAATTGTCATCAGTGTTGGTATTGGAATAATCCTTTCTTTCGCTATCCTAGTGGGCTATCGACGAAGGAAAACCTTTCTATGATGCCTATATTGAGAAATTTGAATGAGCGAGCTGCAATTTGCCAAGAGCTGTTGGTTCTCCGGTTTCACAGTAACAAATTTATCTCATTTGATAACGCTTTTCATCTTGATGGAGAGCTTTCCTCGCTTAATTACCCCTTCTAGTGCGCCCTATGATCCTGTTGATTTAGCCAAAGCTACGCAAGATAATGTATGTCGTCGGACGGATCAGGCTCGAAAGTATACGGCGGTATATGTTGCAGGAGTGTATGGTGGAATTGCCACAGCCTACGCTGTGGGGTGTCCATTGCGGTGTATTTTTTGTTGGGTGGATGATTCCCGGGAGTATCCTGAACGCCGAGGGCGATTTTACACGCCTGATGAGTTAGTTGATGCACTTTGGAATGTGGTTCGGGAGGGCTATATTCGAAAGGCGCGGATTTCAGGGGCGGAGCCGACGTTGTGTAAGGCGCATTTGTTGGCAGTGCTTCCGCTCGTTGAGGAGTCGTTGTTTGAATCGTTTATGTTGGAAACGAATGGCGTGTTGTTTGGTGCGGATGCGGATTATGCGCAGCAGATGGCGCGGTTTGAGAAGGTGCACGTCCGTGTGAGTCTGAAAGCGGCCACACCCGAGGGGTTTCAGCAGCGGACAGGTGCGCGTGGTGAGGCTGTTGATCTACCGTTTCAAGCGATTCAGCATCTGTTGCAGGCGAAGGCGAGTTTTCATGTGGCGGCGATGACAGATCCTCGGTTAATGCCTGCAACGGAACGGGAGCTCCTGATTTCACGGCTAGCGGACCTCGATATGCGGTTGGTTGAAAATCTGGAAGAAGAACGGTGTGATCCCTATAAGGGAACGGTACGTCGGCTTGAAGCGGCTGGAGTGGATGTAACATCATTCTTTTAGAAGGACTTCATCATGCTGGGAACTTGCATTTGCGTGTGCTGTGAGTAGTAATGATCAAGATTTCGTTTGTGTCGGAGTTGTTGAGCTTTGGCGGCGACGATGATGATGGTGAATATGATTCCGAAGAGCAGGGCTGCAATCCAGTAGGGTGTATTAACGTCGGATGACACAAACCGTTTGAGTATGCTCCATTCGTAGACTGTGTCATAGACGTCATACCCCTGTACACTAATGTTGGTCCAACCGAGTGGGTAGTTGTCGGTATGGAACGCCCAGGTGAACTGATGGTGAGTGGTGTTGTGGGCAAGGGTTTGGTTGATATGTATGGTCACATGGGTCAGGTTGGCTGGACCGTTGACACTGAGTTGGAAATGCCCTTGGATATCGTTGCCAATGGAGTAACCAACGATTCGAATCAAGTGCACTTGGAGAGGGCGGGTGTCGTTGATGATAATTTGCTCTATATGGTTGTTGTCGGGCTTGAGAAGGAAACCCATCCCGCCGATGAGAATAACGATGCTCAGAAGAGTAAGTACAAGCCGAGAGGTGAACTGCATTACTATGAGACTTGAACAGGTTCTGTATTAAGCTTTAACCGATGATTTCTGATTTAATAGGAAGGTTCCGTTATTCTGGCGCTCGGTAGCTTTCGGCTTGTTTGCGGGCACGTTCGTGGGGAGGTTTCATGTCGGGAGGAAGGGGTGATTGGTAAGTGCGGTTTTTCATGCGGTGGTTGAATTCGTCTTGGACGAGTTTGAGGGCGTTAGGATTGGTGAGGAGGTCGAGGGCGGTGGTGGCAAGGGTTTTGGCAGCGAAGATGAGGGATTTGTGGCCGATGCTCATGCCGGAGTGGGCGACGGTACGCCAAGAGTGGAAGGGATCATAGAGGGCGCTTGTGGTGGTGACAAATTCTAAGGTGGGCGCTTTCCAGCTGACATCGCCTACATCGGTGGATCCGTGCCACACAAGTCCTTCATCCCAAGGTTCTTCGACGGTGTTGCTGAGGGTTATGTTGAGGAATTTCTCCCAGTGGGGGTGTCTGAGCGTCGCGAGGGTTGCGCGTTTCTCATCTAGTGTTAAATCTTGGACGATAGTCTTGCTGAATTCGATTTCTTTGTCGTCATATTGGGGAGGTCCGATTTCGTGCATGTTGGCTACAATGAGTTTGCTAAGCTGTTTGTTTGGGATGAGGTTGTAGTATCCCATTTCTTGTTCGACGGTGTGTGTGGTGCCGGCCATTAAATCGGCACCGTCAGCAATTTTGAGGACGCGTTGATAGATGTAGCCAAGTTGATCCATTTCTGGTGACCGAATGAAGTACCAACTGCGGGCATAGTCGGGGACTATGTTGGGTTGGGTGCCTCCTTGTTCAATCACGTAATGAATTCGGGCATCATCGATGATGTGCTCGCGCATAAAGTTTACCCCGGTATTCATGAGTTCTACGGCGTCAAGGGCGCTGCGCCCCAGTTCTGGAGAGCCTGCGGCATGGGCGGTTTTCCCGTAGAAATGGAATTTGTAGGATTTGATGGCATTAGAACTTCCCAGTAGGGCGGAATTGATTCTGGCTGGGTGGTGGCTCAGTACGGCATCAACGTCATCGAAAAATCCATCACGGACCATGAACAACTTGCCACCATAGTTTTCCTCGGCGGGCGTGCCGTAGAATCGAATAGTGCCTTTGATATTTTGTTGTTCCATGGCCATTTTCGTGGCGATGGCTCCTCCTAGGCCTGATGTACCATGGATGTTGTGCCCGCAGCCGTGTCCTGGAGCGCCTTCGACTACTGGGTCCCTGGTAGGTACGGCCTTTTGAGATAGCCCAGGAAGGGCATCGTATTCACCCATGATACCGATGATGGGGTGTCCTTTGCCATAGCTGGCGATGAAAGCCGTAGGCATATCGGCGACACCGCGTTGTACCTGGAAGCCGTGTTTTTCCAGGGTGTCCGCAAGGAGAGCTGAGGACTTGAATTCTAAAAGGCCGAGTTCGGCGTATCCCCAAATTTTGTCACTTATTTCAATGAGCTGCGGTTTGTTCTTTTCAATCCACTTGATTGCATCTTGTTTTACCATGTGCCATCCCACAGGCACATTTAATGCGAAATTGTTGGCTTAAATGTTCTGAGAAGATACCCACGCTCAACGTGTTGGGGTATACGCAGACAGGAGTTGAATGGTTCATGCGATTCGTTGTGGGATACGATTGGGAGGCTTACAAAGGATATTATGCAACACTGAATGAGTTACATGCCTATTACCGGAAGTTAAACCTTGATGCTGTGAGTTATGAAGTTGGAGTTGTAGGAGACGCAGAGACACAAATCATCAAGGCGGATTCATCTCATCTTATTGTTTGGCTTGATGGTGATGAAGTCGTGGGTCATGCGGTGTGGCATAAAACTAGTACGGAAGAACATCATCAGGGTAACCCCCGTGATGAGGATGATCGATCCAATCTTCGTAAGTTATTCGATGGGAAAAGGGAGAACCTTGTAGAGTTGCATGAGATCTGGTTACGACCCGAACACCGTAGGAAAGGCTTCGGGAAACAGTTTTTCACGTTCTTTGAAAAATGCATTCGCGAAAGGGGATTTGCAGGAATTGTCTATTATACAGAGAATCCCGCTGGGATTGCTATCTGTCGTCAACGCGGATATCGGGAAGCTGACCTGGAGAGTAAAGGGTGGAAAATTTTCACCTTAGCATTGACTCGGTAATACTAGGTTGAACAGATTGCATAACCTTGTTTAACCGCAATTTGCAGTTTCAAGTAGGTTACATCGGATGCAATAGCGAAGAGTTGAACTTGGACGGAGGAACGACAAGAAAGAATGACATATGGACCACTGGTGTAAATTTCAATCCAGATAACCGACTGTGGTGGGAACTGAACGATGATTTCACCGGTTTCCTCGGTGGTTGGTGGAGTCCAATCATTATACTGGGTAAGGGACGCGTCTGACAGTTCACGGGTTTGTACGTGATATGTGGCTTGAGGTGCGCCTTCGAGAGTGATGCGACAGCGAATCGTTCTCAGTCCATGATTGGCAACAAGCACAGTGTAATTGTAAAGTCCTTCTCCCTGAGTGGTTAGGTAGGTTAAGTAGTAGGGGAGGAAGGCCAATGCTGGTTGCGGGATTAAAGTGGTCTGGAGAATGGGATTCCCAGTTACCGTAACGAAGGGTTTCAAGGCATGGTAAATGGGTTTTGGGATTGTCGGATTCCGCGTGAGTAGGCCAAAGTTCGCTTCTTCGCCAAACAACCCACTAAAATCCGGGTGGACAGGAGCATCTTTGCTTACAGCAAAACAAGTGATATTGATTCCTTGGTGAGCTGCCACAGTTAATACTCCGGTGGCATGCAACGCGCCTTGCATTGTTCCCCAACCCACTTCTGATAGAAGATTTAAGCCCCATTCATCGAATACACGTTCGATATCGCCATATCCATTGGCTATCAGTACATCTTTGACTACCTGCATTGACAAAACAACTTGAACGGGATTTTCCCAATAGGAGTGCCAAGAGAAAAAGTCCAAGGGGAGATTGCCTGCACTGACATTGGATAGAAAGTCAGTAGTCCATTGGTGGAGACCAGCATCAGCAAGTCCTGGTCCACCAATCTTGAAGGTTCCTCCCAGTTGATCAAGACGTTGTGATACGACAGCATATAAGTCAAAGAATTCTTGTGACGAGCCATTCCAGAATGGTTCAAGGTTGGGTTCGTTCCCAATTTCAACATAATCAATGGAATAGGTGTGACCTGAACCTCCAGGCCAATCCTGAGTGTAATGCATCAACACACGGGCAACCACTTCTGCATAGACATCATAATTTAGTGGAGGTTTATTGGGCATCCCATCTTGTGCAATGGAGCGCGGGCAACCGTTAAACGTCAGAATGGGTTGGGCACCGGTTTGGTTGACGACTTCAAAGAGGATGTCGAGATATGTCCAGTTATAGAAGTTCGAGTTCTGGGCATCTGCCATCGATGAGCCGTTGAAAATGGTGTGATACCAACCCCATCCTAGCCCCCACGCGAGTTGCGCACCAAATTGGCACCATACCCGCAATCGTTGTAACCCTAAATCACGGAACAAATCATAGCCAACCTGGTCCTCATACAACCCTGTAACGTCTGGTCCGTAATCGTTAACTCCAACCAGCTGGTTGACCGTCCCAATCACGTCAGTAGTCTGTACCTTAAGTTCTCCATCTGGCGGCAATATTACGTAGGTGAGGACGAGCCAACTAACCACACCTAACAGCAGAAACACAGAAACGATGGCTACTATACGCCGTTTCCGCATTATCACATCTCCTTATCCAAGTTCTTACCATCTCTTCTCTTTTTAGATTAACTTGCATTTACAAAAGAACAAACAGATTTCATGAATTGGTACTGAATTCTCCCATCTGTCTCATGGTTTAAATAGGGCGAAGAAATACGAGCTTGATTATCAGGAAAACGTGTAGGAAAGTGACCGCCTTCTCAAAACGGGAAAAAGAAGCCAAAGTTGATCGATTGGCGTGGGAACACATGTATGCCAGAGGTCAGTTTCTCCGTGAACCAATTCATGGGGAAATGACCAACATTGCAAAACGCTTGGAAACTCGGGGTGTGAAACGGGTTTTAGATTTGGGATGTGGAAGTGGGCGACATACCGTGTTTTTAGCGAAAATGGGATTTGACGTATTTGGGTTAGATCTCGCACCAACGGGGTTAAGTGAAACCATCCAACAGCTAGCGGAAGCAGGATTAACAGCACATGTAACCCTCTCAGATATTCAGCGGCTTCCCTACGATGACGGGTTTTTTGATGCTATCATCAGTGTGCAAGTGATTCACCATAATCGCATAAGAGACATCGAGGAAACAATTAGTGAAATGTGGCGCGTCCTCAAACCTGGGGGGCTAGTCTGGGTGACCGTTCCTGTTCCTCAAGGTCATCCAACAAAACGCGGGGTAGAAGTTGAGCCAAGAACCTTTGTTCCCTTAGAAGGATTCGAAAAGGGACTTCCACATCACTTATTTTCAGGAGAGGAACTGCGAACGGTATTTCAAGATTTTGGGATTCTCGATCTTCATGTACACAAAGACCGCCATTACTCGCTGATCGCTGAAAAACTCAGTGAGTGAAGAAGTTCGATTTGTATGCCTCGAATGACACCGAAAGATAAATGAGAATGCACCATGCTATCTGCGCTTGGTGATATCATGGTAAAATCGGTCACGAAGAAATCTGGCGACACCGAACCGTTCATTAAAGAAAAAATTGTTGTTGCATGTGTCAAATCGGGGGCTCCAATCAGCCTTGCCCGTGAAATCGCCGCACAAATTGAAGCGGATCCCTCGGAAATCATCGAAACAAAGTATATCCGTCAACGCTCGCTCGAAGAACTTGCTAAAGCAAATAAAGCATATCCTGAAAACTGGAGGCGTTACGACCGAACACTAGGTCGCGCATAACAACTTCAGTTTTAAACGGTCCTGCGAACCCCGTAGTGCTTCACGGGGCAAGGAAGAGCGAGGTTCAGATCTAGGTGAATTAATAGTAGATATTGTGCATGCTGACTTTTCCAGTATTAGTGAACTGGACACCTTCTTGTGCAAGGAGTCGCTGTTTCATAGTAATTCCCCTTTGGTAACCACCAAGACTGCCATCCGCGATGATAGCACGATGGCAGGGAATGATTAGGGGAAATGGATTTCGAGCCAATTCACCCCCCACCACTCGGGCACCATGTCGCATACCAATATGCTTCGCAATGCGTCCATAGGTACTAACCCAGCCTCGGGGAATCGCTGCTTCCGCGAGTAAAACTCGTTTCTGAGTCTTCGAACAACATTCCCAATTAAGTAATTTGAAATTAAAATCGACGGGGGTTCCATTTAAAAAATCTTGAAGCAGTTTTCCAAGGGCTAATATCTAGTTGAAGTGCCTGGAATGGCCCGGGAAAATTTCTTGAACATCTTCTCTTCTGCAGGGAGTTTTGGACTCGATAGGAAAATATGTTGTACTAGGACTTGGGAATCTGGTTCGATCCAAACGATACTCATCTTGTCAAATAATTTCTGGTATCGTCGAATAGTGTTCAATCATTTTGCATTGCTATCCTGTAGTGAAATTCAATTGGCACTACACACATCTTTTTGGTTATAATTCTTGAATTTTTATGAAAACTGGGCGGGGAATCGATGTTGTGGATTTTTATGGTAGGGAACGTTAGTTTGCAAACATGAGCTTCCTTATCGATCCTTTTTTGCTCATATTGTGTGGGGCAGTGACTGTATGGTTACGTAATCGGTGGTTGTATCGCATTTCACGACATGCCACCAAAATGCTTGGGGTCGTCACGGCTCTGTTGTTTTGGGTTGTGGCAGGATCGCTCTACTTGAACTTGGGGTGGTTCGATTGGATCTGGCAATGGACAGGAAGAGCAGTCAACGGACGAGATTTCATGATCAACAGTGGCGTCTTCCAATTTGAATATCTCAATACAGCAGGGCTGATTGATTTCATCGCATTGTTTCTCTTTTTGCTGTATTCCTTGTGGCTCTATCTGGGCATTTTTTTAGGGTATTTGCTGTTTGGCCAACATGAGCGTCAAACTGGGATGGTGGGTTTGCTGTAACTAGACTCAGAGGGGGGTAGGATGAAGAAACGACAAGTGTTGGTGACTGGTGCCTGTGGCTTCCTAGGGAGCCATTTAGTGGATGCCCTGTTAAACGTGAAAGGGCTCGCTGTTCGGGCTACAGATGTATCAGAAGCTGATAAGACCTATCTCAATCCAAAGGCAGACTTTATTCCCAGCAATCTCCGTAATCCCAAATCACTTGAAGCCATCCTCCGCGGAGTTAAGGTTGTGTATCACGCTGCAGCCTTGTTCAGGTATTCAGCAGAATGGGATGACTTGTATGCCGTAAACGTTGAGGGGACTCAGCACTTATGTCAAACCGCTATTAATGCGGGCGTATCACGACTGATGCTTATGAGTAGTGCTGGGGTATACGGAATTCCCAGCACGTCTCCTGTTCGAGAGGATGACCCGAAGAACCCGTCTAACCCGTACGATCGTTCGAAATGGGAGCAGGAGCAAATTGTTCAGAAAATATGCGCGGATAGCAAATTGGCGATCACAATCTTACGCCCTGCCCCAATCTATGGTCCTCGCAACCGCTATGGTATTGGCACAATTATTAGAATGGTTGCCAAGGGGCAACTCCAAGTTATCCATAAGAATATGAACACACTGGTGCCTCTTGTTTCAGTATTTGATGTTGTGGGGGCAGCGCTTTATTTGGCTGATTACCCTGCGGCTGCGGGTGAAGTGTATAACGTTGTGGATGATTCCACATATCGAAAATATGATCTTCTTTCCTATTTGGCACCGCTACTAGAGACAAAAATCCATTACAGTCGAGTCTCCCTCCCTCGATTCCTGTTGAAGCTGTTGGCAGCTTGGTCGGAATGGAGGGCTCGACGGGACGAAAATCGTGAACCAAAAGTCGAGAAGGCTACAATTGACCTCTTGTATAATAATTACTGGTTCAGTAACAAGAAACTGAAAGAAACGGGCTACAAACTGTTAATTCCTGACGCCCGATTTGGCCTTAAGGACACTATAGGCTGGTATAAACAAAATGATTGGTTGTACATGTAAACCCGTTTATCACAGAATGTGTAGGCTGCATCTGGTTCAAGAGAATAGAATCTGTGGTTGTGATGTCACGCTTTATAAGGGGTAGTTCATTTTATCGTAAGACAAGAACCATATATGGGTTTGAATAATATTCTGAGTATCTTTGTTGCAGGAGGATTTGTTTTTGGCGTCCCCAAGTCAAACTGGTCGAAAATCTGAGGTATTATGGGCTCTACCCTATGTTGTCAGTTTAGCACAGGATGTACTATCGGGACCCGAGTACATTGAGGCAGAAACGACTGCTGTCTATCTCGTTCGAACGAAACAGTTGCATGACGCCGCAATGAAACGGCTGATAGGTTTAGTGGCCCCACCGCCTAAGCATCCATTATCTGAAGCCCAAGAAGCGCTCAAAGGATTACCCCGGTTTACTCGGGGTGCAATTCAGTACTTGGGTGAGTACATTGAGCTTCTAGTACGGGCTTGGTGCTTTGAGCTCACGGGTGATGCTGCCTCGAAATCGCGGTCACTGGGTGCTAACATTCGCCGGCTAAAACCCAAAAAGTTAGGCACCCCCGAAGAACTTGTCGACCAACTCCAACGATATAATTCATTCCTCTATACCCCAGCGAAACACGACTTTACCATATTTAAAGGGCAGCGTCATCGGTTTACTGCCCGAGAAGCAGTCCTGGTTGCATATATCACGATGAAACTAGCAGAACGAATAATGGAACTATCTTCTGCAGCACGGTTGCAAGCAATTGCTTTCTAAGTTGTATATCGGGGAATGTTATCTCGGAACCAATACGGGACCCGGGCATCATCCACTCTGTCAGATGATGGCATATACGGTTTGATGTCAACCACCGGAGTGTCATCGAAGGCATCAATCTGATCAATGTAAATGCGGCACCTGCCATTATCGATCTTCTCAATTGCCACAATTGAGAGCCCAATAGGTGTGGGGCGGACAGGAGACCGACTGGCGAAGACACCTGATAACTCCGAGTTGGATTGGGGAGGATAGTCCTGAAGATGGCTTCGTGATGCCCCGTCATCACGTCCTGTTATCCACCACAACACAATGATGTGGGAGAATTTGTCCAATTGATAGGTGGCGTCCCAATATTGCTTGTTTATTTCAATGAAAATTGAACCATCCTCGGGTTTTCTGACATTTCCGACGCTGCTAGCAACGAGTTCCATATCTGGAGTAATTCGCTGTTCTCTGGAATAAGCTTCGCCTTGAAGCATAGATTTTACTAGGCACGATGTCTGTTAGAAACGGGGGGTTCAATAGAGTTCCTTCTCATTTTACGATACACTTATATAATACTGTAATATTATATTCTCATAGATTGAGATTATTATCTAACCTGATGAGTTGGGTTGGACAACAAATCGAAAAAAAACGGTGAAGAAAAATGTTCGCACGAAAAAATAAGGAAAATCATCAAAACCTTCATAGGCACTATGCACACGCAATCGCATCACGTCTTCGATTAAAAATTGCTTAGAACAAATCGGAACCCTAACAGGGTAGTCAGAAGAAAAATCTGGTGCCCAACAGGGTGGGTGAAAAACTTGGTACGGCTGAATGGCTGGGCCATGTGAGGGGCAACACGTCTTGTGTGCCCCTCCCTTTACTCTTTTTTTGATTTTTATTTGATTTTTGGAATCTTTCCTTGGAGTATTTGGGTTAGTGTTGAAGCGTCGATATTTCCTCCAGATACGATGCAGCTTATTATGCCCGTTCCTGCGTGTCCTGAAATGGCTGCGGCAACAGATACGGCTCCGGCCCCTTCAGCGATAATGGAATTTCGTTCTGCAAGTAGGCGGATAGTTTTCATGGTTTCTTCTATCCCTACAACAAGTGCCCCGTCTAGAAGCTCTTGAGCTAATTTCCACATCTCGGGAGAGAGGAACGGATATCCTATCCCTCCCACGAAACTGGGCGTGTAAGGGATCTGGTCAGGGGTTGTTCCAATCTTGTATGCTGTGGCAAGAGGTGCACAGGTTTCGATTTCAGCTGCGTAAATTTTCACGTCTGGTTTTAGAGGGCGGATGGCAGAGGCAATCCCACAGGCGAGTCCTCCACCTCCCCAGGGTATGACAATGGTGTTGAGGTCAGGGAGGTCTTCAAGGATTTCTAGCCCGATGGTTCCATTACCCGCCATGATCTGAGAATCGCTATATGGGTGGATAAACTTGCCATCCATTCCTTCGTACCGCTGGGTTGATAAGACTGGGAGTGCATCCGAAACTGGAAGTGGGATTGTTTGAGCCCCTAACCGCTTGATTGCTGCTTCCTTTACGGGAGATATTCCTTCGGGTACAAGGATCGTGCATTTAACGTCTAGTTTGCGAGCGAACCATGCAAGGGCTTGAGCAAAATTTCCCGAGCTTATTGTCCAGACTCCTTTCTTGAGTTGTTTTGTGTCTGTAAGTTTAATGGCGTTACTAGCTGCACGGATTTTAAATGACCGAACGGATTGGAGATTCTCCAGCTTGAGGTAGATGTTAGCCGGTAGCTTATCATCGATTAAAGGAACAAGAGGTGTACGGATAATCTCATCTGATATCCGTGTCTGAGCTGCTCTAATCTCCGCCAATGGAATGGGTGTATCCACTTTCATGGCGTGCCCTCTGTTCTCTGTATGCTAAAGGTCTTTATATTCTCTTCAGATTACGGCTTGAGGGAGGGGAGTTCGGGATAGTCAACAGCTTTGATAGCATCAGGTACATTGGTTTTTGTACCCTTTGTTGTAATTAATCGTGATACGGGATGGACCTCCATTCTATGGGCTTCATAGGGAACGAGTAAATCATCGATCGCTTCTCGATCGAGCTTCAATCTCAGCCAGGGCTTTTCGTCAGCTTGGTGAAGAATTACAGGCATTCGTTTGCGTCTATTGTGCACCTGTTCTAGAAGTGGATTGGCCCAAGTCGTGATGATGGTGAACGTTTTCAATTCTACCCCGGTTTCGGGGTGAGACCAGTTGTCCCAGAGTCCAGCAAAAGCGAAGGGTTGGCGGTCTTTGAGCTGGATGTAATAGGGGTATGCACGTCCTTGGTGGTGGCGCCATTCAAAGAAGCCATCAGAAAGGATAAGACACCGGTTAGAATTGATGAGGCTTCGAAATGTGGGTTTGTCGTGTATTGTTTCAGCTCGAGCATTGAGTGTACGGATTCTAAGTTTATTGGCCGTTACTTCATCTTTCACCCAGTGGGGAATAAGCCCCCAAGTGAGTAGCTGTATTCGATCAGTATCTTCTCCTGTGATAACTGGGAGCTGAGGTTTGACAAAACCAGAGATATGATAGATGCGAGAGAATTCTTTGGGTGCGTCCAATTCGGCATGGAAATGCTTTTCGAGTGTGTCAATATCAGGAACAGTGTAGTGGTAACACATTGACCTGAACCTTCCAAATCTATCTAAATCCACGAGAAGATTACTTTCTATTAAGCGAGGGGGAATCGGGGAGATTAAATACATTCCTGCATCACTAGGAGTGAGGTCCCGGTGTGTGATCCGAGAACCAAGGCGCACGTGACCGGGCAACATCGCCGGAACGGCGAGTAGAGCCTGTGGACCAGTCAGCATGAGCCGATGGGATGAAGCAGGAAGCCGCATACTTTCAAGGTGCGGTAGTTCACTGTGGTCTAAGATGTTTTAGTTGTCGAACCATCAATAGACCGATTACAGCTCCAAGGATGCCCAGGACAACGTCTCTGATTACCCCAAAAGTCCAAATAATTAGGATTATTTGCTGCGGGAAAAAGCCAACTAGGGTAAACACAGCCAAAGCGACAACCGACATTGTCATACTGGCAAAGAATGTCCCCATGATGGCTCGTATTGTGAATGACCCGGATTCTGGTGACTTGACAATGTTCATGGCAATGTCAAAGATTAAACCATAGGCGAGCAGAGAGGGAAGAAGGTAAAATCGTACAGGTGAGGGTACAGTGAATTCGAGTATTAGCCCAGAAATTCCTCCCATCATAGTGCTATAGCCAAAGCCTGTTGTTAGCCCTGCAAGAACTACGAACAAAAGGGATCGAATGATGAAGTTGTCTATGCCGTGTGTAATACTCCCAACTAGATAACTTGACAGGAAAGCATAGGCAACATATACTGCAGCTAAGATTGCGGTTAGGGCAATGCTTTGGGTGTTGGATTTCGTCTTTAGAGTTTTCATTGTAATAACTCTTCATGGGTGACATCATTGACTCAGCAAAAAATCTGTTGGTATTATCATTGCTTTCCATTTGCAAATCTTTAAACGCCTGAATTCTGAGCAAGGCTTAGTAAATAATGGAGGAACTTCTAAAATGGCAGATGAAGGAACATCTTCAACTTTGGTTATTGTTGCAGCAGTTTTTCAATTGATCCTGTTATTTGTCTTTGCTGGACTTGCAGGATTATTTGCAATCGCTCTTCCTTTGCTTTCACTGATTCCCCCGTCTGAATTACCCCCTGGAATCTCATTTGCTGAGCTAGTTTTTGTTTCCCAGGCCCTGTTTGGCTACATGGCAATTGCCGCAGTCCTGTCATTACTCTTTACCATTTTCTGGTTAATGTGGCGAGGTCAACCTAGCCAACATCGTGTCGGGCTTATCATCACAGGCATAATCGGTCTCATCCTAACTGGTGTTCTACCAGGACTGTTAGCATTGATCGGTGGTGCTATCGCTAAGGAAGGCTATGAATCCCCTCCTGTGGCTCGTCCCGCTCCGAAAACTGCAGCACCTCCGGCTGAGGCAGCTACATACTGTCCATCCTGTGGCAATCCCATTGATCCACCAGGAGCACAGTTTTGTGGAGTCTGTGGAGCCGCAATAACCTAATCGTTGAAAATCAATAATTGCACTACGAACTACTGAACATACGGGCCTTCACCGTCCAGACGATGTTAGGTGAATTTAGAGTCTCATTGATGTTGGCCTTCTGGATTTTGCACACCAGAGGAGTAAGCCTCAAAAGGCATCAACACCAATAGATAACCCGATTTGGAGAATGATTGACAATGTTACAATCGGATAACATTCGACAAGCAATCCGAGAAAAACTCGCCATCGATACAACACTTAAAACCCCCTCGGGTGCTGAATTTTCAGTGGAAGCGGTATCACCTGTACAGCTTGTCCTTCGCGTTGGAGAAAAGAAACTCCGTCTTACACTTCACCTCGATGCAGTTGATGATCTGGTCAAAGAGTTCAAATTTATCCCCCCTGGTGGGTGGCTCAGAATAGGCGCGGTTGCTAGCAATCCTCAACCAAATACTTTAGGAGCTATTGTTCGACCGCACACTTCTGGTGGGAGTTCAGCAAGTCAGTTTGCAGCAATACTTGAACACATTCAAGTGGCTGAAATTAACCCGAGTAGACCTGCAAGAATTCGCTTAACTGTCTAGTCGATTCTAAACTTCTGAATATGCATTTGAGTCGAATTGAAGTCTGAACCATTTCCGATGCTGAAGCGTATCGAGGGAGAGAGAATTCTGTGGATTTCAATCAAGTCCAGATACGCATTAGTATGTTTTCTATGTGAGAACCATCTCAAAATTTTCACATAGCAAAGTTCTTATTTACTACAATTCGAAGAACCCCTACAAAGACGAACTGGAATGGATGAAAATGACTGAAACCGAGAAACCAATGAAGGGAGACAAATGGAAGCAACGGGTCTATAATTGGTTAGCTGAAGAGGGTATGTTTCGTAAAGAAGTTGAAGATCCCAAGGCTGCCTACCACTTTGGTGTGAACTACCCGGTCGGGTCTCCCTATCATATCGAGGTCATTAAGCCACGAGATATGAAAGATGGTATCCTCGTTGTTTCAGTTCTCCGGATTGCTCCCCCTCATGTAACGGCCCTAGCCAAGTTAACGGATGAGAAGCGGAAACCTCTCATCTATAATCTACGGCTTCAACTCCTTCAACGGCGTCCGGGATTCTCTGTGAAAGAGAAGGACGGGGTTTGGGATGCGGTTCAATTTCAGGCTCGTCTATTTTATGACAACCTGACCAAGTCTACGCTCATGGCTGCCCTTGACGACGTTTTCCGAGGTATACTCATCGTCATCTGGACATTCGGGCACCATTTTGGAATCCCCTCTGGTCAAAAGCAACAACCAGGTTTCTATACTTAAGACGTTGGCAAGACTGTTTTTATTCAACCTGAAAAACTTAAGAGCTTAGACTTAGATGGTAGAGCGAAGGTGACATCCTATGACAAAACGTTGTGCCGCGTGTGATTATGAAAACGATGACGATGCTGATTTCTGCGCTCGATGCGGCGCCCATTTGGAGGCTGCAGAACCTAAACCGGCTGTGATTGAAAAAGAGGACAAAGACTGCTACGGATCTGAAGAAGACGAGTGTTTCGGGCTCCCCCATGGAGGGGCAATTTGTGGAATTATTATCGGTATAGTAATCATCCTTTGGGCTGGCGGGTTAATATTTGGTTGGAATCTTTTCGATTTCTTCTGGCCATTTATTCTCGTAATCATTGGCGTGTTGATTGTTGCCGGAGCAATTTATGCAATGCGCCAGAGATGAGCGAAACTCTTTATTATGCTTCTGAATAGGGACATTCGGGTCTATTACATCGACTACAGATGAGTCGGTGTGATCGCCGAGACATAACTATCCGGGTAAAGATCCAATAGAGAATTAACAAGAGTGAGTAGATCGCCAGAATAAGGCTATTTGTGAGTTGAGTCAGGCTAGTCAAGAGAAGGAATGATCCGACAACAAATAGACTATTGATAATAAATCGGATGATTCCGCGATTTAGTTTTAGCAGTTGGTAGAGGGGATGCTGTAATAATCCAATGGTAACGAATATGAATCCAAGCCAGAACGTGGCTTCTGGATAGACGATTGGGAAGCTGAGGAAGAAAAACAAGATGGTTCCGATGATTGCAATTATTGCTCCCGTGACTAGTCCGTTACATCCTGCACAGTAATGTGAACCCTTGATAGTGATAACATGACCCGAATAATGATTACAGGTGGGGTGATGGCCTTCTTTTCGTATACTCTTGATCTGAGTTGAGTTGGTTTGCTCTACAATCTCTTTTTGACTCTGTTTTTTCTTTTTCCGTGTGAGTGAGCAGTGTGAAGGTGAAATTCCCGCAATAATTCCCAGAATGCAGATAATCATGAAAGCGAATCCAATGAGTTGTGTTTGCCAAGGAAGCACGACGACCGGAGGGGGTGGATTGAGTAACATTAGTGATAAAAGAACAAGCCCTAGAAGTGATAGAATTAGAGAAATCACTGAAAATTGAGAACTATGTCTTCGGTTCGTCATAATCGGAACAATCCTTTCAGGGTGCCTAGAAAACCCTTGAGCATCATATGTTGATAGTAGGCTCGCTTTACTTTATTGCGGGCAAAGATTCCGAAGATTCGCCGTCGCCACCCGTAATATGACCTGTAAGTTGCAAAGAGCTCGGTTTGAACCTCCTCACGAGTCAGGTGCTCTGTGGGAATAATTGCGTTGACCATATCAAAACGTTTCCATCGTGGATCTTCAATCCAGCCGTTTTCCAAGGCTTTCTTGTACATGGGTTGACCCGGGTATGGTGTCATCGTCATAAACACGGCAATATCTGGGTCAACCTCTTTGATCCATTCACGAAATGCTTCGAGTGATTCATGAGAATCTTGTCGGTGACCAATGATGGCTGTTGTTTGGGCAAGGATTTCGTGTTCTTTTAGCAACTGAATCGCTTCCTTGCCCATTTCGATATCAATTCCTTTTCGATACTCCTTGAGCCGTTGGGGGTCGTGGCTTTCTAATCCGGTCATAATCCACTGTAACCCTGTCTCACGTAACTTTGGGAGAAGTTCCTTTCCAGAGATAATTTCATCCGCGCGGGTCTGAAAGAACCACATTAAATCTTCGGTGATTTCCCGCTCAAGTAACTCGTCACATAGGGTTTCCATCCAATCATCTAATTGAACATAATCGTCGGTGAGCCATAGAAACCGACTACCAAACTCGTTGTATAAGTACTCAAACTCATCCGCAACACGTTGTGGCGATTTCTTTCTGCACTTCCCCCAATACCGCCATTGACCACAAAACGAACACGAATGATTACACCCACGTCCTCCCTCAACCAAAGCATACGGCAAATCCTTTCCTGCAGGAAAACAGTACTTCTTCATGTGATCCTTAACAAAATGATAGCCAGGAAACGGCAAGGTATCTAAATCCCGAATCAAGGCTCGATTAGCGTTGTGAGTGATTTTACCTCCCTGGCGAAAAGATAATCCTTTCACATTACTCAGGGTCGACCCCGATTTCAAGGCACGGACTAGTTCGACTAAGGTGACTTCTCCTTCTCCTCTTATTATGAAATCTAGTTGGGGGAACGCTGCCAATGTGCCCTGCGCGAGCGCTGAGAAGTGCTGCCCTCCAGCCACTGTCCAAATCTCATCGTCGATTTGTTTGGCAAGAGTAGCAACCTGTATAGTGATGTTGGCATTGCATGTAGAAACTGTGCTCGGAGCAACTAAATCTGGTTGAAAGGTTTCAATACGTTTTGTCACATCTTCCCATTTTGCTTCTTCAGCTTGGCAATCCATCACCTGAATCTCAGCGTCTGGGTAATGTGCTTCAAGGTATCCCGCCAAACACAGAAGTCCTAACGGAGGGGGAATATACTCTCCCATAATAAACCAGGGATCCTTTGGTGGCTCAACAAAGAGAATTTTCACAAATCCACATTCCAACGAAATGTGAATGCGCTATCTTCTGCTTGACGATTTAATCCTTATGTCTTTTCAGCATCGAACTATGAAAAGTGGAGGGGACCGGAGTTATGGTGATTCAGACACTTCCGAAAAAGGACACAATTGGAGGGGAGAGGGAATGGTTTCTAGGGGAGAGGAAGTGCCTAAATATTCGCCACTCCGGCGGGGTTTGTTTTCCCGGGTCCCCATGTAGACCCTTACGAATTCACTTATTAAAACTTCTTATTGTCCAATTTCTTTCTTTGATGATTTTTGGGGTTTCCCCAAAGTCTTAAGAAGAGAAGGCACGCTACTGCTGGGTGAGGTGTTCCTCATGGTGTATTGCCAGAAATGTGGATCAGAAAACGTTGACACAGCAGATTTCTGTAAGAAATGTGGAACTGCTCTCGCCCCGAGGAAAGATTTCGAAAAGCGTGCGAGCGCTTGGGGGCGTAGGGTCGGTGAACGTGCTGAAGAGGAATGTTTTGGTGTCACCGGAGGAGGAGCCATCTTTGGCATCATTTTTGGTGTAATCATTATCGGGCTTGGATATTCTCTTGTCTTGGGAATACAATTGTGGATGTTGATTGGTCCCATTGTAGCACTTATCATTGGGATTCTCATTATCGTCTGTGCATTCAATTCAATTCGGAGGAAGCGTTCCCTAAGGGGACAGGAGTGATAAGAATAATACCGCGGAGGTTTTTATGTTGTCAAGAAAAATTGATGAAGGACCAGATATTTTGGGCGCAGTCACTTTTGGCTTAATCATAATCCTACTAGCAATCATCTATATTATTCATCCGAGCTTTCTTTCCCAACTCATCGCATTAGTCACAGATATTGTTTGGCAAGAAGTGGTTCCTGGATTCTGGTGGTGGATACCTGCAACCCCCTCAGCCCATATCGAATTCTACACAATACTCTACCAGTTATTCATTGGGATTGTAATCATCAATATCATTGTGCTCATCCTACGTGTGATTTTCAGCGATTCCTATCGTCGTCAAATCGAGTCCGTTGGCGGAATCATTTTCGCTGCGGGTGTCACTTGGGCTTCATGGAACCTACTGAGCCCTCCCTATGCCTGGACTGTTTTTACCGGCTATTTCATCGTCTTCGCTGGTGTGAGTCTCATTATTTCCAGTCTTGGCTACTGGGTTATTCGAACCCGTGGGTCTAAGTAGTGATTTCCGTTGTGCCACAAGCATTCGCTTTTCTAATCACACTAGCGAATACTTTCAGGTAGGACACAGAGAGTGGAAATTAGACTCATGAAGTAGAAAAGATGGGCTCTGTTTTTTTATTTCTTCTTCTTAAGAACCTGGTCTGGTGGTGTAGTCTGCACCGGAGCTTTCCCTAGTTCTTCATGGGCAATACGTAAAGCCTCTTCAGATATTTCTTCAGCCGTTTGATGGGCGTAATAGGTGTCATAAATTGCTTTGTAACGTCCACCAAGCGCAAGAAGCTCATTGTGTGTCCCCTGCTCAACCAATTCTCCATGTTCAAAAACCAATACCCTGGATGCATTTGCAATTGTCGTTAATCGGTGGGCAATCACAACGGTCGTGCGATTCGCAAACAGTTTCTCTTGAGCTGCCTGTACCAAGGATTCTGAGTAGGCATCCAATCGGCTCGTTGCTTCATCCAAGATTAGAATCTTAGGGTCTGCAAGCATAGTCCGAGCAATCGAAATCATTTGCACTTGTCCAACACTCAGGTTCTTTCCCCCCTCGCTTAACATCGTACCATAGCCTTCTGGTAAAACCTCAATGAAATCATGGGCTCCAATAAGACGAGAAAGTTCTATGATCTCTTCATCTGTGGCATCGGGTCGACCATATCGAATATTCTCCAATACGGTATCATCGAACAAATAGGGTTCTTGGGCAATCAATGCGACCGTGTCATGTAATGATTCCAAAGTCACATCCCGAATATCCTGGTTTCCAATCAGAATACGCCCTTCTTGAGGGTCGTAAAACCGATTGATGAGTGCTGCAATAGTTGTTTTACCCGCCCCAGTGTGACCCACTATAGCTACAAGCTCTCCTGGTTGCACTTCGAAGGTTGCGTCCTTGAGAACCTCTGTGTCTTCGATGTAGGCAAAGCTTACTTGGTCAAAGGTGATACCATCGCTTGTAGGTTTGAGTGCTGTCGCATTTATCCTATCAGTTATGGTGGGCTCGGCTTCAAGAACATCCATGAGTCGATCCATTGAGCTGAGGGCTGCTTGGAACTGTGTTACCATCATACTCAATGCAAGTAGAGGCCACAAAAATCGTTGAATCAAAATAATTCCCAAAAAGACTTCACCAATGGTGAGTAATGGAGCGGTTCCCACAGCTAAACTGCCAGCTACGAAGAGTACTGCAGCGGTGGCAGCGATACCTGTTGCACGGACTAGGGGTTGCATCAAAGTCATGAGCATCATAAACCGGAATCCATGGCGATAGGATTCCTGATTTAATTCTCCTAAAATGTTTGCAGTTTCATCTTCACGGTTGAAGGCTTTAGCGACATGTATTCCGCTGAGGTTTTCAGCGATTTGCCCTGAAACAAAGCCAGTTGCACGCTGAGCGGCTAGCATCGTATGTTGTCCGACGGTTCCGAAAAGGATGACAATAAGGATAACTACTGGTACAACGACTAACGATGTCAGTGCAACAGCTGGTGCCACTAACCACATGATGATACTTGTCGCGATGAGAAGTAACAGCTGACTGCTGATGTCAATAACAATCTGGACGCCTTGAGCGAGATTATCCGTATCCGTAGTTACTCGAGAAGTAATGTCACCACTCTGTTTTGCTCGAAAATAGGAAAAATCTGCTCCAATAAGTTTTTTATAGACATCCTGCTGGAGGGACCGGACGAAACCTGCCTGAGCCCCAGACAGAATCCAAGTATAAAGTGAGCCTAGAATCCAACTAATGACTCGGAAAATCACATACAGTGCCCCTAAATAGATTACACCAAGAATTGTGCTTCCTGGTGTGAGCACCAAGTCAATTCCCAAAGCTAGTATCACAGGATCAATCGCTCGAAATACGGTAGCGATTATCGTAAAAACAGAAGCAATCGCTATTAACTTCTTGAATCGTCCGAGATACCCAAACATGGATCCCCATAGCACACGAATAGAACGACTTCGTTTACGTCTTTCACCGGCTAGGGCTGTTGGACCTCGACGAATCGCCATTTAGTTTCCCTCCTCCTTTTGGTTTAATCTTCGAACATAAGATAATGCGCCGGGTAACCTCTCAAAAATTCGTTGGTAATGCTGTGAACTACGCATCAGTTCATCATGGGTGCCCGAAGCGATGAGCTCGCCTTTATCGACAATTAAAATCAAGTCTGATTCTAGAAGTGTTCGGAGTCGTTGAGTTACTGTGACACTGGTTCGATTTTTCATAACCTCATTTAATGCCTTTCGAAGGGAGAACTCAGTTTCTGCATCTATGGCACTGACCGAATCATCCAGAAGCAGGATTTTCGGATTTTGGACAATGGTACGGGCAATGGCTAATCGTTGACGTTGACCACCACTAAGGGTCATTCCCCGTTCTCCGATGATTGTGTCATAGCTTTCGGGTAATTGGGTGATGAATTCGTGTGCTTGTGCCTTTTTTGCTGCCTCCACGATCTCTTCTTCACTGGCATCCACACGACCAAAGCCAATGTTATCGTGAATACTCATTCGAAAGAGAAAGATATCTTGCTCTACGAGACCAACAGCAGCTCGAACATCCCGTGTTGTTAAATTGTGGAGGTCAACGCCACCAATCTGTATGCGTCCTTTGGTGGGATCATAAAGGCGCAAAAGCAGTTTCAGAATGGTACTTTTTCCGCCTCCGGGTCCCCCAATGAGGGCAACACGAGAGCCACTGGGAATAGTGAAGTTAATGTTTTTGAGTGAATAGGTTCCATTATGCCCGTTTTCGTTTGAATATTGAAAACTCACATTATCGAAGACAATGTCACCAGTCCAGTCAACATCAGTGAACGGCTGTTTGGGCTCTTGCAATGGATCTTTCCAGTTGAGTAGATTAATAATCCGTTGGGCATTGACATGACCACCTCGAATAACGAGTAGAAATCGGGGAAGCATGAAGCTAAATCCCTCGACCGCCGCAAGAAGTCCAAGAATGGACACTAATGTCCCCACAGTGAAGACCCCGGTAATTACTTGAAAGGCACCGAAAATGAAGGTACTTGCAGTGATTCCGGTTAGAATTAAGGTCGGAATATAGAAGGATGCAAGTCGACCTTCACGCGCTGTGAGTTGCTCATAAACTCCGGTTATCTTGCTGAATTTCTCTTCTTCTTCCGTCTCTGTGCCAAAGGCTCTCACTACTTCGATACCGCGAAAGACTTCTTGGCTCACAGCGGTGAGTTTCTCGTTTTGTTCCGAACGAGCACGCCTTACGGGCTCTACTTTCACTGCATACCGATATGCAAAGAAAAGGTACAGGGGGGCGCCAACAAGTGTGATGAGTCCTAGCCATGGGCTGATCAATGCGAGTAAGAAAATGGCGATGATTAAGGTTCCAATTGCTGTGATGATATTTCGTAGAGCTGGATTCAACGAGAATCGAACCCAGCGGACATCTTGCATTGCAACTGCGAGTAATTGTTTACTATCAACTTGGTCATGAAACGTCATGCTATTTTCCTGAACCAACTCGAAAAATTCCTGGCGTGCATCCCGTTCCCATCGCAAGGTTATCACTGCAAAAGCATAGCCTACCAATAAGATTGTAACAAACAAGGCACCTGCGACAATCAAAATGAGTTGAACTTGGCTAACGAATGCTGGTGTAAAACCCGCAGTTTCAAGGATATCTATTGCATTTCCAACAATCAAAGCTGGGAGAGTCGTCAGATAGGCGGCAAAAAGTGCGAGAGCTGTCGCTAAAAGAGTGACACCGGGATATCGGCGTAATGCGGCTAATTGGTAGCTAGAGGCACTCTTGTATTTCACGTCAGACACGAATTCAGACTCCCTTGATTGCTGTACCCAGCACATTCACCTTACTTTTAGAACCATCGGTTTTACAGAAATGGCGATAGCCGATACCAATTCATATTTGAAGAAGGAAGTCCTGTTAATACAGGGAGTGAATATTTCTTGAGGCACAGCAATCTCAGGCACGATTACATGGTAGCCTTGGCGCTTTGTGGTCTGGGTTGCCTTTTCATTGGATCAACAATTGTGTTTCCCATTTTTGTCTCTTCTAGTTCTTTAACACTTCACGGTTATGGAGGACGGTATTATGGTGAGGTGGCTCCGTATTTTGGTACCGTATCCGAAAATGCCACCGAATTTGTCGTTACTCCTGATCCCGATATCTATTGGGATCTCATAGTTGAAATCAGGAACTTCTACACAAATAATTCGTCAGTAACACTCATTTTTGCCACGCCTACCCACAACGAGACCGTTCCAAATTTCTATAATCTTACAAATGAACCAATCAATCGTGAATTCTATGTATGGCATTCTGATTTTTCTCTTATCATTCAATACGATATGGCTCCAGCAAATTTTTCCTTTTGGGTCTTAGTGAACGGTATACTCCCAATTCCTCCACACATTCCAATATCTTTGAGATTTCCTTTAGATATCATTTTGCTCGTTTTTGGAATCCTACTTATTCTCATTGGGTTGAGTAAATACCGCTTCGAAAAACTGTTTATCCAGAATCGACTATGGAGACGAGCCTTGATATTTT
>JAEOSK010000060.1 GCA_016840405.1 Candidatus Hermodarchaeum yapensis
TTTGACCTGTTTGAATTCCTTCAAGCTTTCGATAATATCGAATTCTCGTCCAGATTTAGCTAAGATGAGAACGTATGCAAGAACAACCGCCACTCCGAGTCACCGAGAAGGACGGACAACTTGTGACCCTTTAAGTCTTTTTCTCCTTTCCAGAGTCAAGAGCGCGGAACGCCACCTTGTGAGGGGTACGAGCTTCAGTGTTTGAGGGAACATCTTCAGAGAGAATGGCACCTGGAAGTACAACCGAGTTGACACCAATTTTAACTCCAGGATATACCGAGACATTAGGGCTCAAGATCGCGTTATCTCCAATTACGGCGCCATATTTGATGCGAGGAACAGTTTCAGGCTTTCCTTTAATTATGGTTGTAATAGATTCACCAGTAACCGGTCGATTTACAAGCTGTGCTCCGGCACCAATGTCCACATTATGTCCTACTACACTGTCACCAACAAAACATAAGCGCCCAATCTTGCTTTCACTGTAAATGAGACTTTCTTTGATCTCAACTCCAAAGCCTACAAGAACATTTGAGCCCAGTGCAGTATATTCTCGGACCAAGACGTTGTTTCCGATGTAGGTATTGGGTCCAATATAGGTGGGTCCACGAATGGTTGTGTGAGGACGGATTACAACACCTTCAGAAATATGTACAGACCCCTCGATTCGACTGGGTTGTTGGATGTCGGCTGAATTTGCAATGAATGAACCTTTTCCTGTTAGCACCTTGTCCAAAACGAACCTATTTGCCCGGATTAAGTCCCAAGGGCGTGTTATTTCCACCCAATCTCGTTCCCAGACCGAACCATACACGGCTTTGCCATTGTCAATAAGGTGCTGAAGGGCGGAGGGTAGATCTTTAGTTTCTTCGAGGAGGTCGAAAATGCGGGGTTGGAAAACATAAATCCCTGCAACTGCATAGCGGCTTTGAATGTCTTCAGGTTGGGGCTTTTCAACTAACCGTTTCATTCGGGCACGTTCGTCAATAACAGCAATCCCATAGAACTGGGGCGTATTAGTGAGTGTGAGGCTTACTACTGCTTCAGCATCGAGCTCTTTGTAATGCTTTTGAGCTCGTCGAAACATTTTGGGGTCACCCAAGATATCAGCATTAACAACGAAGAAGGCATCTTCTCCCTGTAATTCATCGTTAGCCACAAGTATTGACCCAGCAACTCCGCGAGGTTCTTTCTGAACCACATAATCAATTTTAACACCAAGGTGATGTCCGCGTCCTAAGAAATCGCGAATTTGATCACCGCCATAGCCAATAGAGACGATGATATCACGGATTCCAGCTGACCGCATGTCCTCGATTATCCACTGGATGATTGGTTTTCCCCCAACATCTAACAAGGGTTTGGGGGTTGTATCAACAAGTGGCCACAAACGTTTACTTTCACTACCGGCAAGAAGGAGTGCGCGCATTGAAATGACCCCTTAACGTGGTGACTGCCGTTTAGCCAACTCATTAATCTTTTTGCTTAGGTACCCGTGGAAGAATTTTCACCGAAAATTTCTCCTCGATTTTTCGACTCCGACCACTCGCTCCCTTGTAATCACATTTGATGATTCCTTCAAGGTTACCAGCTTTCGTAGCAATAAGAAAGAGAGGGAATTGGACATGTTGTTGTGGGTGTAAGGTGACAATTCGTTTTTGCAGGGTGCCTGTTTTGATCAAAAGATGAGGTGGAAGTGTAATTGTGATAACAACATCTGATGCGTCACCATGACTGTCATTTTCCACCCGTAAAAGGAGTTCAAACTCTTCTTGTGAGTGAGGTGTTGAGGTGGGTTCAGCGGAGACATTGAGCCGGGGTTTTGCTGCAATAATTTTTAGCGGGACTATGTTGGACTTCATTAAGAACTGCTGGTGTCTGGCTTGCAACAAGATTGTGAAAGGCCCCACATCGAATTCACCAGGTAACCGAGGTTCAATGGCGAAAGGAAGTTTGAATTTACGTTGGGTTTTTTCAGGTATTTTTGGGTCTTGCAAGCAAGCGATATTCGAGGGGAGAGTCAGGGTTGTTTCAATTACTTGGACAGGAATCGAAAAAGAAAATGCTACATGTCCTGTAACACGTTCCTTGATTTTCACTTCCTCTTTCCCAAGAACCAGTTTGAGTTTAGTTTTCATTGTGTCGTTATGGAGGACGAGGAGGTTTGAAATGACTAATTTCACATTTTCTGATTCGTCAAATCGGTTAGGAAGCGTTTGGTCATCAGGAACTGTATTTCCCTCAATAAAGCGGTCAACGAAAGCTGAAGCCACTTGATAGACAGGCAGGGTTGCTTTCTTACGACCTAACCGTTTTTCCATCTTGAGGGCTTCACGGCGACTTTCTCTTGCTTTAGACAAATCATTTCCAGCGATATGTATAATGGTTTGCACCGCATAGGCACGAAGGAGCAATTGGTTATTCTTCTTTCGGGTACCAATTCGTGCGATTTGGGTAAGGGCTCCTGCAGCCGCTTCAAAATCAGTGGCAGCGATTGCTGCATCAACAGCGGCGAACAGCGCCGCGGTTTCACGGTTTGCATCATTTACGGCTAAATAAAACTGAGCAGCTTGGATAAAGGCATCATACGCTCGTGGATAATTGGGTATCTTAAGATAATCGCGTCCAGCGGCGATCCATTCATCGGCAGCCTTTTGTTCATTCCCACGTTCCTGGTGTTCACGAGCTCGTTTTTCATGCTTGGCGGCGGCTTTGGCTGGGTTCCCGCGGAGAAAGGACATAATGCGGCATGTTCTTGTGACCCTTCTAAAATCTATTTCGGGTCAGGCAAATTTATCATAGAATGACAATCGTCATGCAATTTTAATCTGAAGACCTTGTTTGGGAATTTGGAAAGAAAGTCCACTGGTTTTGACGAACTTTTGGAAAAGTTCAGGTTCTTCGGTATGTATCGGAATAACTAGGCGGGGTTGCATCTCTTCGAGGGTTTGACGGATATCGATTGGGTGTGCATGCCCTGAACAGTGGGCAGTATACATTGCCAGTCCAGAAAGTGCTAACCAGTTGAGGAGTTTATCGAAACTGATTTCACTTTCTTCATTAAATGGCTCAGAGGCACTTAATATGTAGATACCAGATGCTGGCGGTTTAATTCGTTGTATAGCGCTGATGCTGCCGAAACTGCTGCAGAAGACATATCGTTGTGGGTGTTTGTGTAATTCTTTAGCTGTAACAGCCCGTCCATCGAATTCTTTGACTTCCGGTTCGGCTTCTCTAAGTAATCGTTCATATTTTGAAATTCGTTTTTTCTCTGAGTCAAACCACCGGATTTGTGAATTATTAACGACACTGGGTGTTTGTAGTTCCCGGCACTGGTTGATTGCGTAAAGAATCCACATCCGACGTGGTTCGATAATTAGTTCACGATTATTTTCTTCAGCTACTTTTTGGACCGTTCTAAACCTGTCAAAATCGGCTTCAGAAAAGTCAGCAATGGCTAAGCTTTGGCATTCTTTGATTATGATTGAGAGTTTCTTTTGGACCTCTTGTTCATTCGCTAACTCTGCTTTTGCTATGTTAGTTCCTTCGCACAATACAACATCAGGTTTTCCGGATTTTTGTACGGCATTAATAAAATCTTGGGTTAATTGTGGGCGAGTTCCGTGCCGTCGAAAATCACCAGTGTAAACGATATTGGCTTCAGAACAGTGAATGATAAAACCATAGGCAGCTGGAATGCTGTGATCTACATGAATCGGGTACGCTTCCACGTTGCCTATCTTTATCCGGTCGCCGGTGCGAAAGGTTTCGATTGTAAGGCCTTCGATGTCCGTATCAAAGACCTTCCTTGCGCCTTGTATTCGGGCTTCAAATATTCGTCGTGTGCATTCTCCCATGTAAATTGGAATGCTACGGTTTAGAAGTGGAATATAGCCACTATGATCGGTGTGGGCATGAGAAAGGAGAACGGCGTCGATATCAGATGTGGATTGCTTTTTCTTTTCAGGTTGATTATAGAGGTGAGGTATATCCGGTGTTGCGCCTATTTGGATAAGCTCCTCAAGGGAGTTGGGGGAAATGGGAAAATCGTAGTACTCCCGCATGGTTTCATAAGATTTCCCAAAGTCGAGGAAGAATTTTACTTCATGTCCTTTATCTTCGATTAGGATTTTGTTCGCGCCGATTTCGCCAGCGCCACCATGAACCGTAATGGTTACTGCCATGCTGTATATTCCACCAGTTGTTTATTATGGGTGTTTAGGTCGTCTTGTTTTGGGCACAAAGCTGTGGAGGATGCCTTGAGACAGGCTTCCACAGCCTAAGATATCCTCTTTGTGGTATACGATTACATAGCCTCTTTGTTTGTTTTCATAATTAATGGATTCGCCTTGCATCCATTCTTTAGCCTGCTCAGCTGTCAAATGGATGATCTGTTTTGTAGCATATTGGCCAAGAAGCATGGCGCCATCCATTGTTAAGCGAACCGCGCGGGGAGAATATTCCCCAATATAGAGCCCTGATGAGCCAGTGTATGGAACATCGGGGAGAAGTGTGCTTGCCACCTCACTAATTAGGCGAATGCGTTTTTTCCCAGACAGAAGAAAACGATATCCTTTAAGTTTGGGAATGCCAAATTGGGTAAAAAGCAGATCCCATACGTGTGATTCCCATTCTTCGTCAACAATTAGTGGTGAGGATTTCGGTTTGCGCATTAGTTTTCTTTCCTGATAAGAGCGATGAAAAAGCTGTCCGTGTTATTTTCATGGGGATAAACGCGAAGGCAGTCATGGAGGGTTTCATGATATTGCGTGTCCTCCCAATGAGTCAGTCCTGGGTGACTCTTTAAACCGGGAACATTGGGATGAACGATACCAGCATCTGGTGAATGACTGAGTAAATGATGAATGACCGCTTCATTTTCTTCTGGATGTAGACTGCAGGTAGAATATACCAAGTGACCACCGGGCTTAAGCAACCGGAACCCAGATGTGATGAGTCCTTTTTGGAGAGTTTGAATGCCTTTTATTCGTTGAAAATCTTTGATGCTGAATTGGTGAGGTTTACTGCGAAGATGTCCTGAAGCGGTGCAGGGTGCGTCGATGAGAACACGATCGAATTTGTGGGGAATCCGAGTTGATAGATGGCGGCCGTCTTCACAGAGCACGAGGGTATTGATTACTCCGCAGAGTTGGAGGTTATGTCCGAGACTTGTGATTCGACGGAACACCCGATCATTCGCAATAATTGCTCCTTGATTGTTCATCATTTGAGCAAGTTGAGTGGTTTTGGACCCAGGAGCAGCACAAAGGTCTAACACGAGATGGTGCGGTTTAGGATTAAGAGCTAAAGGTGGAAGCATGCTTCCCCCTTCTTGAATGTAATAATAGCCAAGTGAATATTCTCTGGTAAAAGGAAGTTGTTTGTAATTACCAGAGACTCGGAATCCTGCAGAATACCAGGGTAATGGCGTAGCAGAAATGTTCAGCTCTTCTAATCGGTGTAGCCCTGATTCGATGTTGATCTTTAGCGAGTTAATTCGGATGAAATGAGCAGGAGGCTGATTGATACTTTCAATGAAGTGGTCGTATTCGTCATCTAAAAGGACTTGAAAGCGTTTCTTAAAGACAGGCGGTATAGCCTCTTCCATTATCATGATTTGTAACGCTTCCCTATTTTTCTGAGTGGGATAGTGGAGTGCGTAACCGTTCTCGCTGAATTTGCCAAGTGCCGGTGACTCGGTTGCCGTCGATGATATAGTAGTGGTCAAACAAATTGGTTGTGAGACAGGAATGGTTGGGTATGATGCGAATAAGATCTCCAGGTGTGAAAGAAGAATGAGAAGAACGATTGTCAAACTGAATTTTCCCATGCACGTGGGATAAGCTAACAATCTTTGCTTGTGTTGGGGTCTCATCGTGAATTGACGTGAGGACTACCCCATACCCCTGATTGGGATCAATGTGTGAGGCTCCAACATCTTTGGATAAGGTTGAAGCCCCAGCGTCAATCACAAGATAGTCAGATTGAACACTTACTACACTCGCCAGTACAGAAAGGGCACAGTCTGAGAGTTCACAGACGCCAAGCATAACTTGAGTGTTATCGAAGAACACGTAGTTTCCTGGGCGAATCTCGGTTATCCCTTCCTGAAATCGTTCAGTTATTGTTGTTGTTGGTGTTGCGCCTATCGACACAGTGATAGGGTCAAGTCCTTCGGTTTGGAGTCGTTGTGTAAATTGCAGCATAATATTTTGCTCTTCCTCTGCGATAGAGCTCAGTTCTGCACGAGATTTTGAATAATAGGCGTGTCCAGCATGTGTCAAAATCCCGCCAAAGGTGAGATGAGATGCATCATTGATTTGCTGGGCTAGGGTAATTGAACCCCGTTGCGCAGGATCAATGCCACACCGAGGATATCCCGAGTTCACTTTAAGCAAGACAGTCATTGTTTGATTTGCGGCGATGCATTCTGCTTCAAGCGCAGTTATTATGGAAGGATGATCAACCAACACGTTCAGCGATGCGCGTTGAGCCAATTGTAACGCGTGTCGAATTTTGTATGGTACTAGTGGGAAGGCTAGCGTGAGATCGGAAAATCCTGCATTGATGAATGCTTCTGCCTCTCCTGAAGTCGATACGGTAATTCCCTGAGCGCCGTATTCAGTTTGAAGATTGGCAATCTCGATACATTTGTGAGTTTTAATGTGTGGACGAAGAGCTACTCGACTCTTACGAGCCTTATCAGCCATCGATGCTACATTACGAACTAACTTGTCCTTGTCGACGAGTAGTGCAGGGGTGATTAAGCCATCAATATTCAATATGAACCTACCTCAGAAAATCCCTTCTTGCTAGGCTTTGTTGAAAGATGAAGATGTGGCTCCATCTTGACCGAATCCACTTTCCTCGCAGCTCCGATACGGAGGCCTCGGTGGATTTAAGATAGCCAGGAAGACGGAGCCAGTTAAGAAGATAGTACCAATGCTAGAAAAAAGCTCCTTTGTCGCTACAACTGAAACCTTTTTGTAACAACAGTAGGCAAAACCTCACTATTCGAGGGTTGTAATTATGGTTAATCTCAAATCATTTCAAAAAGTTCGAAAAGCCTTAGAGAAAATTGGGTTACCTGGCCAAGACGCATACGATTTACCTACAAGTGAAAAGCGGTTCCCTGATGGAGCTGGTTATCGTATCGAAATCTCTGGAGTGGAACGCCCCCAGGTGTTAGAAGCCCTTATTGATGAATCTGAAAAGCGTGGCATTCCGGTTCACCGATTGATCAGCGTTGTAATGGGTGCTACCTTTCTTGATGACAAAGAGTTGCGGCAATTTGCTAAAATGGCTTATGATGCTCAAATGGAGGTCATTCTGACCCCCGGACCCCGTACGAGTTGGGACATCGGACGACAACTAGTCACTCCTGATGGAGCCCTTTCAGGAATGCGATTCCGTGGAGCTGATAAACTAGTAGAAGTCATCACCGACATCAATCGAGGAATCGAATTGGGTTTTCGAGGATTTTTAGTTATTGATGAAGGGCTCTTATGGACATTAAACAAACTCAAAGAGATTGGCGAAATCCCAAAGGACATCATGTTTAAAGTCAGTATTTTCGCAGGTCACGCATCTCCAGCTGGAGGCAAACTCTTGGAGGAACTTGGAGCCGGTAGTTTCAACCCGGTTGCCGACATGAGCGTGCCACAACTTGCTGCCATTCGCCAAGCTACTGACTTTCCTATTGATATCCACATCATTTTGATGCCAAGTTTCGGAGGTTTCAATCGCTTCTACGATTCGCCAGAAATCACACGGTGCGTCCAGCCGGTTTATTATAAATTTGAACCCGGACCCAGCATGGCCTTGTACACACCCTGGTCATCTGTCCAAGGACTAAGCGATTTAGCCCGTGAAAAGGTCAAATGGGCTGAAATTGTACGGAATATTATCCAAGACAACTATCCTGAAGCCAAACTCTCGAAACTTGGACCAAAAGACTTGGCAATACCTAAACCGTAGATATTATGCTGCAGAGGGAAAATTAATGGGATATGAACCAGGTGGCGTGAATCCAGCATTAGTCACGCCTTTCACAAAAGATGGATCTAAGGTAGATGAACCGGCTTTTCGCCGTTTAATCCGTCATTGCATTGATACCCTTGGGGTTACGGGTCTTGTCCCTGCGGGTACAACAGGAGAATTCACTAGTTTGACCCCAAAGGAACATAGGAGAGTCGTAGAAATTGCCATTGACGAAGCAGCGGGTAAAGTACCCGTGATAGCGGGTGCCGGTGCTAGTAACACGAAATACACGATTGAACTTGTTGAATATGCAAAAAAGGTTGGAGCTGACGCATGTTTAGTAGTTACGCCGTATTATATGCGTCCCACACTTCGTGGCCTTTACGAACATTATCGCTTGATAAACGAGATTGGTTTACCGATTCTTTTGTATAATATTCCTCAATGTACAGGTCTTGAGATGCCCTGGCAAATCGTCGAAGACTTAGCAGAACTTGATAATATTGTAGGATTGAAGGACTCTAGTGGCCAACTCAAACTCATCCTAGCGGTATTAGAAAAAGTTGGATCGAAGATCAAGGTGCTTGTTGGACATGACGAGGTAGTTTACCCTGCTCTGGCCTCTGGTTGCTCTGGTTGCATCCTAGCTAGCGCCCAGTTAATTGGTGACCTTTGGGTGGATATGCTTTCGAAGGTAAAAGCCAGACGATTTGCTGAAGCGGTGGAGCTTCAATTAAAAGTACAAAAATTAACCCGATTAATAGTTAGTTCAGGGGCAGTGGGTGTGAAAGCGGGGCTGAAGATGATGG
>JAEOSK010000061.1 GCA_016840405.1 Candidatus Hermodarchaeum yapensis
TTCACGTAGAACTTTGGATTGGACACGTTCATCCATGTATTCGTCGAGTTTTCCGTCTCGGATGAGTTGAATGACTTCAGCTTTGAGTGGTTCAACTTGGAGTTCAATACGGTTTAGGGCTTCAGGGCACTTCGTACGGATACGGAAACCAGTTCCCATGGGTGACTCATGGTACACGGTGATGGGAATACCGATGACAATATTGATTTCTTCAGCAATTCGCTTAGTAAGAATTTCAATTTGCAACGGGTCAATCCCACTGAGGATATACTCGCCGCTGTCCTCATCCTTTCGGAATACTGCTGTGGGATCAGCGAGCACCCACTTCCTGACCACATCGCCCAGTTTCGAGAGATCTTGGGGATTATCAGGCTTGATGCTTCGACTTACCACTGGATCAGAAACATATCGGATTTTTTCAAAGGGTGGGAAGTCCTTGTTTTCAATGTGGACGAAGGTTTCACCTGCAGGTTGAATCTCAGGGAGTTCCAAAGCGAACAAGTTGCCTGCAGGGACTATTGGCACCGGCAGTAGGCTGTCAAGTTCTTGAACACCGAGTCGGCGGATTCTTAGACTGCGTTTAGCGTTGAGCAGGTAGATTTCGTCACCTTCTTTGAGTGTTCCACTAAAGACTCGTCCAATGAGAGTTGGGCGTTTGGTTCGTGGGTGAATGAAGATTTTGGTGATCATGCCAACGAGCGGTGCGTTCCTGTCAACGGTTCGCATTCCAAATGCTGCTTGGCGAGCTGGGTCATCACCGGCTTCTTCTAGGCTACTGACATCTTTAACCTCGTCGATTCGGTCACCCCATAAACGTTTCATCCGATAGGGTGCAGCTTCATCGGGGCTAGGAAGATGGGAAATGATTACTTCAAGAAGAGCATCATCGAGTGGGAAGTTTTCTCGGAGCCATTTGATGGGTTCATCGGTATCGTTTCGAACGGCATCATCGTATTTTTCAATGATGAATCGGGCGTTTTCAACACCCTTGGCTTTGAGCATGGGAATGGTAAATGCCCATCCGTCTTTTGCAGAACCAAAAATCACTCGACCATCAGCGGGGTTGACTTGCCAGCTTTTCTTGAATTGTTCAGGTGCCACTGCTTCAATTTGCTCGTTGACTTCTTTAATGATTAAGCCGAAGCGTTCGATAATCTTGTCAGGTTTAAGCTTCAATTCTTTGGTGAGACGGTCCACTTTGTTAATGAATAACACGGGTTTCGTCCACTCGTTGCCAACGGCCAAATGAATGTTGGTGACAGTCTGGGTCATTACACCTTCAAGAGCGTCGACGAGCAGAACAGCACCATCGCTTCCACGAAGCGCCCGGCTAACTTCGCCCGTGAAACTGATGTGGCCCGGCGTATCGTTGAGTTCAAGCAAGTAGTCTTTATCTTCGAATTTGTAATTGAGAAGTGCAACGCTGGTAAAGATGGTGATTCCACGCTCTTGCTCTTCATCGTCAGTATCGGTTTTTCGGGCTTGACCAGCATAGCTGTCGCTTAGAAGTCCAGCACGACGCATGAGATAGTCACAGGCAGTACTCTTCCCGTGATCTATATGAGCAGTGATACTAAATATCCGGCGAAGATGCATGGGGTGTTCTTGAACCATACGTTGGATTTCTTCGGGACTTTTTACGCGGACCATTGTTGTTCAATCCTTATTGTGTAATTGTAATGTGTTCTCAAAGTTTTGTGATGGCAAAAGTCTGTGCCGCAAGGGTTCAGGCGCACAGTATTCTCTCGCGCTCTGGGATTGCAGAACTTGGTAACTGCCTAAAAGGATTGCGGTGACCCTATTTCTCCGAAGCGGAATTTGTGGGGTCAATACCGAATTTTCTTAGTGCGGCTTCGCCTTCTTTGGTGATTTGGTAGGTGATTCCTTCTTCAGCTATAATACTGACCACCCACCCCTGGTTCATAAGGTGAATAATGAAATCCTTACCCAGTGTTTCTAAGCTAATTGGGCGACTTTCTACTACTGGTTCCTTAATTGGCAGTGATGAGGGTAATTCAGCTTCTTCGACTTCGATAGGGATAACAGTTCCATACCAACTGATGGACTTTATACGCTTCTGGAAAGATGTAGGCGTCTTTTTCCAAAGTAACGGTTTCAATCGTTCCTCTGCCACTAGAAGGACATCCTTATCGACGAAGAATTTGAAATCTTCTTGCCCTTTCAAAATCGGAGAAATGTCTAAACGCGACAAATTATTTTGAGTAATATTCAAGGCTTTCAGGTTTGTTGCATGCCACAAAGGAACCAAGTTTAATTTCGTGAGATTATTTTCCGCTAGCCAGAAGACAACCAGCTCTCGACAATGCCATAACGGGGCTAAATCAATATGGTCTAATCGGTTTTTACTGATATCAAGCTCCGTGATTTCTGGGCAATGATACAACGCCCGTAAATCAATGGATTGGATGCGATTACTGCGAAGGTTCAAGCTTCTGAGCTTTTTACAATTCCATAAAGGTGTGAGATCAATTTGATCGAGGTCATTCCCTGAAACATCGATTTCTTGGAGGTGTGTACAATAATGCAAGGACGTGAGGTCAATTTTGCTAATCTGGTTTTCCGAAAGGTCAAATTCTTCTAAAAGGGTGCAGTGCCATAAGGGTCGTAAGTCTATTGAGGTCAAGTCATTATTAGCTAAATCAAAGCGTCGAAGCTGTGTGCAGTGCATCAGAGGATTAAGATTAAGTGCTTCTAGTTTGTTTTGATGTAGTTCCAAAATTTGGAGGTTGACACATTTCTGGAGTGGGGAGAGATCAAGTTGTGTTAATTCATTTTCACTGAGATGAAGCTCTTGCAGGCTTTTGCAGTGTTGGAGCGGTGTGAGATCGATTCTAAAAAGGTGGTTGGCGTATAGGTTTATGACCTCAAGTTTAGGACATTGTTCAATGGCGGATAAATCGATAGTGATGATATCGAGCTCAGAGAGGTCTAGTGACTTTTGGGACTCGGAAAGGTCCATTGCAATGTCCTGACCAGAGCGGTTCTGATATCGAAGTTGGGTCATCGCCATCAAGGTTTGGTTCAATTGGGGTGCTTCGTAGAGCACACCAACTTTAAAGAGCTATCGGTGAAAGAAATGGGATAGTATGCCATTCAGCCAGGCCATCGAGATTGTGAAACGAAAAGGGTCTAAGGAACAGCAAGCTCGCCTTGGATTGATTTTAGAAGAAAGTCAGGATACTAGTGAAATCGTAAAATTCCTTCAGGACCTCCAACTCCCTGAAGGTGGTTTTCCTTATAAACGAAAACCTGGTAATCCATATTGTCTGAGTCCTACATCAATGATGATGAAAATCATGGCTGAAACGAAACTAACCACGAAACCAGTCTGCCAACGAACATTAGATTTCGTGAAATCAATTCAACATTCCCAGGGGTATTGGGATGAGAACCCTGTCTTGGCTTCTTACAATCCACCTTTCTGGGACCAACCTGGTCAACTAGTGACCCAACTCTGGCTTACCGGGGCAATAACAGATACATTGACACGTCTTGGTGAAGGTTCATCACCCGAAGTCAAGAAAGCCCGCGCGTTCCTGTTGAAGTATCGCCGAGAGGATGGTCGATTTGAAGGTCCATTGATAGTCACATGGTTGGCTATTGCGGTGCTTGCCCCAACAAGAGGTTTTAATGATCCAATTGTGCAATCAGCCCTTGCCATTCTCAATCAACATACTGACTGGGATGCTACTGATCTTAGCTGGGCATTAGAATGTCTTTATTGGGCTGGAGCGCCAAAGGATGATCCAGTGGTTCAACACCTCATCACTGCGCTGATTGCGCTTCAAAGACCGGAAGGCCACTGGCTCTCCTCAGATGATTCTGATGATATTGTTTCAACGACGCTGCAATGTTTAATTGTGCTCAAACGATTCGATCGAATCTAAACACATTTTAAATGGTTTGTAAGAAAAAAGGTAAAGTTTTAAGGACTTCCAAGAAGGTCATTAAAAACCACTACTAATCCTGGTAGGGGTGTTTCCAGATAATGACCATAAAAACATGGAAGAATGAAGAAGGGGATTTCACCCTCGAAGTCGATTATGATAAATGTACGGGGGCTGCCGTCTGCAAAGATGTGTGTCCCTCTGATGTCTTTGAAATTGTCGATGGTAAGGCTACGGCGCCCAACATCGATGCATGTGTCGAATGCTGCGCCTGTGTGCAAAACTGCCCAGAAAACGCCATCACACATTCAAACTGCTAGTCCATAAACACCTAGACCAGAAATAATCGTGTCTGGAACTAAGGGAGTGATACGTATTCTTGTAGGCTTTTAGTTCACAGAACTAACAATGACGTGAAAATCTCCCTGTGACTTTGAAATGTCCTGCATGATATGTTTGTTACTCTGAATATCGGCAAAATACTATAAAGGAAATTGTGTACTGTTTTTTATACTCGCAAGTATGAAGATGATTTGTTTAAGGGGATTCGATGTCACTCAAAGATAAGAAGAAAGAAAAAGAAAAGGCATCGAAGGCACCCAAATCGAAAAAGGACAAGAAAGAGAAAAAAGACAGTCCTGAGGGACAAGCGCGACAAATTCTACGCGATGCTAGTAAAATGGCCCAAGATCTTAATGAAGAAGATCAGCAGTTGGCTAAAGCCGATATTTGTTCTGCTCACGCATCAATGGAATTATGTAATGAGGCGTTGGCCTTAGCCAAGGGTGTTAATCCCGGTAATCCCCGCTGGCGAGCACTCACAATTGTCGGTAAAGCCTTAGGACGATGTCAAACCCACAAAGAATCTGTCGAGTTGGCTTTGAGCTTAAAAGATGCAGAAGATCGCGATTATGTTCTGGATGGAATCGCAAGATCACTTGCCACCTTGGAAAAAGTTGATGACGCATTAGAAGTCGTTGAGAAAATAGAAAGTAAAACTCGCCGCTTACAGTCTCAAGCTGCTGTTGCTGAAGCCCTTGCAATCAAAGGACAAATTACAGCAGCAGTTCAAGTAGCTGAGAAACTGGGAGATAAGGAAAAAGCAGGTCGAGTACTAAGTAGCGCCATCGTCACCTTGGCAAAAGACAATCGCATTTCAGATTCTCTAAACCTGCTTGATAATATTGAAGATGAAGGATGGGTACCAGAAGCATTGGGCGAAGTGTGTGCTTCCCTTGTTCGAATGCGCGAACTTCCCAAAGCACTCGAACTATTCGGCACAGTAAACAACGAAGACCATCAAACCGTTATCCTCGCTCCACTAATCGGCGCTCTCGTTGAAGATAGAAAAGAATCCATGGCATTAGCGCTAATCGGAAACATCGATAATCGATATGCCCGCGCAATATTAATCTCCAAAATTGTTGGTGTACTGGTCGAAGCCCAAGAAATCAAGAAGGCGATACAAGTCACAGAACGAATGGATGACGATGTCCCACCAGACGCCTTAATCGAAGTAGCTCGCGGCTTGGCAGAATTAGGCGAGATGAAACAAGCTCTCCAGATTGCGATGCGCTTGGAAGTCAAAGGATCACGGATTGCTGCTCTTACTGAAATTGCCCATGTTCTCACCAAGGCTGAACGGTATCAGGACGCCCTTGACGTCACACGCGAATTAGAACGAAAGAAGGCTCGGAGTGTTGAACAATTAAGAATCGTCAAAGCAATGGCTGAAAACGGACACCCCGACGATGCCCTCACCATTTCCAAAGAAATCGAAACCTCCCTCTATCAGATATACGGGTTAAACCGGGTGGCTGTAGCCATTACCGGACATGTTTTCGAAGAATACGTATAAACGTCAGACAGGAGGATGCAATTCCTCTCTAACAATACTCGGAACTTCCTCCACTTCTTCTCTTTCAATCCGTTCTGCTTTGACACTAGCTCGATGGAGAAGTATCAAAAAAATGAGAGCAATGGGCATCAATACCGTTGAAACCATCAACGGTAATGTAGCATTGTACGCAAATGCAATCCCCCCAATAATTGGTGTAATGGGTGTGAGGGTCCTTCCAATAAGATAATACGCGGATAAGGAATCTGCGAGTTGAACCTTTGGAATATAATGTGATAATATCGCATTTGTGAGTGAATTCAATCCATAGACGAGACCGCGGAACCCATAGACAAATGGGAGAAACGCTGCATTCGGAATCACGATCAGGAGTCCATAAAATCCTAATGTCCCTACAATTGGTAATGTTAACGAACCTGTATAGGACCACCGATCTCCAAGCCAACCCAATATGGGACCGATGACAGCTCCACATGCATTAGTTATCGAACCTAGCGCTCCTATTTGTGCTTCAATCAGCCCAAACCGGTCAGAGAGATATAGGGGCACAAAAATCTGGGTGATAAAGACTAACGTGTTCATCGTGAACCACAAAAGGGTTGAAAAAATGAATATCCGGTTCTTAAAAAACGCCCAACTCCGTTTCTGCGTTTCATCTGTTTTATCCTGTCTTAAATTCGAAATGGGAATGATGAGAAACGAGCTTACTGTAAAAAGAATGGCGACAATGAAGAATAAAGTCTGATACCCGAAAAGTTGGATGATGGTTCCGCCTAAAACCGGACTTGGTATCCCTCCGATGGCAGTCGATGCAGCCAAAATAGTGAAAGCTTGACCCCTTCTAGACCCCCGTGACAATGCAGAAACATAAGGCCCAATTGGTGCTCCAGCTAACCCACTGAGACCTTCAAAAAAAGCGCCAATCAGAACTATTTGCCAAGTGGGGGCAAACAAGTAGATAATCGGTGCCGGAATGATACCAATCCAACCCAGAAACATCGTCCGTTTTGCTCCCAATTTCGCGGTTAACGTTCCACTTAACCCGACAAAGAGCATCATGCTCAAGGAAAAGACAGTGGACCAGAAGCCTACTTGAACAGAATTCGCCCCTAACACGTCCCGCATAAAGAGTCCAATGAAGTTGACATACAAGAACAGACCAAAAATCCAAATAACATTGGACACCAAGATGAGTCCAAAACTCAGCTTTGGTCGCTGAATTTCCTCCACAGAAGCACTCATCTCGAATCCTCATATTGCATGGATAATCAGTTTCACACTTCAATATTGAATAAAAGGCTTCCCCAGCAGCAGAATTGATCCCACAATCAAAATGATGCCAACGATTTGAAACAAATAAGTTATTAAAAGGACAACCTAGGGGGTTATCTTCTTGATTTGCCTATGAAGACACCCACGTAATTTCACGAGAAGATCAGTCCACTGGGGTTGATATTCGTCCCATAATCTCAATCGATGTTCCGTGATCTCCTCATACAGTCGTATTGTAGGGCTCTGCAAGAACTCTCCCAATCGACGCACCGTGGATTTAATACTCGGCATTTGTGGAAACATACGTTGATCCAAATCTTCTAGAAACGCTAGACTATGCGTGACGCCAATGAGCAATTGATGCGGGTCAAGGGTTTTCGGAATAAACCCTGCAACGTCCTCAGGTTTGCCCTCTAGGTATGTGACCCACCATTGTTCTGCATTCCCACCATAGGATAGCATCATTCGAATAGTCGAAAGCTCAGCCTGGCGTACATAATAATCAGCAAGACTACGAGCATCAACAAAGCCCTTGAAAGACTGTGTGAGTTCACTCATCAAGTTAATTTTCGCACGAATCTCTTTGATGAATAATCGCATGGCCTTCGGATCATCGAGAGTTGGATCCTCCATCTGAAGCATACGACGCCACGCGTTAAACATATCTAAAAGGGCAGCAAGATTTCGCAAGAGATCGCCCTGGGTCGATGCATTAAATGTAGCCGCCAGCAGTTGTTGCATTTGATTGAGCATATTCAAGTATTGAACTTCTTTCATTTTGTTGAGTCGTTGTTCCACCAATTCTAATTCCGGACTTTTCAAGCTACTAAGAAAGTCCTCGAGCTCAACAAGTTCTTTCAATAACTGACGAGTCTCTGCTATCAGTTCCACGAAATCCGTCGTTGCATTATTAATCACTAACCGGATATACCCCTCATCCATATTCTGCGTTCGAAGCTCTTCTAAAATCGTCTCCTGACCTTTTGACAGCTTCCGTAAGTTTTCCTCATCAAAATCCATATTTCTCAAGAGTTTAAAGAACCAGTCACGCCACCGATCAATTGTAGTCATTATTCGCTCAATTGCCGATAGAGACGCAAACAACTTATTCAACCAGAGTTTCTCAGCTCGCGCCAGACGCACAGGCTCAGGGCTTTTTTGAAACTCATCGACATAAAGCAGCGCCTCCATCTTTGTCATGATATCTGGCGTATAGAGGTTCGTGTAGAATTCCTTCACCATTAAGAGATAGTTTAACAGAGCAGCTTGAACCTCTGCTTCCTCGCTCAGCGTTTCCACAAGAGTACCCCGCCGGAAATGGCTACTGAATACATTCTTTCATCGGAATAAGACTCTTTCTTCTACGTTCTCTTTTAGTAATTTTGTCGAAGTTTGCCTTATTCGCTGAATTTGTCCTAAGATTTAGTTCGAAGTATTGGAATTAACATCGCTGCGGTCATAACCAGAATAATCCCTAGCCAGTTGGGAAGAGTAATTATCTCTCCGAGGAAAACGAATGACAGTATCGCTATCTGCACTAGCATCGTACTGTTGATGATTGTACTTTCGAGTGCTGTGAGTCGTTGCATTGTCTGATTCCAGAGTGTGAAAGCTAAGGCTGTGTTAACGACTGCAAGCCAGACAATGATGATGATGCCGTTTGGCGACAGTACAAAGACGGGTGTGGTAATGAAACCGGCAACTAGCAATAA
>JAEOSK010000036.1 GCA_016840405.1 Candidatus Hermodarchaeum yapensis
CGTCCACAGAAAATGCTCGCCACGGCATTGAAATGTTGTACTGGGGAGGCAAAGCTGCGGATCGCTATAACGTTCGCCCCATAACTCCTGACCTAATACGACGAGCCAAACAAGAAGTCTATTCGGAATTACGATCTGATGTGCTATACGGGCTCCGTGACCAAGAGATACTGGTACTTGCAGCAGTTTCACGGCAACTCAAATTAGAGAAAGCCAGCTCTACCACCATTGCTAAAGTCTATGATGGCTATCAACTAATTTGCGAAGAATATGGCGCCACAAAACAAGCACTACCAACCTTTAGAAAAACCATGGATGCACTGGTAGACCTTGGCATTATTGGAAAAGTAGTGGAGAGCATTGGGGAAGGACAACGCGGTCGTCGAGCACGATTAACTCTCATGGACATTCCTGTCGAAGTATTCGATGAACGAGTCGGAGAAATTCTTCAACGACGGCAATCAACAGATAATGGCTCTTATTAAAAAACGATAAAATTCGTGAGATAAAAATGGCAACCCCTGGCATGAATGATACAATTAGTTTCCAATATGAAAACACAATGGTAACCATTACCGCATTAAAACCTCTTGACGAATTTAAGACACAAGACGCCACTTATGGACCAGTCGAAAAAGGTCGTGAAATATTAGTGCCACGCTGGGTAGCCAACGTGCTCATTTCTTCCAACCTAGCTCAACTGAAAGATCCAGGCATTAAAGTCGCTGATTTACAAAAGGCGCTATGGCAAGAAACAGGGGAACCCGTTCTCCAATCATTGGACCACGACTTTTACTACCAAGTTCGAAATAGTATCGAACACCTTGCATATCAAAATAAAACGTCACCAAATGATGTTCGATTAGCAGCTCAGACAAAAATGGAGAACCTGCTACGCGACCTGTTAGACAGCAGACTTTTAAAAATAATGAAATTATCCCTACGCGAGGAGCGATTACGCGAAACAAAAAAGAAAATGACTGAAGAAGAACGCTGGCTCTTCGACCGATTAGTAAAATTACTACGAAAATGGCAAACAGAAGTATTGGAGATTGAGACCGGTGACTGAAGAAATTGATTTTATCGCACGGTTCGAAGAGTTCCTCAAGTCATATAAAACCGAAGAGGGCGACACACCCTACCATGATGCCATAGGACGCTTGAGCCTTGAAAACCTCATCTCAGTGCCCATTGATTTCAACCATTTACTTACTTTTGATCCAGATCTTGCTGAGACCACAAAAGAAGATCCTAAAAGAGCCATAGACGGAGCATCTGCTGCGATTCGCCGCATTCTACGAATCGTTGATCCTGATTATTCGGAAACGGTTGAGAACCTGCATGCACGATTTAAAGAAGTACCCGACCGTGTTTCAGTTCGGTTTATTCGATCAGAACATATCGGACAACTCATTATGGTTGATGCTTTGGTGACACGAGTAAGCGATGTTAAGCCACTTCTTGTTGAGGGTGTATTCCAATGTCGACAATGCCAAGAAATTATCTATGTACCCCAAGGCAACCAATTCATAGCTCCATCCCTATGTACAAATGATGCTTGCCGAAGTAAAGGCCCTTTTGAACTCATTCCTGAACGATCGAAGTTTGTTGATTGGCAAAAAATCCGGCTCCAAGAAAAACCCGAAGAGCTTCCTCCCGGTGCACTTCCTCGCGCCCTCGATTGCATCCTCCAAGAAGATTTAGTGGATATTGCCCGCCCGGGTGATCCTTGTCGAGTTGTGGGCATTTTACGTTCAACCCAAGATGTAACCGCTCGGTCTCGACGAAAAGCCCCAACCTTTAGCGTATTTCTCGCAACCAACTACGTCGCAGTGTCAGAACGTGAAGCAGACCGTGTTGAAATTGAACCCAAAGAAGAAGAAGAAATCAGAGAATTAGCACAAGACCCCTTAATTCACCGCAAACTAGTCAACTCAATAGCCCCCTCAATCTACGGATTAACCGACATCAAAGAAGCCGTCTGCCTACTACTTTTCGGTGGCGTCACCAAAACTCTTGATGACGGAATGAAAATAAGAGGCGACTCCAACATTCTCCTCGTAGGGGACCCCGGAACAGCCAAATCACAGCTCCTTAAGTATGTGGCACAAATTGCACCACGTGGTCTGTATACATCAGGCAAGGGCTCTACAGCTGCAGGACTAACTGCTGCAGTTCTCCGTGATCCAGACACTGAAGGGTTTGCCCTTGAAGCCGGAGCCCTCGTTCTTGCTGACCGCGGAACGGCTTGTATTGATGAGTTTGACAAAATGCGACCACAAGATCGGACTGCTATCCATGAGACAATGGAACAACATACAGTGTCTATTGCTAAAGCAGGTATCGTGGCGACCTTGAATGCTCGAACTGCAATATTGGCTGCGGCAAATCCGAACTTAGGTCGTTATGTGCCAGAGCGTTCTTTTTCTGAAAATATCAATTTGCCTGTCACGCTGGTGTCTCGTTTTGATCTAATATTCGTCTTAACAGATTTACCCGAAACTGAACGTGATGAACGAACCGCCGACCACATTATTCAACTTCACCAGCAAAAAGGGATAGCTAAAGATCCCCCAATTCGTGCTGATTTGCTTCGGAAATACATTGCGTATGCTCGTAGGAGTATAACGCCGACACTTACGGATGAGGCGCTTAGTGTGATGAAGGAATTCTATCTCGGTATGCGAAAATCGGGTGAACGTGAGAATGCGCCTGTACCAATTACTGCTCGTCAATTAGAATCACTCATCCGATTAGCAGAAGCCCATGCAAAGATGGCATTACGGGACAAAGTCCTCGCAGAAGATGCGCAAGCCGCAGTTAGACTTGTCCAAGTTACTCTCCAACAAGTCGGTTTTGATCAAGAAACAGGACAATATGATATTGACAACATCATGATCGGACGAGCCAAATCCCAGCGCGACAGACTCCAAACCATCCTAGCAATGATACGCGAACTTGAAAAAGAAACCCCCGATGGAGTTCCAATAGACAAATTAATTGAACGTGCTCAACTTGATGGCATCTCAGAAGATTTTGTCAGGCAAGCAATCTTTCAACTGAGAGATAAAGATGGTTTAATTTTCGAACCCCGACCTAACAAACTCAAGTACATCAAGGGCGCCTAGCCAATAGGTGGGAACGTGCGATAAAACGTATTGCCAATTTACCTTTAGAAAAACGAGTTAAGGATTATTTCTTGGAAAAGGGTATTACGACACTTTATCCCCCCCAACAAAAAGCGATAAAAACTGGAATACTTGACGGCAAAAATGTGGTCTTAGCAATACCAACTGCGTCGGGAAAGACGCTCATTGCTGAAATATGTATGTTGAAATCAATTCTGGAACAAGGAGGCACAGCCCTTTACCTATGCCCCCTCCGCGCGCTAGCCTCAGAGAAATTCGAAGAATTCCGCTCATATTCGAAGCTTGGTGTGAATGTTGGAATCACAACCGGGGACTATGATACAGCCGAGGAAAAGTATGGAACCTATGACATTCTGATCTGTACTAACGAACGTGCTGATTCACTGCTACGTCACAGGGCAAAATGGATGACAAAAATTGCCATCGTTATAGCTGATGAAGTTCACCTCATCAATGATCCTGGACGTGGACCCACACTCGAAGTGGTTCTTGCCCGATTACGTCAAATCGCACCAAATGCCCAAATTCTTGCACTAAGTGCAACAGTCGATAATGCCAAAGAACTTGCTGAATGGCTTGAAGGGACAGCAGTCATTAGTGACTGGCGACCCGTATCCCTTCGAGAAGGAGTCTATCATGAGGGTAAAGTCTTCTTTGGTGACGGCGAAGAGGATAGGTTTGCTCCTGCCACCGCTTTTCCTATAGGAGATATAGCCCGTAGTGTACTTCGAAAAAAAGGACAACTCTTGGCTTTTCTCAACACGCGACGCTCCGCGGTTCGAACCGCTCAAAAACTCGGATCAATTGTTGCCCCACGACTCAAAAAAAGTGAACAAAAACAGTTGGGGAATATTGCAGAGAAATTGCTACAACTTGGCGAAGTCACACAAGTAACAGATACCCTCGCCCGTTTGATTAGAGCCGGCGTTGCCTTTCATCATGCCGGTCTACGATATTCTGAACGCAAACTAATCGAAGAAGCATTCAAGAACACTCTCATCAAAGTAATCTGTGCCACACCAACCCTGTGTTTAGGTCCCAACACTAAGATTTGGCATGAACTTGATGAAACTAAGGTAACAGCGTTCAATCAAACAGATCAAATCTACGTCCTATCAAAAAATCGACTTATTCCAGGAAAAGCGACTGAAATTGTTAGTTTGGAAAATTCGGATCCACTAATTGAGTTCTCATCTGTTTCAGGATATAATATCCAAGTTACTCCAAGTCATCGAATGTTAGTAAAAAGAAATAACAAGCGAGTAATCATTCCAGCAAATGAGATTGAGAAAGCCGATAAACTTGCTACAGCTAGAAGGGTGACCATTCAAAAACCTAAAACATGCTATGTCAGAGATTTTGTAGTTGATAATAAAACCAACAAACAGGATTGCAAAATTGATCTGAACCTTTCACTTTTTTTGGGATTAATGTTAGGCGATGGGTATTCAGGAGCTGAATTCAATAAGGGTGTAATCAGGTATAATGGCTCACCTTCAATCGTCGGAGAAGATGATGAAGTGATTGATCATGTTGAGCAAACCTGTGCTAACCTATCGGTATCAACTAGACGAAGAAATTATACATATGGAATTCCGGAGCTAGTTTTAGGGAAGAATAAGTGGTTTAGGGAATTTTTAGTTCGTTGTGGAGTTGAAAAAAGAAATAGAAAATTCATCCATCAGAAACTAATGAAAATGGACGACTCATCGGTTGCCTCTCTATTGCGGGGTCTATTTGATACTGATGGGTATGTCACAAAGGGAAAGGAAATTGGCTTTACCAATACCTCAATGAAATTGATTAAACAAGCAAAGACGCTACTCTTACGTTTTGGAATTGTATCTCGGCTTAGATCACGAAGAAAGGGGAAAATGGAACACGCAGGAAAGGAATATGATACGAGTCCGTATTTTGAGTTACTAATTGGCCAGAATCAGTCTATATTAGATTTTAACAAACACATAGGTTTTGGAATCAAAAGGAAAGCTACTGATTTACAAAATTTAGTTTCTAAGCTTCAAGAAAACATCTTGTTCGTTAGTTGTCCCAAATGCGATTATCGGATTTTCAAATCACTATTTTTGGGGCGCTCAAAGAGTCAGAAAGAATGGGGAAAGAAAAAGTATGCGATAATTAAGCTTCTCGGTGAAAAAGAGGAGTTAGGTTCAAATGAAATTAAGAATATACTAGGCTTTAACCCACGGAAGAAAGAAACTAGGCTAAATCATCATTATGAGTTAATTTCAAAGCGGAAGATTGGGAAACGAAGCAAAACGGAATGGTTTTGGAGTCTCAATGAAATTGGAAAATGGATTTTTGCACACTATCTGATAACTCATCAAGATTTTTTAAATTTCTTTAATGAGAGTCATTGTCCCTTATGCCTGACTGAATTTGAAAAATCGCTGAGAGGTACTTGGCGGTCACGTGACTTGGATAACGACATTTTCTGGGATAAGATTCGAGAGATAAAAACGGTCAACACTGCTTCAACGGTGTTTGATATCGTTTTACCGCCATCGGAAAACCATGATCATATGTTTGTAGCTGACGGATTCATTGTTCATAATTCGGCAGGGGTGAATCTTCCTGCAAGGGTTGTTGTCATACGGGAATATCGACGTTTTGACAGGGTAGAAGGCTACCAGCCCATTCCAGTACTTGAATACAAACAAATGGCTGGTCGAGCTGGTCGACCAAAATATGATACTACAGGAACAGCAATCCTCATCTCACGCAATGAAAGCGAACGAGATTTCCTATTAGACTACTACATTCTGGGTTCACCTGAAAGTATAATATCAAAACTTGCGAGCGAATCAGCTCTGCGGAGCCATGTACTCTCAACAATCGCCATGAATTACGCTTCTGACAAGGAGGGTATCATGAACTTCATTCGCCAAACTTTCTTTGGTCACCAACGAGATCCAGATGAAGTCGAATATATGATTGATTTGATTGTGAAATTTCTCAAAGATGAGGATCTCTTAGTACAGTCTGGTTCGCGATTACGTGCTACAAAATTCGGTCGACGCACCTCTCAACTTTATATTGACCCCAAGTCCGCTGTCATAATACGCGATGGTCTTACTAAAGCATCCAAACAAATAGACCAAACAACAGATGTTTCCTTCCTCCATCTGATTAGCCATACACCAGATATGGCTAACCTCTACCTTCGACGCGGAGAAGATGAACGCTTCCATGACTATGTAATCGAACATATCGATGAGTTCTTAGTGACTGTTCCAGACCCGCGGTATCACCGAGATCGTTATGAGTTCTTTCTAGCTGAAGTTAAAACAGCCCTTCTTGCAAAAGCTTGGGTCGAAGAACTCCCTGAGGACCAGCTCATTAACCAATTCAAGATAGGATCAGGTGATCTCCTTCGGCTTGTGGACACACAGGCTTGGCTTCTCTATGCCTGCAAGGAGATTGCTCCACTTTTTGACTGTCAGAAGGTTATTCCGGAATTAGAGGAGTTAGAACTTCGAGTCCGATATGGTGTAAAACGAGAACTAGCAGAACTGGTTGAGCTCCAAGGAATTGGGCGTGTACGTGCGCGATTTCTCTTTCGTGCTGGGTTCGTGTCGAAGAACCGTATTCGAGATGCGCCTATTACTCAACTTGCGGCTGTTCCTACAATTGGTCCTCAAATTGCTCAATCAATTAAACAACAATGTGGTGGGGTTATCGACCCCGAAGAAGAACAAGCGTTAAAGGCAACACGGCGTCAAACTACCCGGCAAACACAACTGACACTTGACTAGCACGCTTCAAATAATGGGGTTTCAGTCATGCCTACTGGGCTATTTTATCATCCTGACTGTTTAAAACATGACATGGGGTTTGGGCACCCCGAACGACCTGAGCGCCTCACTGCAGTTATGGAATATCTAAATGAACGCAAAGTCTTCGATAATTCTAATATTACACTGGAAACACCATCTGCAATTACAATTCCCGAATTGGAAAGAGTCCATCCTAAAGAGTACATTGACCTGGTTCACACTGCTTCGGATCGAGAAAGTCGATTTGATTCTGATACGCGTGCATCAAAGGGCTCATGGAATGCCGCACTTCTAGCGGCTGGTTCTGGAATTAAAGCCTGGCAAGATATCAAAGCAAGAAATCTTGATAATGCTTTTGCTTTAGTCCGTCCTCCTGGGCATCATGCCAATGCGGAGATGGCCCGTGGGTTTTGTCTTTTCAATAATATCTCGCTACTTGCCCGGCATATTACTGCAACCATTTCTGACAGCAAGGTCCTAATCCTAGACATTGATGCCCATCATGGTAATGGAACTCAAGAAATCCACTACACCGAATCACGTATCCTCTATCTAGGCTTTCATCAAGACGGACGAACATTATATCCTGGTTATTCCGGTTATATCGAAGAAGTTGGAGAAGGTCCGGGTAAAGGTTATAACATCAACCTCCCCCTCCCTCCCGGAACAACTGATTCTTCTTTTCTTCAAGGACTCAACGTTCTCCTTCCTCAAATAGCTGAACAATTCAAACCGACGGCCATTCTAGTTTCTGCTGGCTATGATGCACATTTCCGCGATTATCTCACAGGACTTCAGTTCAGCGCCACAGCCTTTCTCAAAGCTTCAAAACTTATCGTCGAAGTAGCTCAAAAGCACTGTAAAGGACAAGTTGTCATGTTTCTCGAAGGCGGTTACGACCTACAAGCCTTGGCAGAATCAGTCTATAACACACTGGTAGGTTTGAGTGGAAAGGGTAAGCCCGTTGATGAAAACCCACCCGATGAGGATCCACGTATCGGGAAATATCTGGGCAAGTTATTATCAGAAATGAAGAAGGATCTCAAACCTTGGTGGAAGATCAGTCTCTAATCTACGAATAGAAAAGTGGTGGGCCGGCCGCGATTTGAACGCGGGATCACCTGATAGGGGGATTACTTCAATTCAAGTAAACCGCGCCCCAGGCAGGCATCATACCATTCTAGCCTGTGGTAGTCACCAGTTGGGATCTAGACCACCGGCCCACGGGCTGGTCTCCTAACTCCCACTTCCTTTTAACTTATTTGCCGAGAAGTTCTCTTCTTTCAAGACGGGGTGAATCGCCTAGATAGTTATCGGCACCCCTCCCTTAGACTGAAAAAACACCGATGACCTTCGAAGTCTTAGCATGACCCCGATGCTGCTGACACGAAAAATACGAATAGCCCTAACGGAGGCACAAGCCCAGGTCTTATGGGCGTTATCCGAAAAATGTCGGCTCCTCTATAACTTCGCTTTAACTGAACGACGCCACCAGTGGGAAACGAATCGCACGAAGCCACCGACGACACGTACTCACATCACGTATGTGCAGCAATAAAACGCCCTACCCGCCCTTAAGATGAAATATCCCGAATACACCTGGGTCTATTCAAAGGTTTTGCAAATGGTGTTACGACGTCTCGATGCTGATTACAAGTCCTTCTTTGCCCGCTGGCGTCGCGGCGACCTACAGGCCCGACCTCCCCGCTTCAAAGGTAAGCACTACTTTACCACCCTGTGTTATAATCAATCCGGATTCAACTTGGACGTTGAAAACCAGCGGATTCGCTTCGCCCACCGTCACCCCTCGGGAGTTGAGCTGGAGTTTGAGTTGCCTTGGTTACTGCCTCTCAACGGGCGGGTCAAACAAGTAGAACTCTTTCCGGACCGGCGACGTCGATGGTTTGTCGCCATCATCTTCGAGGTAACGGTTCCCACGTATGTGGACAATGGTCGGTATCAGGCGATTGATTTGGGGGTAATTATTTTGGTCTCGGCGGTGAACCTGATGGTGCGGTTCCTATTGCAGCAACCCCCTGTGAACGAGGAGCCATTACAAGATTTCTTGCGTGGCTTGCATCGACATACAGCCCTACCCCAAATTCCTCGGGGGGTGGACTCGATGAAAGCCCCTGCATGAATACAGGGGTAGTTCACTTCCTTTTCTTAGTCCGCCTCTTCTTTCTTAAGGTGTCCTTCTGATATGTACCACTCGATTGCGCTTTGAAATGTCTCTTCCATTGTCATTGTTGGTTTCCAACCTAGCATTCGTTTGGCTTTTTCGTTGGAATACCAACGCTCGCTGTTCAATGCATCGACTGATTTCATATGCCAAAGAAAAGTTCTTTTTCCCCGGTGTTTGAAGAAGCCAATCAATCCAACGCCCATCTTTGCAAAACTTACTGGAACTTTCCTTGTCGGTGGCTCTACGCCCAACATTTCTGCAACAACATTGAAGACTTCTTCATAGGTCAAAGGTTCATCGGGGCAAATAATGAATGTTTCATTCTTTGCGGACTTAGACTCCAACGCAATGAGAAATGCTTTCACAACATCATCAACATGGATATACATGATATGATTTTGTCCGTCACCGGGAATCATCGAGATTTCTTGATTGGCAATTGCCTTGATGGTTTCAAATCCTATGTAAAACTCTCCTGGACCTACCACTCCTACAGGACGAAGAATAACGTGTTCGAATCCCGCTTTTTCTGAAATCTCTCGGACCGCATTTTCTGCCTGAATCTTGCTTTTTCCATATTCATACATTGGCTGTAGTTCGGTCTCCTCCGTTGCTGGGGGATTCGCAACTGTTCCGGTTGTTTCAGTGGTTGAACAATAGATGAATCGCTTTACTGTTGATCCGATACAGGCAGTGAGTAAATTACGAGCCCCTTCAACGTTAACCTGATAGAGAAAATCTACGTCCTTTGGGTAAAATTCAAAATAGGCTGCTAAATGAATGACGATGGTCTTTCCCTCAACTGCCTTCTTCAAAGAAGTAAGATCGCGCAGATCTCCCTCTATCAATCGAATTTTCTTAGGCAGTTCTTTAACGTTACTCGTCCTTCTTACTAAAGCAGCAACATCATAGCCCTCTCTTACTAGAGCTCTTACAAGATTACGCCCAATGAATCCCGTTGCACCTGTTACAAGAATTTTCATTGCTTTTTCCCTCAAAACCATTTTCGAGTTGAAATACTCTTACTCAACCTCATATAGCTCTCTCACAGCCAAGTCTTCATAAATGGGACCTTTCGGTGTTAGTGTGCTTTTCTTCAACTTAATCGCTTTGACTCGAAACCTACCAAAGTCATAGTTTTTGTGTTCATCAACAAGCTTCATTAATTGAGCACGGTTTTCCCCACCACGAACTCTAGCAATCGTAAGATGAGGAGAATATTTTCGCTTCTCTGATGGGAATCCATGCGCTCTAAGTTGCTTTCCAAGAAACTGCTGATGGTGAATGAGTTGATCTGCACCCAATGTGCATGCAATCCAAATCACTCGAGGTCGCTGTGGTCGGAAGCAACCAAGACCAACCAGTTCAACTTCAAAAGAATCACCCTCCACCTCTTCAAGAAGTTCAATAAGCTCCGGGATTCGCCCCTCGTCAACATTTCCAAGAAAGTGTAGAGTGAAGTGGAGGTTTTTTTCTTCAACTAGTTTTAGCTTGGCTCTGCTTGATTGGAGATCTTGTTGTTTTTTTCGAATGTGTCTAGTTATTGTTGGATCATCAACCTCAACAGCAAAAAAGCAGCGGATTCCTGCCATTAATAATCATCTCATGATTTTCTACACTAAAGATATGGGGAAACTTTATATCATTCTCCATTACCAAGAGCGAACAGCTTGCTTTTGGGAGGCATTGCTTGGTTGAAGACAAAGAAATCATCACGCACGCGGAAACCGCTAGCTGAAATCTCTCGAACACACGGTGACCCTCTCGCACAACAAATTATCCCCGCAAGAGAAGTTATTCTGCGACCCGCAGGTTATCCATTAGAAGTAAATAATGCCTCAGTTAACCCGCTTCTCAGAATTCGAGATGAAAAATTATTCAACGCATACGCCGTCGATCAGTGGCAGGGAATGAAAGTCAAACTCAATGACTATCTCTTCGACCAATTGCTCCTTCCTGACTTCGCGTTCGAAGTTGTTTCAGTTACGCCAACTGAAGCACACATCGTGGCTGATACAAAAATCCGCCTCATCGAACCTCCCAAAATTAGTACAGCAAAGTCCCGGCAAATTAGATTTGATGATGTAATCGGACACGAAAACGCCAAGGCTAAATGTCTCATTATCCAAAAGTACATTGCCAACCCCTCACGCTTCGCTGAATGGGCCCCACGACGCGTCCTCTTTCACGGACCCCCTGGAACTGGAAAAACCATGTTAGCCCAAGCACTAGCGGGGGAAACAAAAGCCGAATTCTTCTACATCAAAGCAACATCACTTATTGGACAACACGTTGGTGCAGGGGCAGATAAGGTCAACAAACTTTTCGAGGACATTGCACGGAATAAGCCCTGTATCGTTTTTATTGATGAAATCGATTCAATTGGGCTCGATCGAGGATTCCAATCTGTTCGTGGAGATGTTACCGAAGTAGTAAACTCTCTCATCTCACAATTTGACCTCATCGAGGATCATGAAGGCGTTGTTGTGATTGCCGCAACCAACAGTCAAGACTTTTTGGACCCTGCTCTTCGAAGCCGTTTTGAAGAAGAAATTGAATTTCCGCTTCCCACTTACGATGAACGCTTTGAAATTCTTAAAAAGTATACATCTACTCTTCCAATGCCTGTTGAAGCTGACTTGGATGCGATTGCCCGTAGAACTGAAGGCTATTCAGGTCGTGATTTGAAAGAGAGGGTACTCAAAGGAGCTCTTCACCACGCGCTTTCAAAGGGGCTCTCATCCATCGATGAGTCTACATTCAAACATGTTGAAGTAATTCGTTCCACGAAAGAAAAGCGCCTGTATAAGTAAAATCCTAATTCAAGCATCGTGGTTGCCTTGCAAGTAAAAACTGCTGTCATTTTTTGCGGAATGCCAGGCTCGGGTAAGTCCATTGGGCTCACTGTCGCCTCGGATTTGGACATTCCTGTGATTGTGATGGGTGATGTGATTCGTGAAGAAGTCGCCTGTCGAAAACTCCAAGCATCTCCTCAATCATTAGGTCAAATAATGATCGAACTTCGAAATCAGTATGGCCCGGCTGTGGTTGCCGAAAGATGTATTGAAAAACTGCAACAAGTTTCCAGTCCACATATTGTAATTGACGGTGCCAGGAGCGAAGCCGAAATTTCTGCATTTAAACGAGTTATTAATCATGTCAAAGTAATTGCAGTTCATGCCTCTCCCAATATTCGGTTCGCCCGTCTTCAAGAGCGCGGTCGAGAAGATGATGCCTTAACAGAAGAGGCGTTCTATGAAAGAGATGCTCGCGAACTTGACATTGGAATAGGGCGTGTGATTGCTCAAGCAGATCTAGTAATTGTTAATGAGGGCGACCCTGAAGAGTTGAAAGCAAAGACTCTTCAGATTTTAAGAGATGAATTCAAATTAGACTAATTGACTGGAGGGCTGCTAGATGATCTCAGTCACTTTGTGGGCTGATGTCAAACCCACAGAGGATATCGAAAAAGTCAAACAGGCTCTGCTGAATCTGTGCCCTCCTGCATCAATCGAAGTATTTCAGGAACCAGAAAAATCAAAAACTATGAAAGGTTACGCTACCGGACCTGAATCAATAGCCGCATTCGCAAAAAAATTCCGTGAACAACGGATTCTCGAAGCGGTTAGACAACAGCTTCTCAAATTGGTTCAAAATAATGAATTAGTTTTTGCCGTACAGCGCCAGGCAGCCTTTGTGAACCGCTTTCATCTCTGTGACTTAACCGATTACACCGCAATGGGACCAATTCGTGTTGAAATACAAGCCAACAACATCCAAGATGTTATCGATTATATCAGCCCCCCAACCATTAAGGGAAGACCAAAGTTTCGAAACGATCTCAAACTCGAATAATCTGATGGCCATTTTGAAACCTGGAAAATCCTTCGTTAACAAGATCGAGCTAGGAATTTTCGACTTGGATTTAGTTCCAAGACATCCAAATCATTAGGAGCAAAGGCGTTCGGAAAAATCTCTCGAGCCTCTTTTTCATGTGTTTCAAATGAAACATATCGCGGACTAATATGAATCAATGCAAGTTGTTCTACTTTTGCCTTAGAAGCAATCTGTGCTGCTTGCGCAGCAGTAGAATGGAGAAATTCCTTCGCCTTATCTTTGTGTCCTTCAGAAAAAGTAGCATCATGGATGAGAAGAGTTGCATTCTTTGCCTTTGTGGCTAATTTCGGATTTGGGGCAGTATCACCAGAATAAACAATAATTGGACCCTTTCGAATGGGACCTATTACTTCACTTGGTTTTACCCGTTTCCCTCCTGCAGTTGTTATTGTATGACCTTGCTGTAAGCGCTTACGTAGAGGACCTGAAGGAATCCCTAATCTTCTAGCCTTGGAAACATAGAATTTTCCTGGAATATCAGTCATACGAAGGATGTAGGAAAATGCAGGGATATTATGAAGTGCAGGGAGACATTCTACCCGGTACTGATTTGGGTGAGTTATCGTTCCTTTTTCAACTTCCTTTATTGCAAAATCGAACTCAAGTTGGGTGTGAGTTAGCTCTAGGTTTGTTTCTATGAAGGATCTGATGCCGGGAGGACCATAAATCGTCAAAGGTTTTGTACGTTGAAGCATCGCCATGGTCGATAGTAACCCGGGCAATCCCAATACATGATCGCCATGAAGATGGGAAATGAATATATCGATAATTCGCTGAGGGCTGAGCCCAGAACGTTTTAACTGAATCTGGGTCCCCTCTCCGCAGTCAAAAAGCAATATTTTTCCTCGGAAGTAGATGGCTGTCGCAGGCGAAGCTCGGTTCTGTGAGGGAATTCCGCCACCTACTCCAAGAAAATAAACCTTCATCATTTCATCCATCGATACTATTGTCGTTGCAATACCACTATTAGACGATTTAAACTACGATGAATTCGCATTGTATGCGTTTCAACAATAGTAAAACTGTCTGTAGGTATGATCTCCTTTTCAAAGTATTTCTCTGGAAGGGCAAGACAAAGATAACCGCCCTTCTTCAGGTGATTTGTCAAAACATCTAGGCTTTTTTGAATGAGTTCGACCACTTCGGAGCCTTTTGTAGAGCTCGATCTTCCGTAGGGTGGATCAGTGGCAATAGCATTCAAACCGTCAGAGCGTAACGGGATTGTACGTGCATCTGCAAGAGCTCCATTGAACGGAACCTTGTAGTGCTTCAGATTTTGTTGGCATCCTGTGAGAATTGAGACATCAATATCCAGCCCGAGAGGAACGCAACCAATATCGGCGGCTTCTAAGAGAAGACCTCCAGTTCCACAAAATGGGTCAAGGAGAATATCACCCCGCTTTACTCGACTAAGATTAACCATGACTCGTGCAAATTTGGGGTGAATCGCACTAGGGACAAAGAATGGGCGCAGTGGACTGCGTCTTTGATAAAAACCAGCTCTATCCCGCGACGCTAGATATGGTCCCAAAAAGAATTGGTTTCCATTTATTACACCTAGAAATAGCACATCTGGCTTCGTTAAATCAACCGTGACTTGTCCATTCAGGGCCTGCCAGATTTGTGAACCCACTTTACTTGCTAATTCGTCTACATCAAAAACAGTGGGTTCTCGTTGAACTCGGGTAATTTTTACACCAAACCGGTCTTTGGATTTAATCCATCCGACAAAGTCACAGTTCTTTACCATCTCCAATATTTGTACTTCATCTGCTGGGGATTCAAAGAATACAACACTCGCATGATTTACTAAACCGGAACGTTCTGTGGCAATTTTGGCTCCTTTTGGATCAACTTCAAGGAGCAAAACCTGATTTTGATGCCCTATTACCTTGTAGGGGAATCCTTCTGCTTCTAAAATTGCACATAATTCTGCTTGAGGAAGTGTTTCATGTTCACCAGATAAAATGAACAGACACATTTGCTCCTTTGATTGTTTCACAACTCCTCCTCCAAGTTTAAAGCCATTATCAATGCGTCTTCATCATCATCATAGAACCTACGACTTCGCTTGACTTCTCGAAAACCCAATTTTTGATAAAACGAATGTGCGACATTATTTGAAACCCGAACTTCAAGAACTACTCCGGTGCAACCTTTTGATTTCAAGACATTAATGAGTTTTGAAAGTAATCTGGAACCAAACCCCCTTCTCTGATATTTTTTACCAATTGCGATAGAGAGAATATGTCCAACCTTAGATTGCTTCCTTCTATCTATATCAGCCACTGCATAACCTAGGATGGATTCAGTTTCATTTTTTGTATCAACGGCCACAAGGAACTGATCCGGTTGAGTTCCAGCCAGAAATTGGAATAACTCCTTTGGATAAGGATCCGTAAAGGATTCAAACTCAATCTGAGTTAGTTGCTCGAAATCCTGCCTCTGTATAGGTCGAATTCTAATCATTCACCAATTTCCTTGCAGTGGATAGAAATATGTGTGTGGATTGTGGTCTAATCAATTACTGAGGCGGCTGTTCGTGAAAATTGTGACTAAAAAACTAAAAATAGGTCTCGTCGTCGTCGTTCCTGAGGATATGGATGACTTATGGCACCTATACAATATCATCCTCCCGAGTGATCAAGTGGCCGCACGGACAGTTCGACGTGTACGACGTGATGTGGACGATACCTCACGTCCTGATAAAGGCGAACGCCGTCGTATGTTTATTCGATTAACAGTCGAAGAGGTAGCTTTACACAAATACTCAAATCGCCTTCGTGTAAAGGGGAAAATATTGGAGGGTCCAGAAGATTTTGTTTCTCATGGAACCTATCACACTATCAACATCGAACCAGGATTAAAGATAGAAATTGTCAAAGAAAGCTGGCCACGTCCTCTTCTACGCCGATTAGAAGATGCGGTTTCTCGAAAGGGACAGCGACTGATAGTTATAGCCGTAGAAGAGGATCAAGCGGTAATTGGCATCATCGATGATTCGGGGATTGACGTCCGTGTTGAAATCCATGGAAGAGCAAGGGGCAAATATGGTAAGTACATTCAAACAGCAGATGCCATGGATCAGATGTTTTCGGGGGTCGCAACCCAACTTCATGAATTACTTGAAAGATTACCAGAAGTCACTCGTATAGTAATCGTTGGACCCGGTTCCACGAAAGAAAAACTTGCAGAGGTTCTGAAGAACAAGGTTCCAAAAAGTAAGAATCTCCTCCTCTTAGAACATGTAAGTACAGGTACGGTTAGCGGAATTTATGAAGCACTCAATCGGGGGATCATCGAACGAATCGCAAGTGAAATTCGGTTAAACCGTGAAATCCAACTTATGGATGATATAATGCGCCACTTAGGAAAAGGTACTGGGAAAACAGCATATGGTTGGACAGAGATTAGCCGAGCAGTTCAGTTTGGCGCTGTTGAAACCTTACTTGTTCTCGATAAACTGTTTCGCGAATCGGAACCCAACCAACGGCGCAAGATGGAAGCTATCATGCGACAAGTCGAAAAACAAGCTGGAACCGTAGAAATATTCAGCGCTGAACACCAAGCAGGAAAACAACTTGAAGGTCTAGGTGGAATAGCAGCACTTCTCAGGTTTTCGTTACCTGAGAATTAGAGCGGAGTATACGAAACCTGGAATCGACTCGCTATGGGATATTCTTCAACGATACCAACTTGAAAAGCTCTAGCTTTCAGTGATTTAGCTAGTTTTTTGATAATTGTGGTAGAAGTTTCAATACGCTTCTGCTTTTCATTAATCCAGAGCTTATTGTCAGGAATCCGATACTCAGATCGAAGGGTATTCCTGACTTTAGTGAGTGCAACACCTACAGGTGGAGTGATAATTCCTTTTCTCAGTAATCCTTCTTTGGTAATATGTTCAAAGGGTTTTGCCACGTTCTTAGCACGCCGTCGGAAACGGTTTCGAAGCTGTGTTCCATCTTTCAAAGAAAGTGGGCAAAAATGAACATTTAGCTCAGTTTCTGTTGCTGCCCATTCGACCAACTTTAAAGCTTCATTCTCACTTCCTCGAACTGAAGCAATTGTATCAGAATCCAAATATAATCCGTGTTGCTTTAGTTCCTCGGCATTTAATGGTGTGAACTCTAATTCGTTAATATTGACAAAGTCTATCCCAATTTCTTCGAACTCACGCAACAATCTCTTTAGTTGTTTCAACATACCTGGAATAGCTGGGATTTCGATTCCAAGTCTTACTCGACCTTTTGTTAACTTACGTAATTTCGGATAGTCTGCTCCCACCTCAAACCGGTGAAGACGTATTTCATCAAGTCCCGCATCCAACAGCTTCTCAATTGTCTCTAAGGGGATTGGTTCCAAGCCTGTGTAAAGATGGATATGAAAATCTGAGCCAAATTTCCTCTTGAATGCTTTAATGAATTTACTGGTTCTTTCCACTTCAAGTAGGGGTTCTCCACCTGTTATACCCATACCCGTGGCATCAATTAATCGAGCTTCTTCCAGTGCCTGATCGAGATTACTTACCTCAACTTCATTGGCATATATGGTATCATAATTTCGTCTTTCTTCAGAAATCGGACAATAGAAACACGCTTTTGAACAGTTCCCCGTAATGAAGAGAACTAATTTTGCGCCTTTCATACATTCGCGGCAGCCTTTCACTAACCTACCGACAAAAGGAGACTTTCCTCGTGAAAGTTGGATTTCGCGGGGCATTCCTGATTATCCCTTCTGTACCCTGCGACGGACAACGGGATCTCGGTCACTAATGTGTTTAAGGAGAGATTCGAATGTATCATTGGGTGATAGTGGACGTTTCAGATACACCCCTGTTCGACCGACCTCGTCACGGCGCATCAATATCTTTACACGTTCCTCGACAATTTTTAAATTAACACCGACTTTTTTCGCCACCACGATCTCATTACCCACAACCGCTGATTCAATATGGCCCGCATCAATGGGCTCAATTAGAATAAGGCGCTTATCAACACCTGGAACTCGTCGTCCTTTCTCAAGATCTTCTTTCGTCAAGCATCCTCCAAACTGATAAAAGTCGAGTTCAATGGGCGCAGGATTAGTTAATGGAAAAGTCACGACGGAATTGTTCGGTAAGAAGATGTGTGCCTTGATGACGTGGAAGGGAGTTGAATGCACTAACTCACGGTGAATGATTTGATAACCTGCTTGAGTCAAAGCAAATTCGACAGAAAAAGAGGGTACAACCCGAGGAATGTATACATCAACATCACTACGTTCGGATATATCACCACGACATATACTTCCATGAATTAATGGCCCAATTCCAGTTTGTTCAAGAACCGCCATAACAACAATTGCTCTCTGACGTAACTGAGAAAGCAGTAACCAATGGGCTTCGTCATAGATTACTTCTTGACTTCCTGTGTCCCGGCGAACCGTTTTTTCTCGTGGCATTGCGTTTCGAACCTAGTCAGTACTTATCACTTTATTCCAATATTTTCTGTAATCCAGTTGAGGTATGCTTCGTGCCCCTCTTGGATTTCAAGGCTGATAATTTCAGGTACGTCATAGCTATGCACACTCAACACTGTTTCACGAAGTTTGTGAAAATAATCTTGCCTAGTTTTGATGATTAGCAAGATTTCATTATCCTCTACTATTTCGTCCTTCCAGCAATAGATTGAACTCTGGCGAACCATTCCTACACAGGCAGCTAGCGAATCTTCTACAAGCTTTCGGGCGATGGATTGTGCTTCGATATAATCACCCACTGTAACAAACACGACTACAAATTTTGCTGTCATAGCTATACACTCTCCAAACGAGCCCCAACCGCATCTCTTAAAAGCTTCTCCCTCATTGGTGCAGCACACATTTATACTGATTAAAAAGACTGTGAGGACTCCCGAGGCGATAGCACAAATGCTTCAATTTGAATTCATTCTTCCCCTCCTACCCTGGCTTCTGATACTATTAGCTTGGATGGTAATCATTGCTCTCGCTTCATACTTCAATCTCGAAAAATACAATATTGAAGTTGGCCCCTTCATGCTCTTTGCTCGAACTGAAAAATTCAATAACCTCTTGAACCGCATCGGCAGATGGCACCCTCGCGCTTGGCGATACATCTGGTCAGGCTTCATTGGAGTAGCCTTTTTCTTCTCTCTTTTCGGTTTCTACTCTTTAAGTAGTAATGTCTGGGAATTCGTCAAAGAAATAACTGGTCAAGCAGCGAGTCCTGGACCTGTCGCCCCACTCATCCCAGGCATTACAATGTCCTTCGAATTCTTCTTGATGATACTAATCCCCCTCATTGTTTCTATCATTGTGCATGAACTTGCGCACGGAATTGCTGCACGAGCTGATCAAATTCCCGTGAAAAGTTCTGGGCTTTTTTTCTTCATAATCTTTTTCGGAGCCTTTGTCGAACCTGATGAGGAATACGTCAAAACTAAATCAGCACGAAGTCAAAGAGCACGCCTATATGCCTCTGGTTCAGGAGCAAACCTTACCCTTGCCCTACTTGTCATCGTGTTTGCAACACTAATCGTGGTGCCTGTACCGAGTGGTGTATACATCCAAGGTATCGAGTCTGGCAGCTCAGCAGACGGTATTCTCACATCAGGAATGATTATCACGGGTATGAACGGAACATCAATACACTCAGTTCTAGACCTCCAAGCCTTCATGGCAGATGCACAACCAGGGGACCTTATCATTGTCACTGTATTCGGGGAAACACAAATACCTTTGAATATAGGATCAAGACCATACAACGAATCAATAGCATACATCGGGATATTCATACAGGATTATTTTCCGCTTCACTATCCTTTCAGCTTACTAGGATCAGTTGAAACAATTCGGTTTCAAGAGAGTCTCTTTTGGTTCTTTACAATCACACTAAGCCTCGGAATCATCAACCTATTACCAATACCTCCCCTAGATGGTGATAGGCTCTGGAAAGAACTTATCGATAAGACCATTTCTATGGAAAGAAAGAGTGGTAAGGTCTTGCTCTGGTTTCTTCGGATAGCCGCGCTCTCAATACTTGCAATCAACATCATCTTTACAATTATCATGCCAGGTCTACTAGGCATTTTCTTTAGATAAAAGTGAAAAAGTCTAATACTGTTTGCTCCGCATTACATCATCTTAAGTTCAGAGCTGTTTCTTTCAACACGATAATCACTTAAAATCTCGTAAAATTTCCTTATAGGCTATTTGACAATATTGGGTAATATAATTCTATTAAAATCAGCAAATTAGAGAAAATTACAAATATAACAAAAATCATACTGAAAGGCTGAGGTCATTAAACCTCAAAAAATAAAAATGAGAGGATTCCGAATGGTAGTATCTAAGAAACGGTTACTAGTTGTTACAACATTATGCCTTACACTTATGGTGATGATGAATATACCTTCAGTGATGGCTTTAAACCACCTATCTGCGCCATATGATTATCAAGCCTGGGGAGGATTTGCGTATTATGGCGAATACTACGCAAGTGCAAGTAAACGTCTAGGAATCTGCTATTGTCGTTGTTAATATGATGGTAGATATGCACGCGCTGTTGCTTGGGGATCTGTTGCGTCTTCCTTCTTTTTTGATGACTACTCTGGGACTCCATTTATCGAGTTCTCAGTAACAAAACGATTTTACGGATATGCAGAAAATTCTTATGATCGAGCAACTGTCAAAATCATAGTGAAATTATTCGAATTCACAGGTTCAATTTATTGGTTGCTCTGGCAAGGAATTGCTGAAGAATACGAGGTTTATGATGGCTCGTTCACTGATTACTCAACAGAGACTTACTTCTTTGAGTTACCATATAACGTCAAAGTGTTCTGGGGTCAATTATACCAAATAGAAGTCATATTTCAAACGGACGTACAGAACCATCATTTATGGCTTGAAGGTTTAGCCTTCGTACAATATTCATCAACTAGTGCTTACTCGGCAAGGCTGTATGTTAATTGGATAGAGATCTATACGACAATGTAAGTGGTTAACTAAGATTTTTTATCATCTGCCCTTTTGAAAAAGGGCAGGTGTTTATTTTTTTATAAAACGTGTACATCTTATTTCATAGGTAATCACGAAATTCTTAGAAATTAATACCTGCTCTAGGTAGTTGGTCATATCAATCATCTGGCTTCCAAGCTTAGTATAACCAGCAGTTACAACATATCTCACTTCAATGATAATGGGTTGTCAAAAACTTTGTATTACCTTTACATTGAATGACAAAGAAAAGCGTATTTGGTCGTTCTGATTAATTTTGTCGTTAACATACTCTCTACTGATTCACAATCTCGGTCTAGTAGCCATCTTCCTTGTTTAAGTAAATGGAAATTCTTTAAGCGAAGTTTTTTGACTCTATTGAACCAAATGAAAAGATATTGCTACTTATGTAAGGGGCCTTCAGTTATTTCACGATCTTATTCCGGTGAGGTGTTATGCGAAAATTGTTTCCGTGAATCTATGATGACTGCAGTACGAACTGCCATTTCTAAATACAAGATGCTTCAACGAACGGATCGAATTGCGGTTGCATATTCGGGAGGAAAAGACAGCACTGTTCTACTATCGACACTTGTCGAGATTCAACAACGCTTTCCACAATCTGAAGTGGTTGCTATCACTTTGCAGGAGGGAGGTAAGCAAGATAGTGAACGCCGAGAAGTGCTAGCCAATGTAACCAGCCAGCTACAAGTTGAGCATATTACCTCCACGTACAAAGAGCTATTTTCTTTAACATTAGATGAAATTGCTGACTTGGCACGAAAATTAGATTCGCCTCTCTCACCTTGTGCCTTTTGTGGAACTCTTCGAAGACAAGGGCTCAATATTCTTGCCCGGAAAATTAACGCTGACAAACTTGCTTTAGGTCATAACTTAGACGACGAAGTTCAATCCATGCTCATGAACCTCATCCGAGGAGATGTACAAAGGCTATCTCGTATCACACCTTATTTGAAAGGGGTGCCCGGATGGTTAGTCCCTCGTATCAAACCCCTTTATCACATAATCGAAAAGGATCTCCTACTGTATTCACAACTTCTTGGTCTCCCAATATATCATCCTCCTTGTCCGTACAAAGAAACCTCTCTTCGTAATGAAATTCGGGAATGGCTGAATACTTTTGAAGAGCAACACCCGGGATCAAAGTACAATCTTCACGCAAGCTTTATGAAAATAATTAATGTGCTTCAGAATGAAACAGAAGTACCATTCCAAAAGTGCCAACGATGTGGCGAATTGACATCTCAGGCAATTTGTGCTGTATGTATTCATCGTGAATCTCTAAGCAAGCTGAATGGTAAAAAATGAGAAGGGCGGACGGGAGCCCCGACGGTCGTCAACCCTTTCTGGTGCCGTACTCACAGTCAGGTCTCGGACCCGGATCTCGGAAGCATCTACAGTACAGGCTTACGCTGCTCCCTCCCGGGTCTCGCTGGATTCACCTGCTAAAGGTGATTCAGCCCTTCCTACGAAAAGCCTACCACCACCAGCGATCCTCCGAGGCGGATCGTCACAGCCACGAACAGCGAGTCGTACACCAGGTCAGAAAGCCTAACGTCGGCATTCAGCCCGCCGTAGAGAGCATCTGCGGTACAGGGGAGCCTTAGCCAGCCCGTAGCGGCGCTGCGGGGCTTCTAGCCCCCCGCCTAGGCTCACCGTCCAACCAGCTCCACAACCTCGCGGTATTTAATCATTTCTTCGTCTGCTTTTTTATGCGCCAAATCTGGAAAATGTAAACTGGAATAGCCACAACGAAGCAGAGAATACAAAAGAGGTACACGGTAGAAGATGACACAAGCCCGAGAAAGGGATTTCCCAATAAAGGCCAAAACGGCTGCATTTCCGGATACAAGAAGGCATCCAACAATATATGCGAGTACGCTCCCAAAAGAGCCGCAAACGTGATATTCAGCGGAGAGGCTATTTGCGGAAGTTGAAACGCAGTCATAATTTCTCCTAAAAACCCTCGCAATAAGTAAACAAAAAACGCAAGAATTAGCGCAGAGATTGTGGCTCCTAAGAATGTGTGAAAGAATAAGTGGAGCACAGGTAGATCAAGGAGAAGGAACGATAGCGGTTCCAAATCCACAATTACACTTCCTGATAAGATAGCAGGCAGATACAGCAGGGGAAAGAAAATCAGGCCAATAAGTAGACTAGGACCTAAATGGAACGGCGTAAAGGGCATAAGTAATCACGGTTGAATTTATGCTTGGTGTCTGATGGGTATGGCGCCGGGGACGAGATTTGAACTCGTGAGTCCAATGGACACAGACTTAGCAGGCCTGCTCCCTACCAGGCTAGGATACCCCGGCACGGATTGTTTTCAAGTAAAATGACGCGCTTTAATAAGTTTATGTTAACTCCTTCGAAAAGCACAACTGAAACTATAGTCCTTTGAAGCAAGGATAAAGCTAGTGAACAAGATTGCTAACACCGCGTCAATTATTCCAAACCAGATAAGAGAAAATGGAATACCCCAGACTAAGACATAATAAACTACAATTATCGAGGCAATAAGACGTGCTGGAATATTAGAAACTGGAATTATGAGCAGCTGATCAAGGCTGCGTGAAGCAACAACGAGGGCAATTCCAAATCCTAGAAAAAAGGCTCCAATAATTTGTAAAAGTGCCCCCTCAAGAGGTGTTAATGAATAATTAACTAATACTGATACTAACGGCGTAGCGAAGATGAACACAATTGCCATGATAAGATCATAAAATCCTGAAATTAAGATTAGACGGGTAAACCATTTTTTCAAGCTGCTCTACTCCACGAGGTGGTTTGTGGACAATACGAGCAACCTTTTGAATGGTTATCATAGAAAAAGGTTCTATGGTGGGCCGAGAGGGACTCGAACCCCCGACCACCGCGGTGTAAGCGCGGTATCATAGCCTTCTAGTCTGTCTGAAGAGCTTCCAAACAGATAGCTAGACTATCGGCCCGCTTCGTTTTCAATTAATCAACGCTTCCCTAAAAAAGGTCTCCTTAACGCGAAAAAAATCTGAGACAATTTAGTTTGGTTTAACTTCTTCTTCTAACACTCGAATTTGCTTTTTCAACAAGCCGATTATCTGTAGATTGTCCACATGAACAAGTTGGTTACTGCATATTGGGCATTTGAAAGCGTTAGCCATTGCCTCTTCGAATGTATGTCGCGGACATCCGTCATGATTGCAATGATAAAAGGTATTTTCAGTTTCGTAGAGAAGCCGTTGGTTGAGTCTTTCTAACACCTTGTTCTTTTTCTCTCGGAGAAGGTCATGAATACGTTCTGGTTCTAATATCCAGTAGTAGACAAACCACCCGGTTTGTTTATCGCGGGTACGGCGATATGAGGCTAAATGAAGGTCATAGAGTTTATAGAGAATTTTTCGAACGGCATTAAGGCGCATACCTGTTTCATTGGCAATTTCCTCATCTGTCGTTTCTTCATCCTCTTTCAAATGCGTAACTACTTCAAACGCTTCTTCACCGGCGAATTCAATGACAACCTGCTTAATTAGCATCTCACGTCCTGACATAAATCTACACATAACTAGTCCTTACATGGAATAAAGACCTTTTTGTTAAACAAAGACGCTTTATTTGATTTCGAAGTAAATAAAATCATTCAGATTCTCTTACTTGTTTTCCATGGGCTGAAGGAAGAATCTCAAGTTTAGCATCTTGGAATTTCGTATACAGATTTTTTCCTTGAAAAAGCCGGTCTAAAAAAATTGAGAGAGCGGTAACTTCACTATGTGGTTGGTGTCCGATTGCTACGTTATAGTCAGCTGTTTTGAATACTTCAAACGGAACTTTGGGACCTCCAACGACAATGAGTTTTGACTTAGGCGACTCTCGAATTTCGGATATCACCTTGTCAACATGAAGACCATACATGGTGAGATGGATAATTTCTCCATTTTCTTCTTTCCATTTTTTGAGTTGCCTTTTCCACTGAACACTAGTCGTTACTCTAAATTCTTGATTACCCCATTGTGCACACACTTGTTCTAATGTCTCAACGATTTTTGGATCCTTTAAACCAGAGGTCTGCAGTTCGGAGGCTCCGAATGCACGAGCAGTTAACCCGATATGAGTTGTAAGTCGTTTATCACGTTCTGGACGGTGATCCAGTTTTAAAACTACAATTCGCCACTCAGATGATTTCATGAAAATAATCTCGTCTTCTCAATACGCTTCGAAACCATTTGGGGTTGCTTAGGAAGTTGATTTCTTACGTTTTATTTGTACAACATCACCTAAAGTTGCTGAGCTTTGCGAAGTACCAGGTGAGAGATCCACTGATTCTGCCTCTTCGAGTAGAGTCAGTTTAAACAACCGTTCTAACTTCCGCGCTAGACTTATCGTGGGAGCCATCTTGCCACTTTCAACTTTCGTGATAACTGAGGCCCTTTCATGAAGTTGACGGGCTACGTCCTTCTGTGCCATTCCTCTTTGTTCTCGTGCTTTTCGAATCAGTTTAGTAAAATCCTCAACTGGAACCAACTCACGTCTTTGAGGTCGAGACCGTGTAGACGGATAACGCCCCGTAGATGATGAACGTGGTACTGAATGAGATCGAGTTCTTGGAATGGATGAAGATCTCGAACTCGGTGGTTTTGCCCGAGGAACAGGTTTTCCTAGTTCAGCACAGCGATTACATGCTTGGAGCAGTGCCCCTTCTAGCGATATTTCCTTTGTTGAATAACATTCACGACCACAGATTTCACAGGTTACCATGAAGCTTTTTCGCCACCAATCTATCATTTACCCGCCAATATCTAAAAGTTTACTTCCATTCTAGCCTTCTTTTAGTAGGATTAAGCAATTGTGGTAGGGAATAAAAAAAGCTTTTAGCGCATGTCACTCAGAGAGCATGCAATGACCGATTCTACGGATTTCCGCAAGAAGCCAATATCACCTGATGACTATGTGACTCTAGCAGAGCGTACCATATTGTTAGAACAACGAGTCCGTGAACTCGAATTAGAACGGGAGCAAATTGCAGCTGAACGGACACGACTTGAAAATGAAGTACGAATTCTTCAAGCTGAACTGAATAAACTCCGACAACCACCGCTAGTTTCAGCTACCGTAATTGACGTTCTTGATGACGGTCGTGTGATAGTTAAAAGCAGTACAGGACCTCAATTTGTCGTTAATTATCCAGAATCCATTATAGGAAGCAAATTGGAATCCGGAGCAAAAGTAGCCCTGAATCAACGGACTCTTGCAGTTGTTGATATCTTACCCATTTCTATCGATCCATTTGTTCAAGCCATGAATGTTGAAGAAAGTCCTGATGTTACTTATGGTGACATCGGTGGATTAGAAGATCAAATTGCAGAGATTCGGGAAACGGTCGAACTTCCCTTACTTCATCCTGAACTTTTCGAAAAAGTCGGTATTGAACCACCTAAAGGAGTTCTGCTTTGTGGACCTCCAGGCACTGGAAAAACTCTACTAGCGCGAGCAGTGGCACATGAAACCCAAGCCACGTTCATTAGAGTTATTGGCTCTGAACTGGTCCAAAAATTCATTGGGGAAGGGGCTCGCATCGTTCGAGAAATCTTCTATATGGCCCGTAAACGTTCTCCAAGCATTGTCTTCATCGACGAACTCGATGCAGTTGCCAGTCGGCGCCTTGACATCGCAACGAGTGGGGATCGTGAAGTACAACGAACCCTCATGCAACTTCTCAGCATGCTTGACGGATTTGATCCGCGTGGTGATGTTCGAATTATCGCGGCGACAAACCGTCCTGATATACTTGATAGTGCCCTTACCCGCCCCGGACGTTTTGATCGAATCATCGAGTTTCCATATCCAGACAAAGAAGCAAGAGTGGCGATTCTCAAGATACATATGCGAAACATGAACATCCATTCTGACGTTGATGTTAGTATGCTTGCGGCAAAAACTACAGGGGCATCTGGAGCAGATCTAAAAGCGATATGTACAGAAGCTGGTATGTTTGCAATCCGAGAACTCCGGGACATAGTTGATCGAGAGGATTTCAATAAAGCCATATCCAAGGTATTAGGTAGCATTGGGGACCGAAGCGACGCGACAGACATTTATGGATAGGTTATTGTAGAATAGGCGAGGCGAGCCAAATCGCAAAATAATGAACGCTTACACAGAGTAAGAGGCATTGCTAACTATCAATTCAGCTCACAAGTAGGACATAAGATATTCCCCGATACCTGCAA
>JAEOSK010000037.1 GCA_016840405.1 Candidatus Hermodarchaeum yapensis
GCCATTGACCTCAAATATATCCAAGTCCTCATGGACTTCCGTGAACCTCCCAAAGAAGGCGTCACCGTCGGTTTCGTCTCAGGAGGAGTCCGCAACGAAGAACAAGTCGAACTCCTCCACAAAATGCGCGAACGTTCAAAAATCCTTGTCGCCTTCGGAGCCTGCTCTGCCTTCGGTGGTATACCCGGGCTCGCCAACCTTCACACAAAAGACGAACTCTTGCAAGAAGTCTACATCGATACAGTAAGCACGGTCAACCCAAAAGGTGTGATTCCCCACAAAGTCGTTCCCCCGCTTCTTGAAGAAGTTCACCCTATCAGCGACTTTGTCAAAGTTGACTATGTTCTTCCAGGCTGCCCGCCACCACCCAAACTCATCGCTGAACTCGTCACCTGTCTCCTCGAAGGCAAGGAATTCCGCCTCGAACCCAAAACCGTCTGCGACCAATGTCCTCTCATCAAAGATGAAAAAAGCGTCACCAACTTCATCCGTTGGGGTACTAAGAAAATCGACCCCGAACGCTGCCTCCTTGAACAAGGCTTCCAATGCCTCGGTCCCGTCACTCAAGGGGGCTGTGAAGCCCGCTGCCCAACCGCCCTTGCACCTTGCCGAGGCTGCTTTGGACCTACCGAAAATGTCCATGACCAGGCCGCTAAAATGATAGGCGCCATCGGTTCCGTTGTCGTCCAAGACCCTACCAAAGCCCCTGCACCTGAACAAATCGTGAAGGAAATTCCCGACCTCATCGGCACATACCTCCGATTCAGTTTAGCCGCATCTACCTTCAAAAAAGCGCTTCACACAAACGTTGTAAAAACGAAAAAGGGTGTAAAAGCATGAGTCAAAAAGGAAAAACTATTAAAATCGCTCCCGTCTCCCGCGTCGAGGGACACGGAGCCGTTACCATTCAACTCGACCAACAAGGCAACGTCGCCGATGCCCACTTCCACGTTATGGACGTACGCGGCTTCGAGATGTTTATGCAAAACCGTCCCGTAGAAGAAGCCCAACGCATCGCCACTCGCATGTGCGGCATCTGCCCCGTCAGCCACCACCTCGCCTCCGCCCACGCCGCAGACGCTTTATACGGTGTCGATCCTCCACGGACCGCCAAAATGCTCCGTGAACTCATGCACCACGGACAAATGATCCACTCCCATACTCTCCATTTCTTCTATCTCGCCGCACCTGACCTCCTTCTACCTAATACAGGTCCCGAAGAACGCCATGTTGTCACTCTTCTCAAAAAAAATCCCGACCTCGTCGGTAAAATCATCCGCCTGCGCCAAGTCGGCCAAAACCTCATCGAAGCCACTGGCGGGCGTGCCATCCACCCCGTCACAGCACAACCCGGCGGCATCTCCCAACCACTCAGCGAAGAAAAACGTGACGACCTCCTGAAACAAGTCAACGAAGCCCAATCCCTCGCCACCGAACTCCTCCCCGTCGTCCGGCCTCTCCTCGACAAAGTCGAACTTCTCGACGAACTCCAAACCGGCTACCTCGGTCTCGTCACTCCCAAAGGCGAACTCGAAGTCTACCAAGGCAATCTTCGCATGATCGACTCCACCGGCAAAAAACTCGCTGAATTTCCCGTCAAAGACTATCTCAAATACATCGGTGAACACGTCACTGACTACTCCTACCTCAAATTCCCCTTCTACCGCCCCTGGGGCTGGCCCAAAGGCATCTACCGCGTCGGACCCCTCGGCCGCATCAACGTCGCCGACGACATGAGCACCCCCCTCGCCCGCGAAGAATACACCACCATCAAAGCCAAATTCGACAAACCCTGGAACCACACCTTCCTCTACCACTGGGCCCGCCTCACCGAAATCCTCAACTCCGTCGAAAAAGCCCACCAACTCCTCACCGACTCCCACATCACCGACACCGACGTCACCCGCGAATTCACCATCAAAGGCGGCCAAGGCATCGGCGTCATCGAAGCCCCCCGCGGCACCCTCATCCACCACTACACCGCCAACCCCGACGGCATCCTCACCAAAGTCAACCTCATAGTCAGCACCGTCGGCAACAACGGCGGCATGGACCAAGGCGTCAAAAACATGGCCCAACGCCACATCAAACACGGCAAAATCAACCAACAAATCGAGAACAGCATCGAAATGGTCGTGAGGGCTTATGATCCGTGTCTTTCTTGTGCAGTTCACGCTGTAAATGGACATATGGCAATGCGTGTTACAGTGAAGAATCACTTAGGTGAAACATCCCAAGTTATTCAAAATTTCGAGGAGTAATTGGTTAGTGGCTGGTTCGTGTTGCGAGCCAGTCCAATTATTGGTCAGTTTGAGCCAATTGTGATTGTTGAAGAAGTAATGAATATTGGTTGAGCTTCGAATCACCGTGAATCAACGATTGAAAGTTTGAAATCACTGTGTGGTTGATTTCTTTTATGTTGGTTTTTCGTAGTTTCGCAATGTGTGCAATTATGGGTTGTAGTTTTGTGTAGGGCATTTGTCGTGGGGGTGGTCCTGGACCGTCAGTTTCTGTGAGCAACAGGTCTTGGGGAACTTCTTGGGCAATTGTTTGGATGCGTTTCCAATGCGGTATGGTGGTCTCCCATTGGGGAAGAACTGATTGGCTGACAGTGATATAGAAACCGCGATCAACTACTTTGGCTAATAATTCGATGGGCCCCTCATAACCATGCATTATCACGCGAGTAATTCCGTATGCATCGAGCAGGGTGATGGTCTCTTCATCAGCTCCCTTAGTGTGTAGGTTAACAATTAGATTGTGGGTTTTCGCTTTGTTTAAGAAGAATTCGAATAGTTGCCGTTGCACAGGATATTGAGAGGTGTCTTTAATGAAGAAGTGATCTAATCCAATCTCCCCTAACATCAGACAATTGATAATTAAATCGGTGAACTGATCGAGCTGGTTTACATACTCTGCTGCTCGGGATGGATGAATGCCAAATGCGGGAATTATGTAAGGTGACCGTTTTGCAATTTCCAGCGTTTTCTGATAGGCTGACGGTTCACCGGACACCGAGACTACCAGTATTGGATGCACATTTAATTCGGCTAAGGCTGATTCTAAATCATCTTCATAAAAACTCCAATGACAGTGTGCATCCAGACTTACCAAGTCAACACCTGATATGAAAAAAGAATATTGAGCTATAAATAGCAAGAATAGAAACTCATTCACCATTCAATTTAATACCCTTTATAAGAGAATCCTTCCAAAGTAATGAGCACGGGTGTGGTGACTACTATGACAGTTTTTTGCAATGATTATCGCACCCTATCGTCTTTTCGTTTAAGGCATTCGTTATCTTCAGAATGTCCCACTAAAAATGCTGAAGTGAATTCTGCTATTGAAGCTTATACCCACAGTTATCGAACGAAGGCTTCCTAGGTTTGAAAGTCGGCTTGCCTCTAGTGTGCTTTGCACGCTATTAGCGAATATATGGCGATGCGGGTTAAGGTGTTCAATCATCTTGGTGAAGTTATTCAGGTGATCCAGAACTTTGAAGATCAATAGATTGGTTTTTGTTCTAGGCGGAGAGTCAGTTTTCTCTGGGATGTCGTTAGAGTTGGTTGGCATATTCATTTAAGATGGGCTTCGTAGTAGATTGTGGGCTAGGTGGCGGTTGTGCAGGTTGAGTTGGTTGCGTATGCGTCGATGGTTGTTGCTTCAATTGGTTTAGTGGGGGCGGTGATTTATTACATCAATGATCACCGGAATCAAGCCCGGATGCGGAAAACGGATCTGATTATGCGGTTGTATGCAACGTTCATGTCAAAGGAATTCCAGGAAGCCGATGTCAAAGTCATCATGCTTGATGTCAAAGATTATGCGGAGTATCAAAACAAGTATGGTCCGTATCCCAGTGAGCACCCAATGCATATTGCGTTCCGTTCGGTTGCCGCGTTTTTCGAAGCTGTGGGAATATTGTTAAAGAAAGGCCTCATCGAGATTGATCTTGTCTATGAAATTTTTTTTGTAAAACAACGTTGGGAGAAACTCTGGCCCATAATCCGCGATTTGCGCAAAGAGTTTGACTTTCCCGGATATATGGACAAATTCGAATATCTCTATCATGAAACAGAAAAATACGGACGCAACTTAGTGGTGAACGGTTAATCTGCTGTGCATGCAGTAACGGGCATATGGCAATGTGTGTCAAGGTGTTGAATCATTTGGGTGAGACGACGCAAGTGATTCAGAATTTTGAGGGTTGATGGGATTATGCGACGGGTCCCATGAGCCAAATCCATGCAGCGAAGAGGATGTGTTCGGTTTCGTCGATGATGATTTGTTGGCATTCAAGTTGCGAGCCCGCACATAGGGGGCCGCAATAGTAGGTGAAAGAAAGTTGCATGTCGATGAGGTATACGTTGGTGTAATTGAATGACTGCTCCTGATTGAAATCTTCGTAATGGGTGTCATTCCAGAATCCGCCCAGCCAGTAATAGATAGGCCAATCAGGGAGATTGATGGGAAAGAGAATTGATTCGTTGGCTTTGATGAGGAGGGGGTTCTGTTCTGGATAGTATTCCCACGCATCGATGTTCACGGTGAGATTGGCATACCAATTTGCACTGGCTGTGTAATTATACCGGAAATAACCACAATTTGCATAGGGATCGAATTCGTATGCCGTGATATTTAGGGCGTCACGCCGTGTTTGAGTGATGAATCCTGAGTGTTCAAGATAACTAGTGTTTGCGGGGATCTGGGTGTAGTTGAAGGTTTCAGCCTGGTGTAGGGCGTTTGCTTCCTCTGGCGTATTAAAGATGCGGTGTTCAAAGTAAGTGAATTCCGCAGGATAAAATCCACAATTACGCCCAAACCCCAGGTAAATAACAAACCATCCTAAACCGATAATGAGAATGAGGGTTGGGACTATAACCCAAATCCAGGCTCTTGTCCTTTTCTTCATTTCCATTCCCAATTAACATCCAACTTCGAATTGAATATTAAGCGTTTCTATAGAGACTGTTATACGGAGCATTTCTTCTTACGCTGTGCATGCCGTTTACGGGCATAGGTATCAAGTTCTGAGTTTTTCCCATTGGGCTGTGACTATAATGATTACTACAATTGTAACGACTGCAAATGGAAGTAAGATTGAAATTGGTAAGAGGTTGGGCATGATTATTGGGAATAGAGTGAGTATGGCTGGGCTCGTTGTATAGGTTACTGCAGGAGAGAATCCTGTCAGAGTTTGCACTTCGAACACTATCGTGAAGATGTATGTGATATTGGTGGGTGCTGGGTTCTCAACGCGGAGCCAGAAGTTGGTAACAAAAGTATGGTTCCAAAATTCTCCTTCTTGTAGGCTTTCATCTAGGTAATCTTCTTGACCATGAGACCAGCCCTGTCCTTGCAGTTTTGCGGAATATTCAGTGATATGAACACTTGTCGCATTATGAGGTGATGTTTGATTCAAACTGATGACGTGAACCTGTAAAGAAGAAAAATACGAGGTATTCATGACAATGTTAGGTTCACCCTGGGCAGTAATTTCTAATGTTGCTCCATATTCCGTCACGGTGTCGTTAATCAACCATGGAGTTGCCGTCGTCGTCTTGTTCAAGCAGGTTGCAAGTAGAAAAAGGATGAGTATAGCAGCTGATCTTATTGCGTAATGTATCCATCTAGATTGATTGTGATATTTTTTGTGTTGCATTGCTACAGGCCTATGCAATCAATTTTATGATGGAAGATGTTGAAGCTACCTGTTGCTTCCCTCCACCACGTTTACTAAGAAACTTCGCAATTTTAAATGTAGAGAATACGTACTGGTTCAGCAACGTTTACCGTATTTGATTCAAAATATCAGGCAAATGGTTTTGTGGATTCTTGTTCTCAAAGTTTTTTAGACTGAAACTCTACGAACCTCATAAGACCCATATGGGTTGACACTATTCTCAAATCAGTTGATGTGAAAAACTATGTCAAACGAAACTGCAGGCACTTTAGCCTTGGTTGGTGGAATTCTCAACCTTATTGGTGGAATCATCATTGCCATTATCTTCCTTTTCACGATCATTCTCATTCCTCTAGGAATTCTGGCATTGCTTCTCGGTATCCTGCCAATTATGTGGCGTGATGACCCCGGCTCTCATCGGGTCGGGTTAATCATCATTGGAGTGTTTACCCTGTTTTCCATTGGTGGTATTCTCATCCTCATTGCAGGGATCATTGCCGAAGAAGAAAAAGCCTAATCCACCACGAAACTAGCGCAATATCTAGTAACTCTACGCACTCCTCCTCTCCAAATTCAAAAGTGGATTGCTGAGTAGAGGAGGAGTCTTATTTCTCATATAATTGATGATTCAACGTACTTCGTGTATCTACTCTTCAAGTTTGGTTTTGACCCGTTTTTTTCGTTGATAGGTTTGATACCGTTTGAGGAAAAAGGCACTAATTGCGACAATGAAGAGGGCGTTCAAGATGACAAGGATGCCTAAATTATGGAAGTCTGTGCCGATGAGGTTGCCGTGAACGATTACGAAAAAGAGTACAATGTACATGAGCCAGTGGAAGTATCGCCAGTACCTGCTAATCATTGTTCGGAGGAGACCAGCGATTGTGGCGATGTAGAGGATGTACAATGCTGGGCGACCCGCAAGTTCCCAAAAAATCTGCCAAGAATCAAACCGGGGGATGAAGACAGCTATGTTGCTCTGTGAGATAGCAAAAAAGACTGGATGTAACGTGACAAAGATAATCCCAAAAACGGCTAGAATGTGATGGACCCGGATGAAAGGGCGACCAAAGGCTTGCGTAATTTCCTTCAGAAAAGGTGTCATCGTCGTTGCAAAGGCCAAAGCCACAAATCCGTACAATGCACAGAGACGGACTGCTAAACCGAGTGGATCAGAATAATAGGTGAGAGGCGCAAGAACCGTAACCAGAATAAAAACTAGGAACACGACAAGAAGGAAAATCCAACCTTCACGTTTAATTCCCATATTATTCACCTTATCTACAAAGGGTTCCTAGGTTCTATAAAGGCGTTAATTAGAACTGAAAATATCTTTGAAGAAAGACCATTAGGCTATTTATAGTGCGGTTCCTCTTTGCTTCTCTTGAAGGGTTTCGAAAGAGGTTAAATTATGAAACGGAAGTCCGTTCTGGTCCTAGCCACAATAGGCTTAATGTTCCTCTTACTCCCCACTGTTAAGGCGAATGGCTACTGGTTTCCCATGGAACTCAACCAAGTCCTGAACCGACCGATTCTCGGGCTTCAGCATTACCACATCACCAAAACCACGTCCCATGACCGAGAAAAATTCGAATTTAACTGGACCTCAGGAGTCATCGCCATCAATTTCTACATATTCACCGAAACCAACTATCTCAACTGGACCCAAGCTCAACCATCCACACCCCAAATCGCAGTCGAAGATGTCACCAATGATGCGACCATTTTTGATACGTCAGGAACCAACCGCACGTGGGTCTTTGTCTGGCATAACCCCACCATCACCTCAACACAACTGATCGGAATGTACGAACGATACCGGTGGATAGAAGTGGAAAGTCAAATCCCTGGATTTCCCTGGGTTGCCATTCTGCTAGGAACTTTGTGCGCCATCACCATTGGTCTCTTGGTAAGAAGGAGAACACGATTCGAGTAAATTGAAAGCGTGACTGTTCATCTCTTCTCCTGCTTCACCGGTTTGCGGAGATAGCTTGCAGAGGAAGAAGGGTGTCGTCGAAAGTTCGCTCGAATAAAAACAACTACAACTAGCACAATGACTAAAATCACAACAGCTTCTAGAAGGAACAGTAGACGATCTGCTGATTGTAATACCAAGACGCTAATTGGAGTTATTAGTGGGTGAAGATCACGGTTACCTGCAGATCCTGAAATATTGTAGGGAATATCGCCAAAACCGTAAAAAAATATATTATCGCCTGAGTAATTTGTCCAATAATTACAATCAATGATATTCGCTCCGGGTGTTTGGAATTCAGGTCCATTATCACATGCATCATGGCTAGCATTGCACAGGAAGATATTCCAATCCACGATATTGTACTGGCAACTACCATGGAGATAGATGCCATAACCGTCGTTGTTAGAGAAGCTGTTGCGTGTAAAATGATTCCAGTGAGAATCACGAACGAAAATTCCATGTCTTTCATTATTTCCTAGACGATTGTCCATAAAGAGGGAGTGGTTCGTACAATATACAAGAAGACCATATGAACAGTCTACGAGGGTTTGCCTCCGCACCGTAATTCCTCGGCAATTGAATAAAATTATTTGACCAGCATTCGACCGAACCTGCATATTTACTCGGTTTTTAAGAAAAACTAGTGGTTGTCCATTCACTGTGTTATCGCTAATATCTACGGGTTCTATCCATTCACGACCATGATATTGTATGTAAAGACCGCAGCCGATCATGGTGTTATTATTGATTACGATATCTCGATACCCATAGATGTAAATCCCAATTGTATTGTTAACGCAGAGATTATGAGAAATTGGTGTGGTGTTACTCTGGAGAAAGATGCCGTACGAATTGTTGGTACAGGTGTTCTCCACTACATCATTATCTTGACCTACAATCTCAATTCCAGCCCTATTGCCAGTGCAATGGTTCCACCTTACAGTATTCTCATCCCCGTAAATCAAAATACCTAATCCGGGTTCTGGCCACCCCCACCAAAGCTCCTGATTGTGGTTGCAGGTATTGTTGAGGAGTTGGTTGCCAGAGGCAGTTTCTAAGAGAATGCCATATCTATTGTGGTTGCAGGTATTATTGAGAAGTTCATTGTCGTATGACTCAAAGAGGCGAATGCCACAACCCCACCAACTGTTGTTGTTGCACTGATTACCAATTAAACCGGTGTCCCAAGTTTGATCGAGAGTAATTCCTGAAAGGGCGTTATTCGTACAAAGGTTGTTGTTGACTGTGATATACTCGCAATTTTGAACTCGTATACCGTTCACAGAGTGGTCTGTACAGGTATTATTGAAAACCCGCGATCGACTGGTAAAACAAAGGAATATACCGATTGAAGCGTCAGTGATATTCTGGTCTTTGACAGTGACAATACTACAGTTGAGAAGGATGACCTGCCCTGCTCCAAGAGGCACCGTGAAATCCACACGCCCTACCCATAAAAGCAATGGTCGTTCATTGACGGTATTCCCAATAATCTGTGCATTCACATCTACGGTACTTCCTACGCCCCCCATTGTGGGAGTTCCTGACATCTCTTCCCAGGAGCCAAAAAAGAAACCACAATTCACTAGCGAGTTATTAACGAGAATATTATCATTGACCGGGTATATCTCGCATCCAAAATATCGACTATTTTCAATGGTGTTGTTGATAATCTCTGATGAGAACGAATCGAATATCCAAAGCCCGAAATCTGCGTTGAAGCAGGTATTGTTGATTATCATAATGGAATTGGAATCACGTACAGAAATTCCTTTGTCAGTATTGATGCAAGTGTTGTTGAATAATTCAATTGATTCCGATAAAACCAGTCTTACACCATAATCATAAGTAACACACGTTGTGTTGGCAATGAAACCATTGGCTACATTTTCTAGATAGATGCCGATTTGACTTCTTTCCATCCAACAATCTGCGATGACGAAATGAACGCGTGTATTCATGATTAGGATACAGTCTGGTCCTGCTGCTATGTTCAAATCCCTAATAACGTATGGATGTTCTTGTGTGCCATTACCAGGCCATCCTTGATTAGCAAAATCTGCGTCTGATCTTATTTCAATAGGGGAATGAGGCTGCAGCGGAGCTGGGCTTCTAATGATTTTGCTATAGGTGGTTGTTTGTTTTGTTCGCGACCAATCACCGAATCGATTCTGCTCTTCAAACGAGGACATGAATGGTTGATGACTTAGGGATACATTCTGGGGCTTTGCAGTATGCCCCTCGTATCCGGTCTTCACTCGAGAACTATGCAACCTATGAGTATCAGCGCCAAATTCATGGCTTGGGCTGATCACTCTGCACAGAGTAGTTAGTATGAGGAGTATTACGAATAGGACGAAACCGTTCCTCCAAGTTCGTGCCATATAATGGCCCCCAGAATTATGGAAAACGATGTTTGTATGTATCTGATACGGTTTCTTATTAATCTGCTAATTTTAGGATGCTAACTCGTGGAGGAGCAGATTCGTCTGTTTCTTTCTTCTCTTTATATCATTGACAGTGCGGTGGATGGTTACCAAACGAGTGTTTTGTCCTTATGCTTCTCATAGCAATCGGAGCAGATACGCACATAGATATTTTCTTCGGGGTTCTCAAGCTTCTGTCCAATTGTCCCAGTATCATCAATGGATAATTTCTTTCCACAGAGATTACAGCAGTAGATGGCTTCAATTTGAAATTTGATAACCCGTGATGGGCAATTATAGATTCTGACATTTCGATTGGGACTTCCAAGTTCCCGCATATCGCCCATTACTCGCAGTGAATGAAGGATGGGATACATGCCGACAAAACTTTCAGGGCAAAAACCTTCCGGGGTCTTCCAATCAAATTCAAACGTCTCTCCCTTCTTATGAGCTGCACGACAATTCCCCTCCTCAATAACAGTCACCCGATATTGTACTGGTTCCCTCCAGAACTCTCCAACTTTCAAAACCTTATCGTTCTTGATCATGATCAATTGTCCCCTTTGTACAGGAAAAAATTCCCGCGGTATTTTAAATTCGATGAATACGGTATAAGATTGTTTTCAAACGGGAGCAAACGTGTCGAAGTTTAGTCTTTATCGTCCTTCTCTTGGGGAATACGGGTTCCTAGCTGGTAGTAGTTGAAATCGCCTCCCGTCGCCCATAGAATTGGGTGGACTTTTTGCATGTCAAGTTTACCTTCACTGAGACATTCGGCGTTGACATAGGATTTGACGACACGTCCAATGATACCATCATTTTGTTCATAATCGAGAATTTCCGCTACTTCACATTCAATATTAATGGGGGCCTGGTGAATCATCGGGGCGGTTTCTAGTTCCCCATAAAAAATCTCAAAGAGTGAACTCTTATCAACATCTCGTCCAGACTTACTCCCGCAAATATCGACCTCTACGAGGAGCTCCTCTGAGGGGACGTTCACACTAAAGGTGCGGTGCTCGTGAATACCAATGCGGGTGTGTCGTTTCTTATACAGGCTGAAGAATAGGTAGCGCCCAAAATCGAAGGGGCACATGTACCCAATTACGAGAAAGTTAGGTACGTCATTCACCAAAGCACCTACCAACGCGATGGGTAAGGGGCTAAACATGTTTTTCTCAAACTCGATCTTACCTAGACTCTGATTGTTCAATAACAGACACCTCTTTTCTTCCAGCAGGTTACGACCTAGTGAGCTGCGGAGTTCAACAGAGCATCTTAAATGCGTAATTTTCACTTGGGTTTATGTGCTTCAATTTTAGCACTTGTAGCAATATTGAACGGTGATTCGTTGACAATTCGGACATTAACGAATCCTGCATCCCGCATGAGCTGAAGATACTCTTCTTTAAGGATAGCTCCGCCCAAACAACCGGTGTAGGAAGCCACTTCATCGCGAACCTCTTTTGGCAGGGACGCTTCTAGCACGATGTCTGAAATTAGCATTCGCCCTCCTGGACGGAGCACCCGGAATGATTCAGTAAATACTTTTGACTTGTCTGGTGCCAGGTTAATGACGCAATTGCTGATAATGACATCAACGGATTCATCATCAACTGGAAGGGCCTCAATATCGCCCTGTCGAAACTCAACGTTTTCTACGCCCATTTTTTCCGCATTGAGTTTGGCTTTTTCAGTCATTTCGGTTGTCATGTCAACCCCTATTACGCGGCCTTTGGGTCCAACTTCGCGGGCTGCCATGAAGGCGTCAAGCCCGGCGCCACTCCCTAAATCTAAAACAACATCGCCTTCATGAAGGCTCGCTAAAGCAACGGGATTTCCACATCCTGCAAACGATTCAGTTACTGAGTCGGGGAGATCCGTGACCTCGTAACCCAATTTCTCTGCTAGGGTATCTTGAGAACAACTTGAGGTGGGTCCACAACAGGATGTTGTGCGTTGGGCAACTTTGGTGTAGGCTTTTCTCACTTCTTCTTTAATTTCTTCATCGGTCATTTCGGTGATTTTTTTGGTTTCCGTCATCATTTGCCACCAACGTATTGGTCGCCCAATAAGTTATGGGTAGTTAGACGACAGGCACATTTAAATGTATCGGACACCCAATAAATGCTATGCCTGAAGAAAAAGAAATCGATGAATGCTGCCCCCCCGACTGCTGCGACATGCGCGGCATGCTATCTTTCCAAATCCTCTGGGAGCTTGGTAAAAAACCCATGAACGGTCAAGAACTTGCCGAACAAATCGGTCTCCGTCGGGGTAGCAAACCCACACCTGGCACAATCTATCCTGCCCTAAAAGAACTTAGTAACAAGAATCTGATCTCTGGTATGAGGGAGGGGCGACAAGTGATCTACACTCTCACCGATGAGGGGCGAACGGGGCTCGAGGTGGCCACACAATACTTCTATCGAGTATTCAATGAAATCATCGAAGCTGGAAAAACCTCGCTCCAATAAATGGTATCTCAACGTTACGGGCTAGTTCTCACGTTTTAATTCTATTAACTGTAGCCGAAGAAGATATTGGGTATCCAATATATTTAAATATTGGACGTACAATAAAAGATATCGGACATCCAATAAATAGGAGGTCGATAAAATTGGCGAATAAGAAATGTAATGCAGGCAATGTGTGTTCACCGGATTACAAATCAAATAGCAGTGTAGACTTTGCACGGGCTATGCTACTCCGAATTAGGTAACTGTAACATTCTGAATTTCAAGGAATGATGAAAAATGACAAAAGTAGTTGAAACTCAGTCAAAAACACCAGACTCTCCCAAAAAAGGGCTTTTAGATGTGACAGAACCGTTTTTCAAAGTTATTCAAAAACGCCGAAGCATCAGGCGTTACAAACCCTATGACATTCCTGATGCCGACCTAGAGAAGATTCTTAACGCAGCCCGGCTAGCCCCGTCAACAAATAATAGCCAATCGTGGCGCTTCATTGTCATTAAGGACCCTGAAGTTAAAGCCTTGCTTGGACAGCCTTCTCCACAACGCTTCATAGCCAATGCAAATGCCATCATCGTAGTTCTCGGAATGCAACAGACATCCTGCTGTCCTGGAAATCAGGCTCGCTGGCATGTCCAAGATCCGATGATTGCGGCTGAACATCTTGTTCTTGCCGCAACGGCTCTAGGTTATGGATCCTGTTGGATTGCCACATATGAGTCCCGGCCACCTGAATTTATCCAGGAGGTAAAAACTAAGCTTGAAATCCCCGAGAACGCTGACATTGTGGTTCTTGTTGCCCTTGGTGTTCCGGATGAAGCTCCTGCTCCCCGGTCTAGGAAACCCTTGGGGGAAATTGCGTTTCGCGAAAAATTTGGTCAATCTTGGTACGTACTTTAGTCCCCGCCTTTCTTTCGTAGAGAATCTGTCTAAAAAGTTGTGCCTAAGCCAGTACGTTAGTAAGTTCTGTAGCCTAATATAACCTCAATCCACAGGCTACAGAACTAACGCATTGGTGAGCTGAATGGACCGAAAGTGGTTAGGGCTCCTCACTTTTCCCCTCATTCTAGGCTTGATTCTTGTTTCACCATTTTTAATAGGGTTTTTTGCACCTTCTCATGCACCTGAGGGTGGAGTCATTGGAGAGGAGCTTGCTAGCTTCATGAATGAAAAAGAGGCGGATATCTTTGCCGTTCGAATTCTAAGATATTGTATCTCAGAGATTTTATGCGGCAATTTATTTTGTGGAGATCTGGTGTACCCGGACCTAAGGGACGCGCTTTTTATTCCCTTATCCACCGGAGCTTGGAATGCTACAGCCATCTTTGTAAATGAGACTCTCGAATCCAATGATGAGCTATTCTACAAGGAGGCATTCCAGATTACGGTAAGCGAGGTTGAAAACATCTACAATGCTATTTACGCTGGGCTGTCGAATACAATTGCATCGAGTGATTCCGTTGTCGATGTTATGTTCTTTATTGGGTTTGGGTTAGACCTCCTATATTCAGATGGAACCTGGGTTCAACTGTTCACAATCCCAAGTGCGAAAGGACATATCATGTTCCTGAACAGCACCTATACAGGTACACCTAATCCAGTGAATCCTTTTGATCTGAGTTTCCTTCAACGAGACGAGAACCGATTGAATGGTGTCCTACTAGAACCCGGAACTGCACTGGATGAACTAGTTACTGTGATGAGTGCAGTGTTTGTGAATCACCTGAACTAGTCTGTCGAAACGCTTTGCCGGTAACTGTATGCTAATAAAGCATGGCTCATAATTCAGCAATATCAATTAAAGATTGGTGGGCATTATGAACCGGAAATGGTTAGGCCTTCTCGTTATACCCATAGTATTGGGCTTGATTCTCGTTTCTCCCTTTATACTAGGCTTCTTCGCCCCTCCATCTCCAACGGATGGGGGAACCACAGGAGACTCGCTTTCGACTTTCATGCACGGAAAAGAATCTGATATCCTAGCTGTCCAAATTATGGGTAATAGCTCGGATATCGTCTATCCTGAATTGATGAACGCTCTCTTCATCCCCTTACTTGGGGGTTCTTGGAATGTGTCTGCTAGTTTCCTCAACGACACTGATCCATACAACATCACTTTTTACAATGAATCATTTATAGCTACTCTCACCGATGTTGAAGATATCAATAATGCCATCTACGATGGACTGGAAAACACCACACAATCTCTGGATTCCATTTCAGACCTATTCTATTCTGTCGGCTTTGGCTTAGACATTCTATATGCAGATAACACTTGGATACAGCTGTTTACCATTCAAAGCCCCACCGGACATATCATGTTCCTGAATGGCACCTATACTGGAACACCTAGCCCAACGAATCCCTTCAACCCGTCTATCATTCAACGTGACGAGAACTGGATGAATGGCATTCTGTTAGAACCCGGAACCGCACTGGATGAACTCGTAGCAACCATGAATGCAGTGTTCGTAAACCATCTCGGCTAGTACTCGACGGTTTTTGACTTGTTTGAATTGAAAATATCAACTGAGCCATTTAGAGCTCAAAATCAGAGTTCTAGAAAGTATTAAGATTCAAAGCTAAGCATTGACTTAGTGATAAGAGGAAATCCACCGCTTCGCCATCTTACAGATATACAGGTCTCTCCAGACCAGTAGCTAATTCACTTAGGAGGTTCAAAACTTATGAGATTTGAGCGATTTGAGCTAGAACGTATCCAATCAGAGTGGGAACACCGAGTCCAATACAATTTAGCCGAAAGCGGGGTCATGGCTCTTCAATTGAGTGATATCATTGATGAGACAGATTTTCAGAACCAATTTCTTAACCAGAGTTTGGGATATCCACAGACAAACGGCACGATTCCGCTGAGAGAACTCATTAGCAGCCAATACGGGGACCTTACTGCTGATCACATAACAGTGACTAATGGTTGTGCCGAAGCGAATTTTATTACCCTTCTCGGTCTGCGACAACAGCAGGGTGACCGAAATGAAATGGTAATGATGTTACCGAACTACCTGCAACTCTGGGGTCTAGGAAACGCTTTGAACTACCGAATGAAACCATTCTTTTTACACGCGTCTGAAACTGAATGGACGCTTGATATTGAGGAACTCAAGCATCTGATTTCTAGAAAAACGAGTTTAATTGCCATCTGTAACCCGAACAATCCCACTGGCGCTGTAATGGATAAGGACACTTTGAAGGCAATTGCTGAACTAGCCGAAGATGTCAATGCATGGGTTTTATCCGATGAGGTCTATCGGGGTGCGGAACTCACAGGTCCTATTACACCTTCTATGATTAATTTCTATGATCGGACATTGGTAACCTGTGGGCTCTCGAAAGCCTATGGACTACCTGGCCTACGGATTGGCTGGACTATTAGTCCTAATTCAGAAGTCATCTATGACCTTTGGTCGCTCACGGATTACACCACTATCGCGCCCTCGCTGCTCAGCGATATGGTGGCAACAATAGCCCTACAGCCCGCTAACCGGAAGAAAATCTTAGATCGAACGCAAACGATTTTGCGCAAAAATTGGCTGATTGTGAGTCACTGGCTCAAAGAACATCAGGACCTCCTTGACTGTATTCCTCCTAAAGCCAGTGCCATCTGTTTGCCTAAATACAATGCTTCCATCAACTCAGTTGACTTAGCGCATCGGCTCATCCAAGACAAAAGCGTCCTCATCTCACCTGGTGATCATTTTCAAATGCCCAATCATCTCCGTATTGGTTTTGGTTACAACGGAGACAAATTAGCAACCGGTTTAAACCTCATCACTGAGATTTTTGAGGGCATTAACTGAAGATTTTTCGTAAGCGAAGTTCATCTCGAATCGGAATACGAGCAAAACCTGGTTGTAGTCCCCCAAGTTTCTCGGCGATTACATTGGGTGCAACTTCAAAGAGTTGAAACCCGTGACGTTGATAGAAGGCGAGAGCGGGCAGATTGTCGTTGGAGGTGACAACGAGAAGTTGCTGTTTTCCTTGACTTTTCGCATAGTTTTCAACTTGCTCAACTAATGTACGTCCGATTCCACATCCTTGAAAACCGGGAAGAATTCCCAAGGCCATAATTAGGACTGCATTTTTCCTGAAATCATTGTAAGAAATGAATCCGATTATGTTCCCGTCCTTTTTCGCCGTAATTGCCGGCTCCTGAGCAACCCTAAATGTCTGATTAAACATGAGTTGAATTGGATCTCCCCAGAAAAGTTTCACCAACTCTTCAAGGACTTCAACATCATCACAGGATGCTTGCTGAACTGTATATTCGCTCGTCTGTGTGTGAATACATTTCGCACAGACTATTCGAACATGTACATCATTCCCACAGGTAGGTTGATTACAAATGATGCACTGAAATTCTCCGAGATTATTACAAAGGTGACAAAAATCATATTGGATCGGCAACGAATCTCTCACCCATTTTTGAGCTCTACTTCTATTCATATACGGCTATACATTATTCTACTTCTTTCCGTAGCCGGTTCAAAACTAAAAACAAAGTAAGAAATTTCTTGATTGGAAACGGGAGAAATAGAGAATGGGACCCGTGCCCTTTTGCCCGAGCCCCAGGAGTTTAGGGCACGTCCAAGAGTTCAAGCGATTGGTTTAGCGGCGGCAAGCAAATGTGTAGATGTCTTTGATAATTCGTGCTTGCTTTTCCTTGTCCATGCCTTCATAATCATTATATTTGTGCATTTTTCGTGTCACCGAAGAAAGCAATAGGTTCCGTCTTATAAAAGGCGGACTCACGATTTGGGCTCACTTTCAGTGGTCACAAGATGTGACTACAAAAAACAAGTTGAGAGGTTCACTTTTCCCTTTAGGGTGCCTTTGGATACCCACAACCCTGATTTCATCACTTCGTCATTACAAACTTGGTGAACGCACGTGAAACCTATCAACGTCTTGTTTCTCTGGGAAGTTCCCAATCCACTCCAAAGGTACATGCAAGCAAACCTTAGTAAAATCAAAGGACTCAATCTGATATTCCCTAAAAAAGCCGAGGAATTCGAATTACTCAAATGGGCACCCGACGTTCAAATCATTGTAGGTTGGCGACCTTCACAAGACCTCCTTGAACAGGCTCAACAACTGCAGCTATTCCTGTTTCCCGGTGTAGGTGTACAGAATCTAATCGACTGGTTCCGAGATCATGGACAACAACGGGGAATCGTGCTAGTGAACAGTCATGGCAACTCATACCTAGTTGCACAACATACTGTCGCACTCCTTCTGGCTTTACTCAACAAAATCGTACCTCACCATAATTGGATGAAAGACGGCGAATGGCGGAAAGGAGACGCCGATGCGAAAACTGCACTCTTAAGGAATAGATCCGTCGGCTTCCTAGGCTACGGAGCAATCAACCAGCAGGTCCATCGATTTCTCGCAGGGTTTGATGTGGAGTTTATCGGATTACGACGTAGTTGGCGAAGAAAACGTGAGTCTTTACCAACGGCTATGAAAAAGTACAATCCCTTGCAGTTGAATGACTTCCTTGATGCTACTGACACTTTACTTGTTGCAGTGCCCCTGACTCCTGAAACCGAAGGAATGATAGGCTACAATGAATTGAAGCGGTTGGGTCCTGAAGGCGTCCTTGTAAATGTTGGTCGAGGTGCCGTTATCAACCAAAAGGGCTTGTATCAGGCACTAAAAAAGAATGACATCGCTGGCGCTGCTATCGATGTATGGTACACTTATCAGCCAGAACCCGATGAATCGGGTCGAAAATATCCCTTCGAACAGCCTTTCCATGAATTAGACAACATCATATTATCGCCACATCGGGCTTACTCTCCTGCAGATGATCTTGAACGGTGGGACGAGATAATTGAAAACATCCGCCGATTTGCACAAGGGCGAACAGATTTTTTGAGTATTGTCAATCTCAAACGGGGATACTAACTACACTCTTAATCCTCGGATATTATTGATAAAGAAGACAAACTACGAATTCATCTTCTTGAGTGGCATTTTTGGGGAACTTCAATCCAATAGCGACTTACAACTGTATTTCACCGACAAATAATGGTGGACCAGACAACGATGAAAGTGAGCAAAATTGAGTTATTTCACATTGCCATCCCTCTCAAAACGCCATTTTATCCAGCTTGGATTCCTGGGTATCCTCAGACCGAAAATCGCTTCACTCTTCTGCGATTGACAACAGACACTGGACTCACTGGCGTTTCGGCCGGAGTTGCCTTTGCTGAAGAACGGGAGGGACTTGGAGACGTATTGGCTCCATACCTTCTAGGATTAGATCCGTGTGATACCGATTTAGTTCATCAACGGCTTATTGAACTCAGTTTTCTCGGCTGGCGAAATTTCTGGATGGAAGCAGCCTTCTATGACATTAAGGCCCAAGCTGAAGACAAACCCCTCTGGAAATTACTTGGAGGTACAGACAATCCCGTTCCCGTGTACTGGTCCACAGGTGCAGTTTGTGATTCAAAAACCCACATTCCAATATGTCAACAAGCTCAACGCGAAGGATATGCAGGTGTCAAGTTACGTGTTCACGCTGATACACTTGAAGAAGATATTCAAGTCATACAAGACACCCGTAAAGGCGTTGATTTGGACTATCCTTTGATGGTCGATGCCAATCAAGGCTGGCGGGTGACCATCGTTGATCGAACGCCTGCATGGGACCTTAAACGCGCTCAAAATTTTGTCAAAGGCGTGGCTGATGCTAATATCCACTGGCTTGAAGAACCTCTTGAAATGCACGCCTACCAGGACCTCGCGAAGCTTAGGAAGACTAGCTCAATCAAAATTGCTGGAGCTGAATTGAATGCAGGGTGGCATGATATCAAGATGTTTCTTCATTTCAAAAGCCTTGATCTGTATCAACCCGATGCAACTGTTTCAGGGATTGATGATATTCTAAAAACCTTAGAAGCAATTCAGGGGACGGAGCTTGGATTCAACCCTCACACTTGGACTAATGGAGTCGGGCTCTGGATTAACATGCACACCTATGCCCTGACTGATAGAAAATATCCTCTTGAATTTCCACATGAACCTGGGTCATGGACACCGGGAGTCCGAGATGGGATCCTCAAAGTACCAATTGTACCTAAGGATGGGTATCTCAAACTCCCCCAGGAGGCTGGGCTTGGTCTGTCGGTTGATTGGAATAAAGTTGAGCAATTTGGGAAATTGTACTTTTCTATGACGGAAGAAGAACTGGCTGTGAAAGTAGTTGAGGAAAAGGGGCTAGAAATCGCTTTCGCAATCAAAGAAAGACGCGATAAAGCTGCTGAGAAGAAGTAAAAGCTATTTTTTGGATTTAGGCTTCGGTTTCGCCTTTGGAGTTGGCTTTCGCTCAGGCTGCTCTGCCATTTGTACAATTACTTTGTGAAGAACTGCTAGGCGTAGCACATCGCCTTCTTTGAGACTGGCACTTTCAATAAGCCAATCTGGCAGCTGAATTTTGTTTCCCTTCGCCACATGGGCATTAAACTCGATCATAATATCATCACCAGTGGTAAGCCGCTCTTTCTAACGTTGTTTTCACGGGTATATAAAGCGCTCCAGCTCTCTCAGCCATTCTCCCTTTATCTGAAGTGTTCGAAAAACAAGAGTCAGATTAAATTACAAAGAGAAAACTCTTCTATTCAAGAAGGTAAACCTACTAACCTCAGGTGAATTCTATGATAACGCTTCCTTATGTTCAAACCAGTGTATTCGTTGACGACCGCTACGCCTTTGGTGGCAACCAGCTAGCCACGTTTTGTGAGACCAAAGCGAATGCGCAAATTAGCTCAGAAATTATGCAGGGTATCGCGCTGGAAATGAACTTCTCCGAAACCACATTCATTGAACAATCCAAGCTCGAAGATTGTACAGCGAAAGTTCGAATTTTTACTCCTGCAATTGAACTCCCGTTCGCAGGGCACCCCACTCTTGGTACCGCCTTTGTTCTCAAACATAAAGGGTTTCTTAGCCCCTCTGTCACAAAGGCGAACCTCGAGCTGGGCATTGGAGTAATACCTGTTGAATATACTTCTCCTGATGTAGTCCGAATGATTCAATCCGCACCCCAGTATCTCGAGAAGCTCTCGAATCGAACAGAACTTGCCAAAACAGTGGGAATTCCAGAATCCGCCATCGCAACAGATTATCCCATGCAATATGTTTCAACAGGCCATCCGTTTCTCATCGTTCCTCTAGTCTCACTTGATGCCGTTCAACAAGCCCAACCAAATGGATCTCTGATATTACAAACGCTCAAAAATCAGCCTTCATCGGATATTGTACTATTGAGTACTGAAACGGTAAATACCACTTCTGATGTTCATGTACGGATGTTCGCGCCCGGTGCGGGGGTCCTCGAGGACCCGGCTACCGGTAGTGCTGCTGGCCCAATTGGAGCCTATGTTGAACACCATAATCTTCTACACCGTGATGCGAAAGGAAAATCCATTATTATCGAGCAGGGGTATGAAATGCGTCGACCCAGCCAATTAATTGCGCAAGTTGTTTGGGAAAAAGCAGCGACGAACGTTTTGGTTTCAGGTAAAGTTAAACTCATGGCTGAAGGAAATTTCTACATAGAAAAATAGGCGGTCAAGTCCTCGAGCTGAAACGTTGTGAAGGGTTCCCTCTCCAATCCACCTGCTTTCGCCCAATTTAGCGAAGAACTTGAACAGTATTTCTTCTCGCTTTTTGGGACGGAGCGCACTCACCAACTTGCCGTTGCTCTCAGCCAACCTGGTGGGTTCTTCTTTCTTCGCACCAATACCTTGCGAACAACCAATGATCAATTAGTCGCGCAATTGAAAGAAGAGAATGTCTCTGCTACCATTGCAGATTCTAAATTGAATGTCGTATCAATTCCAATCCGTCCTACTGGTTTGATTCCAAGACATGAAAAAATTGTGGTTGCAGATAAAGCAAGTAGCGAAAATGTGCTCTTAGGTAGTCATCTATATCGACCAGGGGTTATCAGCACCGATCGCTTTAGTGAAGGTGACGACATCACGGTAGTGAACCCACGAGGACATATTGTAGGTAGCGGGATAGCGCAATTCGATAGTTCCGCACTCCACTCAATAAAACACGGAGCAGTCGTTAAGCTAACACATCCATTCTATGATTTACCAAGTCTTTCCGATTTAGACAGCTACAAGAAGGGATTATTCTATTCGCAATCACTCTCCGCAATCCTAGTAGCTCCGATATTAAATCCTCAACCAGGAGAGACAATCATCGATTTCTGCGCAGCACCAGGAGGAAAAAGCACCCATATTGCTCAACTAGTTCAGAACAAATGCCAGCTCACTGCGGTGGACCGCTCAGAGCGGAGAATGAAACACTTTCAATCTGAAACGAAACGCCTAGGCATAACCTGCATTACTCCCTTTGTCGGTCGGGCAAACGAATTCATTGAACAACACCCTGAAATACAAGCCGATCGCATACTCGTCGACCCACCTTGTACTGCCCTAGGCGTCCGACCTAAACTATACGATGATACCACCCTCGCCCGTATTCAAAGCACTGCCTCCTATCAACGCATGATTTTAGAATCAGCAACCACGGCACTTCGACCTGGCGGTATCCTTGTTTATTCAACATGCACCCTCACCGTCGAGGAAAATGAACACAACATCCAACAGCTCATTGACACCCAAGGCTTCACCCTTGAATCTCAAACACCCTTCATTGGTAGCCCTGGTCTTGCGGGATCAGACGCTCTAAAACAACACGTTCAACGAATCTACCCTGATCTCCACGATTTACCTGGATATTTTATTGCCAAACTACGCAAACCACTTGAATAGACTTACTTGTTCCACCCCTCTTTTCCGATGAGGGGCACAAAGGCCACAGACATCTGTTTCCGTTTTTTCACCTTCCCCTTCTTATCTTTCGAAACCAACAATAACTCCTGCCAGAAATGATGACGACCCACAGGAATCAGCATCAAACCCTCTGGTTTCAGCTGCTCAAGCAGAGTTGGAGGCGTATAGGGGGCTGCTGCGGCAACCATAATACGATCAAAAGGTGCCTCTTCTGGGTAACCCAAAGTCCCGTCTCCCAAAATCACCGTAACCCGATCAGCATACCTCGCCCGTTCCAGATTCTTTTGAGCAAACTTAACTAGGGTCGGTTTGCGTTCGATTGTAAAGACATGTCCTGAAGGAGGGGATCCCGTGGGTGACACTACTTCCGCAACCAACGCGGCATGATATCCTGACCCTGCTCCCACTTCTAAGACCTTCAACCCCTCTGCAAGCTGGAAAAGTTCAAGATAAATTAAACACATATGGATTGCAGAAATTGTCTGGCCCTCACCGATAGGTAGTGGAGAATCAACGTAAGCGTCACGCACTAGGTGGTCGGGTAAAAACAGCTCTCGAGGGACGGTGCGGTACGCACGGATTGTTTCCTCACTAGAAACCGTTCCTGAGGAAATTAATCGCTTTATTGTCGACTCCTTCTTTTCAGCCATACGAGTCGTATCTTCTAATGGCGTACAATCACCCACCGACACATAAAAGCGTCCTTGGCTTCAAACTATTTGTACTCCCCCTACTAAATATTCAACTATGGAGATAAAAGAGCAAGCAAAATTCACCTTAACGGCGAAAGGGCATGCCAAAGTACAGGCCACCCACTCATCGACCTTCGAAATTACTTTAGATTCCCACTTATCACGACAAGGTGACTGCATTATCGGTGTTGAAGCCTCCCATTCAGCACAAGATATCAACAGCATCCTAGGAGAGGCATTACGCCGTCCAGACAGTCAGATTCACACCTACCTTTCTGTAGGGGAGATTTCAGAGTGTATTCAGGGGTGCGGGTCACCTAAACTCATACTTTCGGAGGAAACTTCGTTAGTATGGCGAACAAGCGATTTTGTAGATGCTCGGACTGTTGCTATACAATGCGATAAAGCTGCGAAAGACCTCAACCGAGCTCTGATAGCCCTACTCCAAAATCCGGATTCTTCCCTTCAGGTAACTCTTGTCGTGTTTTCCGGTGTGACCTGAAGGTCTATTACCACTTGGAATTCATGTGGCGCGAAAGGGCGGACAATTCGAGAACCACTAATTGTTGCTTTTCGTCCAAAGTTTCCTAGTGCTACAATCACTTCTTCACATAACGTTTCCAAGGATCGCGTTTCAGTGGTGATTCCATAAAAATGAATGATTCCCCCACTCGGACTGATTGCTGTCGCAGCAACGTCTAAATAGTCAAAGGCATTGTGTGGGAGATTCATTATGACGCGATTAGCTTTCTTCTCCAATTGGTCTTCGATAATTTTTCGTGCATCACCGATTAAAGGAACTATTTCACCGGCTAGACGATTGAGGGTGAGACTTTTTTTCAGGCATTGAATCGCTTGTTCATTTACATCGATGGCATACACTGTGACGGGTTGACGTTTTGCCGCCAAGAGCGCAAAGGGACCTACACCGGTGAACATATCAATGATGACTTCTTGTGCTTCAATTAATTGGGTCACCCTATCATGTTCTGTTCCCAATCGTGGACTAAAATAAGTTTGAGCTACATCTACAGCTAGTTTAATCCCATATTCAGTGTGTACTGTCGTAGATTGGTCTTTGCCTGTGATTAGACGAAGAGGACGAACTCTGTACATCCCTTCAACGCCTCCCTCCTTAGCAAAAACAGTAACCACACGCGAGTTTACTTCCCGAATAGCATCTCCAATTTCTGTCTCATACGGAGTAAGTTTAGGGTCTAATTCAACAATGGCAATTGTGCCAATTATGTCTAATGAATGAGGGATTGATTCAACCAAGTCTGCAGGAAGTTTTTCCTCAAGTGCTGTGACAAGATCTGGTGGCTTTCGTTCAGTAGGAGTGATGTCTTTTTGCACAAGGACTAATGGTCCAATCTTCTGGACTAATACTGACAATTCTTCAGCAGCTATAGAACGTTGAAGGGGAAAGAAAAGTTGCTTATCCTTTTTTGTGATGGGAAAATCAGCATCTAAAAGCCCTTTCTCAACTAGAAGAATACGGAGTTGTTCACCTAGGCGCTGTTCGACCTGTATACAATCCTTCCTCATGGTTCTATCCTACTCAGGTCGTGCTCGGAGGCTTTTCTTCTTCGGAGGGCATCTCACGGAAAATTTTGACGCGCCCCGGTGTAAGAATGATGTAACGATTACCCAGTTGAGCAATATCCCCATCAATACTGATACACACCGCACGTAACTGCTCAACCGCTCGTTTCAATTGCAACTGTAATTCCGTACCCTGTTGCACCAAAGGCGACACATCCACCACAACAAGATTGCCTTTCCGAACCTCATCAGAAATTGGAGTAACATCCATTAATCCAGTCAATTCCATAAACCGTACATACATTGAGGCCGCTTCGAGACTCGTACTCGGCGTAGCTTCATCACTTTTTACATCAGACTTTTTCTCTTTCTTTTTTCGACCAAAAGGGCTCAAACCGGATCATCCTCCGACAAATCTTCAAAACAAGGATTAAACGTGACCTGTAAAAACCCTTCGCCCGCTCATTCCGAGAGCTCCTTAGCTAGCTTCCACAAAGGGTCACCCACATAGTGCAGTGTATCGATGGCGCGCCCCTTATTGATTTCCAAAATCGTTTCTGCATCAAGAAGCATCCGACCTACTGCCAACGGCATCAGATTTTTTTGATCAATAATTACGGCTAGTTTTCCCTCAACCAATTCTCTATCTAGGTCGTATATCCCTGGAGCCATCACATCTGCGCCATTAGCAATGTGCGGCACCGCACCCATATCAACCGTAACCTTCGGTAATTGCACGTTTTCTGATAACAACGCTGGTAACCCTGGATAGATAAGCTCTTGTTGAATAACTAACCATAGTTCTCCACCAATAAAATAGAGCTCAGACTTGTCATCTAGTACTATTCGCTCAACTTGCACTTTACTTGACGGAGATTCCCGTATTGCTTTATGCTCCAAATTCGATACTTTTTCGAGTTGTTTACGGAGTTGTCGCAGTTCCTTTGTCCGAAGAAGCGTTCGGTGTTTAATTCGCATGAAGATTCACTAAATCTCTAAATGGGTAGCAAAGTTTTTTAAGGGCTCTTAGTCATGCCAACTGCAATTAGCTGGCAGGAGCTTGTACTTTGACAGAAAATCGTCCCATGGATTTACTTGCACGTTCGCTGAATTCACAAGTCCTAGTTAAACTCAAAGGTGATCGGGAGCTTAGAGGTCGGCTCCGCGGGTATGATCAACATCTCAACCTCATCCTCGATGATGCTGAAGACATCACGGAACAAACACATCAAGAGCTTGGCACTGTCATTCTCCGTGGCGACAATGTCATCTTCCTATCTCCCTCTGGCAAACCTCCCGGAAAGACGCCAGCAAAAAAGACCAAGAAAAAGGGATAAACAATGGGTAAAGGCACTCCCTCATTTGGGAAAAAAAACAAGAAAACGCATATTCGCTGCCGGCGCTGCGGACGCCGTTCATACCACGTGCGAAAGAAAAAATGTGCCGCCTGTGGTTTCGGTCAAACCAGCCGCATCCGGAAATTCAGCTGGGCTTGGAAAGACGTTACCCGCACCCGCCTCGCTTAACCTTCTTCTATGGGCCGGTAGATCAGCGGTAGATCGCCGTCTTGGCAAGCATCCCTCAATAATGAGTGACGCTCCAAATTGGCGGAGGCCCCGGGTTCAAATCCCGGCCGGTCCACCAATTTTTCTACCCTCTTAACTCACCTCTAGGTTATCGAGAATAGTGAATTTCACTATTTTCATTTAATTCTGTGACCGTTTACATTAAACCATCACCGAATATGGGTATAACCCCACACCCTCTATCCCGGTCTACACCGAAGGCTTTCGGGACTGCTTTCCAGCCAGTCATGGCCTGAATGATCGATGGGGTGATTTGTTTGGGTAGGATCCATGGATTGTGATGAATGTTGGGGAGGTGAGCTTTAAGGGTGGAGGAGAGAGAGTGATAAGTGTCTATTATGACATTGCTACTCTTAGACTAGTGTGACTCCCTTATTCTCTGCAATACTAGTTCCCTTGGCAAATATTCAATACCTTCAATATTTTCAGGCTGTACGAAAAGATTAATACCTGCTAGGTAATCCTTGCCGCACGTAAACGTGCTCTCTTCGAGGTCGACCGAATGTCACAGGCATATTATTGGAGAACCCGTGAAGACGCCGCTCTGCTCGCTATTGCAGTCGGGCTTTTCGGGGTCGTTCAGATAATTCTCTCGTACGTCATGGCGCTGGTCTATTGGATCATCTCGCCTGTTGTATTATCCTTTGTGCCCTTTGGGGTGATCCTTGCTCAAGGGGCAACGGTAGCAGTACTCGCTAATCTGCTTGCTGTTAGAGTCTTCCCCCACCGAGTACAACGCGGCGTTCCTCAACCCACTCCCGTGCGTCAATATTCACGCCGCTTTGCGATTTCCCTTCTTGCAGTAGCAATGGTTCTAGGGATTTGGGGAGGAATCTTCGCTCTTATCTGGTACTTTTCGGCATGGACCCAAATCGCTTACCTTGTAGGTTATCTTATCGGCAATACCGCTGGCGCCCTCACCGCCCTAAGTCTGGTCACCCT
>JAEOSK010000062.1 GCA_016840405.1 Candidatus Hermodarchaeum yapensis
CATCGACACACAGCCCTCCCCCAGGTTCCCCGGGGAGTGGACTCGATGGAAGCCCCTGCAGTCATGCAGGGGTAGTTCACTGAAAGTGATTCAACAAACTTGTTACATTTCCACGCCACGTCGTGCACCAATTCCTTTCTGATACGGGTGCTTTACCTCCTTGACCTCACTCACCAAATCTGCAATCTCAACAATCTTTGGGTGCGCATATCGTCCCGTAAGAATAATCTCCATATGGGGTGGACGGCTTTTGATCAACGTGATGACTTCTTGTTCAGAAACAAGTCCAAAATCTATCGCAACATTCACTTCATCCAAGATGAGGAAATCAACATTTGTTTTTTTGATGATCTCTTGAGCATGATCCAGAGCAGCTTGAGCTAGTTCAATATCCTTAGGGTCTGGTTTTGTCTTATCGACGAAGTCGGGACGACCAAACTGACGGATAGTAAAATTGGGAATGCGTTTCACGGCTTCCAGTTCACCGTAATTGATTTGACCTTTCATAAACTGGATCATATAGACTTCAAAGCCATGTCCAGCAGCGCGCAGTCCAAGCCCCAACGCAGCTGAAGTTTTTCCTTTTCCATCGCCTGTATAGACTTGGACTAAGCCTTGATGCTTTTCCTTAGTCTTTTTTGAACTCACTCTTTCTCCCTCATTCATCAGACGAATCTTGGAGTAATGCCAAATGTGGCTCTAAGCGCTTGTACGTAGTTTCAGCATCCATAACCAGGGTGCGTGTATCCGCAGAAGTTTCCATGAATCCCAACTCGCGAGGATACCGGGGGACAATATGGAGATGAAGATGTAAGATACTCGCCCCTGCGGCAGATCCAATATTTAGCCCCACATTCACACCCGTTGGGTTGAATGCAGCAATTACAAGGCGTACAGTCTTTGCACCCATCCAAAAGAAAGCATTCAATTCCTCACGGTTCAACTCAGACAGTGTTTCCACATGTCGAATGGGGACAACCAGCACATGTCCCGGGTTAAAAGGGAACATGTTGAGAATGACCATGAAATCATCATCACGGTAGACGACTTTGGTGATGACCTGTGGATCACCCTTAATGATAGCACAAAAGATGCACGGAATTTCTCGTCGTTCTTTGCCTTCTATGTAAGCTAATTTGTGTGGTGCCGCGATGTAATCTCGAAAAGGCAGGGGACTCACTCTCCTGAAATTCTTACAAGCTCTAATGCATTGAAGGATGGAGCCCAATTAATCCTTCCGATTAATCCCATTCAAAGTATGATTTGGACGGCTAGCCTCCGTGGCGATGAACTTCATCTTCGAGACCACGGATCGCAGCTTTCAGTCGGAGTCGTTCTTCAACATACTCATCGCCAGTCACGGCCCCTTTCCGGAATTTCTCATCCAAATCTTTTAGCTCCGCATTCAGTTTTTTGATACGTTGTCGCATCTGGTCAACATAACTCACAGTACGCCCTTCGGCACCAGATTCAAGTTCTGCTGGCGTGTACGCTGCTTTAATCACCCCGTCATCAATCCGAAGAATTCGTTCAGTTGCTGCAGCCACGATGGGGTTGTGTGTAACCAAAATGGTGGTCTTGTTATACTTTTTGTTAATCTGAACAAGAAAATCTACGATGACTTGAGATGTTTCCGAATCCAACTCGCCTGTCGGCTCATCCGCTAAAATAATGGGGGGATCATTGGCTAATGCGGCCGCAATTGCGACTCGTTGTTGTTCTCCACCGCTCAATTCATCGGGTTTATGTTTCCTCCGATCTGTTAATTGAACCGTTTCGAGGAGTTCATCGATTCGGCTTTGCCGATCTCTCTTTGGGACTTGGTTCACAATCATGGGCAGTGCAATATTTTCCGCTGCAGAAAGGGTTGGCACAAGGTTTAACGTTTGAAAGATGTGCCCGACAACCCGACGTCTATACATGACCAACTGTCTTCGATCAAGGAAGGTTACATCGACGTCGCCTACTTTTGCTTCCCCTGCGGTTGACCGGTCGAGTCCTCCCAAGATATTCAGTAACGTCGTTTTGCCTGATCCGGAAGGACCCATCACAGAAATAAGTTCGCCTTCACGAACGCTCATGTTTAGCCCGCGAAGAGCCCGAACTTCTACGTCACCCATCCGGTAAACACGAACTAAATCCTTGACTTCAATATATGCCATTTGTTTTTTTCACCTCAAAACTGAAAGATCATAACGGGCAACCCGTGCCTCAATAAGAATCGGAATAAGCGTAGTAAGCAATAACATACCAGTGATAAGACCTGTCTGGAGCAGAAACATTCCTAAAAATGAGGGTGCCAAGAATTGTGGAGTTAAGAGTGGTGGTTCAAATGAGGTTGTTCCACCGCTAACCAATCCATAGTAGATAATTAACCCCACAACATATCCAATGATGATGGCAAACACCATTATCGTCATAATTTCTGCCATTAATATTACCACGGTCTGAGAATAGGTCATACCCCGTGCACTCATCAGGGCGGTAGTTGTACGGCGTTCACGCAGAGTCAAGTAGATGATAACAAATGAACCCACAGATGCCAGTAAGAGTGCAAAAATCACGCCCATCTGCATCATATTCGTCGTAGAACTGAGTAAAACATTAGCATTATACTCCTCAATCTCCGTTATCGCCGAATCTACATTCAGGACATCATCTAAGGCTTCAATAGCTTGGATAACGGCTGCATTGTAACTCGGTGAGTCAAGGGCCACCAAAATATGACCCGTCGGGTCGGTTTCGTTAGAGAATTCTTCCACCAATTCTATCGGGACGTAAGACCAAGTATCCTCTGCTAGCCATTGCCCCCCGCCCCATGGATACTGATAAAATTCAGGGTCTGGACCCATAAATCCCACAATCGTCAGTGGATGATAGGATCCCATCGACGAGAATTGCATCAAAAATTGGTCACCGATACCTACACCGTATCTGACAGCATGTTCCTTTTCTAAAATGATGGTCCGATTCTCATCCCCGAGTAATTCGAAGGTAGCGACGGGGGAAACTCCAGAAATCCAGCCTGGCTCCCAATATGCCACGTCCAACCATTCACTCACATTTATCGCCCTAATATCAATGATATCGGCAATCGTTTCAACTCTAAATGTGAGTTCCCCGGTAGCTCCGCGGACACCGTCAAGCGCTCGTACTGTCGGGAGTAAATCCGAAACGTTCTCAGGAAAACTTACAACAACATTCAGGTCAGCACCCACAGAGGTAAAGGCATCTCTCACAGCAAGGTCCTGACTACTTCCTAGTATTCCAACTGTTTGTACACTATAGCCCAGTAAAAGGGCAGTAATGAAGATAATCGCCGCTGTTCGACTTGGTCTCCGTCGAATGTTATGAGACGCAATACCACCCAGTTCACCAAGGATGCGACTGATGAAACTTTGGGAATATTGGTAGAAACCTTTCCAACCTTTTACAATTATCGTAGTAAGGCCCCACAGGAAAAGGAGTGGAGCCCAGAATGCGATAAATGAGTCAAAAATTAGCCAATAGGCTGCCAGCGATCCTAAAATCGGATTAGTAAACATGATCTGAATTACAATCTCTTGAACACTAATGCCTAGCAACCAAAGAATGAGCTTATAGCTTCCCAAAATCAAGGCTGTCCATGCCAACATTTTTCGATAATCCAATGATTCTCCTGCCAATGTATATTCCCGAATGGCTTCGGTCGTAGGGATTTGCGATGCCTTACGGGCAGGCAAATATGAGGCAATAACCGCAAGAAGGACGCCAAAAATAATGGTCAAAAAAATCGTATCAACACCAATACCTGTGGTGATGATTGCAGCCCATGTTACCGTGGAGATGAAGAATGGAATAAGAAAGATGGCAAGTAAAATTCCTAGAACACTTGCAAGGAGCCCGACGAGTAAAGCCTCCCAAACAAACAGACTCGTAATGGTGCTTCGGGTCACACCTTTCGTTAGAAGGAGTCCCACTTCACGACGCCTGATAGAATAGGAGACATCATTTAATGTAACACCCATATACAAGGCAATAAAGAAAACAGGCATAGACACTTGCAGAAAGACCGCTCGAAAAGCCTCAGAGATGTTTACAAATGATAGAAGCGACATCGCAAGTACATTATCAAGGTACCCCTCATATCCTAGGGCAATTAATGAATTTTGAATCTGATAACCCAGTTGTTGTAGTTCCTGTGTCGACGTTTGAATATTATACGGATTAATGTAGGTAGCCCGGTCAATCCAGATGTTGAAATGCGTTTCGAGGTTAATATAATGCGCATCCGGATTAGATTCAGCATAATCATAGATTGGTAGAAAGGTTGAGTTGAGATCAACAATGAAATATGTTACATGTTGTTCTAACCAACTCTCATATTCATAACCCCAAAAGGGGAAATAGGTTCCCAAAAGAAAAATGTCCCGGACTTGACTAGTAAGTTCTACATGTCCAATAACCTCAAGGGTTAAATTATAGAGAATGGGTTCGCCAACTTCTGTCCAAATATTAACCTCAATCGAATAATTACTCCCTATAGGATAATCTGAAATTTGGGCAGAACTCCCTGTTATAAGCGTTTGATTGGCTCCAAGGCTCATATTCCCCGCGATAGGTAAGATGCCATCATAGAGCGTTGAGTTATTTTGAATGCCAATAGTGAATTGATATTGCTCGTCACCATCATAGTAAGTCACATTTTGATGTCTGCTTATGAGTTCAGCACTAGTTACGCCTTGAATACTCTCGATTTCCTGACGCATTGCCAAGAAATCTGAACTATTCGGTATATCTCCCCAGTCATACGGGCCCCAAGTCATATCAGTGGTAACTGAGTCAAGAATGTCGAAGAGCATTGCTCCCATCATGGAATTAGCGCCGATATTTGAGGTAGCAAATAGGGTGGTTGCTATCATAACGCCGACAAGGATAGCAAAAATGAGTTTTTTGTTCCGCGTTGTTCGTTGGACGGCGTACCGATACACACCAAATCCCTGCTCGTTGGCTAGTTTGTGCATCGAACCTAAAAGCTTTAAGGTTCAGGTAATCATTCCCAACCTGAACGGTTTCAATTCGATTGTAAGTTGGAGGCGGAAAGTGTGTTCTCCGAAAAAACCACACCCGTCAGCGAGCTCGTCAAAGGAAATCCTGATCGACCGATCCGAGAACCTGCTCTCGTATTATTAATCTGTCTTTTCAATGTCTTTCAAATCTATCAACTTGTAGAGATGAGCATTCAAGGACCGGCTTTCGGTTTCGATCCTTACTTGGGGATGTTTATGATGATGATGGTTGGTATGCTCTCTGGGTTAATCATTTGGTATGCAGTATTCAGTGTTCTTCTCTTAATCGGAGCAGGCGTCACCTACTTCATCAATCGACGGGCTGGGGGGGCGCTCATTCTCGTCATTTCAATAGTTGGGTTCCTCGTTGGGTTTGTAGGTTTTGCAATTTCGGTTATGTTTGCTTTCAGTATTTTCTTTGTAGTCACTACCTTTCTTACTCCCTTCTTAGGCTTACTTGCCGGAATCTGGGGGGTCAGAGCTGAAAAACCCCCAACGAGAGCTGACATGCAAGAAATTATCTAAACAAAATAGGTTTGATTATTCTAAAATTCATTCTTCTTAATTTATCCAAAAAAAGTAAATCATGATCGAAATAAAAAAGTGGGTGTAGGAGGCTCATAGCCTCCTGACCCAGAGAAACTAACGTTCACTTTACTATGGGATTATTTCCCTCAATGACAAAAACGAATTCAACAATACTCAAATGTGGAGGAGCAAAGAATATTAGATAAATCTCTTCGGAAATGCCATCGTTATGATCAGCCCCGTGCAAGTCAACACGCCTAGCATCACCAAGCCATAATTTCCACCGTACTTGTCCTTGTGTTGAATGAATGGCAGAAAACAGTGGGAGTTGAACTACTATTCCTTCTGTTAATCGTCCTAATAATTGCACCCTGTCAATGTGAGAGATAGTCTGAGGATGTTCAGTAAGGCGTAAAAGATAAAACTGGTTAATTTTCGATGGAGTGTTTTCAAGAGTGTGGCTGTAAATAACATCGAAACCATCAGGATTATGGATATCAAGAAGTCCTTCTGTTTGAAAGGTATTCCCATCATAAACTGCAAGAATCGGACAGCCTCCACCTGGTGGTGGGTCAGGATCTGGATCTGGGATTTCAAGTGGAATATCATCAATGAAGTTCCATCCTGTGCTTAAAGGTGTAATCCATGGAATAGGCCAATCTCCTGGACCAATTACTACAGGCTGGTATACATAGCACCACATCCAACTTCCAACCTTCTGGTACCAAGTATAGTACCAACTCCAGGGCCAAGGATGATGCAAAACACCATCTTTAAAGAAAGCCCAACCACACGTTCCTGTTTCATCGATAACATAATCATTGACCCAGTCAAAAAGTGCCACAGCTGCTACTGTAAGCATCCATTCAAGAATTTCGAATATTGTAGCCAATGGAACCTCTGCAACAGTGAAAATCCTTGAAAGTATTTCACACCAATCTGCTGCCACTAACATTGAATCAATTGTTTCCATCAAATCAGCAATCATATACACACTCATATGTCCAGCTATGAAATCATTACCTTCAATGTGGTCCTCACTGCCTGGATTTATATTGTACACTGTTCTATCTGGGTGTTCATATTTTGCATATATTGGGTATTCATTCCATGTATCAAACCAAATATCACGATATTTTGCAACCCACCAATAGGTAGGGTGGCAGTCATCAAGGAAACGGATTTTGCTTGGATTTTCCTTTTTATACTGGATAGTGGTGTATAATTCTTTTGAAAAATGGATGTACTTTTGATAGTTACCATGTCGCCAGTGATGGTGTGCTAGAATTGTTAACGCCGTTAGATCTGCCTCAGTAGTTCCTGTGAAGGTCATCACAGGTTTCTGTGTCTTTATATTTCCGGAATAGCACATCGCAAAATAATGGAGTTCACTTCTGGACAAGTCAACATAGTGACTGAGTTCATTCCAGGAAATCTCACGGTATCCGACATTTACGCCTTCTTCGTGTCCATGTCCAACATAAAACACTTCACTAATGGCTCTAGAAAGAATGAAGTTTAGTTGCCGTGGATCATTGATTTTCACAATCTGGGCGCCATCGATATTTTGTTTAAATGTTTGCACAATGTCGCGTATTGTTATATCATCTGACAATTGTAATATTACAGGATCCCTTATAGGAGTTGGGATTCCCGTTGATATCGGAGTAACGAAAAGTGACAAAATTAGAACACTTGAAACGGCTAATAGAGAAAGGGATCTTATATCATTTGAAGTTCGAAACATTCCTAGAAATTCCCTCCACGGAATGGTGCTTTATAATAATCAATCTCACATATTAAATGTTATCTAAGCGTTATTCTCATCTATTCTTCACATAATAAATTAAACTATTATTCCTTTTCTATGATATTAAGGAAATTCTTTTAATAAATGCTGTTATACGGTCAATAGCAGCAACGACTATTTTCTCTCCTTTCTCAGGGTCTGCTCGCGTAGCATAACCAATTATTCCTGAATCTGAAAAATCAGTTGTATCCCAAACTGGCATGATATTTGGTTGAGGTGGGAACATGGTGGCTTTTGTGAAACCAAGGATTGGTTCTCGCCCGGGTTCATCAATGCGTTTGTCTTCGAGGACGCGTTGACCGAGGGCCCAGGCTACTGAGGTTTCCATTTCATCGGCATGGAAGTGTGGCGGTTCAAAGGTTTCCTTTACCACATCTGCGGTGATTTTCCACCATTCTATTCCAACACACCAGAGTCCTTCTTCGTCGTAGAGTTTACGGAGAGCGATAGATAGGGCTGCTGTGTTTCCGCCATGGCTGTTCATTACGATGATTTTCTTCGCACCGTGTTTGGCGAGGCTTTTTCCCACGTCGACAATGAGGTCAATGAAGGTTTCATGGCGTAAAGTGATGGTGCCTGAAAAGGACATGTGGTGTGGGGATACGCCATAGGAGATGAGTGGAGTTACTGCTGTCTTTATCTTGGGCCATAACCGGTCCGCAACGAGGTAGGCAAACTCTTGAGCTTGGAAGGCGTCGTTGTCAAGGGGAAGGGCTGGACCGTGTTGTTCTTGGGAGCCAACGGGGATGATGGCGATGTCTGTTTCTTTGAATAACGCCTGGGATTCCTCCCATGTCAGCTTCCCTAGCATGTATGGTTTTACTTCTGGCAATCCAAATCCACCTGCAATTAGGGTTGACAGATTAGACTACCTGAACTGGTTGAAAAGTTCTCGGAATAGGCAGATTTTACAGGCTAGGTGCCTTCTGCATAATCCATGTGATAACGTTCTTGTTCAGGGGTGAGCTTGTCGATTGTAATCCCCATTGTTTCGAGTTTCAATCGGGCGATGGTTTCATCGATTTCGCGTGGAAGTACGTATACTTGGTTTTCCAGCTCTTTGCTATGGTCCTTCAGGTACAACATTCCATGGAATTGGTTAGAGAAGG
>JAEOSK010000038.1 GCA_016840405.1 Candidatus Hermodarchaeum yapensis
AATTGTTCGGGCAATCCGGACACGAAGTGTCGCTGTTACCAGGGGCATTGCTTCTTTGAGTTGCTCCTCAATGCTTGGTGCCTGGAAGTTAGCAATGTCGTCCGGTCGAGCCCTCCCAGACGCTGTTGCTTTGTCGATTGCCATTGCTCATTGACCTTCATTGAGTTTCATTGACATTCATTCATCTTCATTTTTTGCCATATAAAGCTTCGCTTATCTTCGAAGGGGCGTTTAACAGCTTTAGAAAAGCTCATTACTCTCAAGGATTGAGTAGCCGAAACGTTTTGAAATGGATTGTCATGGAAAGGAATCCCAGATAAAAGGTGAATAATGGTTATTTTTTGAATTTGCTATTTTTGTCGGGATGTTTTCATGCAAAATGAACATTAAAATGCTCTAATTCAAAATCATCGAAAGGCTTCAATCAAAGCCAAGTCACGAGGAATAGTAAACATGCGCGCGCCATGCTCAATATTCAGAATGAAAAGGCCTAAAGAATAATGCAAAAAAAGGTTGTTAGTTTGAGGGACCGTCTTCACTCTTTTTGAGTTGGTGTTTCGTAGTAGATTAGTCTTCCTCAGGTTCTTCAACTACTTCGAGTTCAGCCTCAGTAGTTTGTGTGAGTACAGATTCCTGGGAGAGATAAGCGAGTAGTCGGAAGCGTTCCGATTCATAGTGGAGAAGGCTACGAAGGTGTTCTAGAGTAAAATGTTGAGCACTTCGCCTAAATTCAGTAAAACTTGTGAGTTGTGTACGAAGAGTGTCGAGTTGAAGTTCTAAGAGTTTCGCTTGGAGGGCTCGATCGTCGGTGAGGTTGAGAGCTTGCTTAGCTAGATCCATGCTAGGCTGGCTCAGGGGGGCAAGGTAGACTGGTGGTTTATTACTTAGATTGATGAAAAGGTGGTGTTCTAGGTTATCAGGAGTAGTTAGAGTTCGGTAAACGTCTTGAGTGACACCAAGAAGTGTGGGACGTTTCAGTTGTTGTTGTTCTCGACTCTCGAGGATGCCTTGGGCGGTTTCGATATCGGAGATACCTGGCATATTGGGGACGGTGAAGGGGAGTACTTGATCGATGGCTTGGCTGAGTTCATCGAATTTTTTGGTTTTCACGCCAGTGATGATGATAGCATTGCCCACGAGGATATTCAGAAGAAGAACATCGAGAGTGACGTCAAAGGTCTGGAGAATATATTCTGCTGAAGTGATACGGCGGCGGGCGACTTGTGAGCGTTCATTGTGGGCTTTGAGGGCTTCATTGATGACCGGCATAAATGACTGGAAAGGTTTGATGTCGCCGCTCCAGTTTTTCAAATGGGACTCGTACTGATTGTAGAAAAGGACGTTAAGGCTGTGAAGGACCGCTTGCACTTCGAGTTCATCCGCATTCCCATCAGCGAGGCCGACGGTGATTAGGGGGTCAAGAACGTCGTAGTGGAAGCGGTAGTCACCGGCTCCAATGGTGGCGATTTCTTCTTTGATGGCTTCTTGACCGAATTCGCGGATAGCAGTGAGGAGTCCGGTGAGGAGGGTATGATCGAGTCTCACAACAGGGGAGGTACGAGAAAGGAGTGTTTCGCCCGATTGGAGGAAAATGAAGACTGAGTGCATTGTCATTGGGTGACCGCCCTTCTGCCATGACCCCTGGTGTGATGTTGGTGTTTAGGCTTTGTTTCTGGACAATTAAAGGTTTCCTTAATTTCATGGAATTCTTTTCTGATTTTGTTAGTAGTTGTGCCATTAGTCTTTTATCCAATAAAGGCGTCATTGGTCCAATTAGAATGCGTATACGGATCATGGTGAACTATGATGTCTGAGGATTCACTTCGGAAATTATTACCAAAGTTATCAGAAGCGATTGGAATCTCAGGATATGAGGTTGAAGCCCGTGATGTCATTCGTAAGGAAGTGGAAGACCTTGTTGATGAGGTTTGGGTTGATGCCTTGGGTAATTTGTTAGCAGTGCGTAAGGGTAAGCAGGAGCATCCCAGGATTCTCCTTGATGCTCATGTCGATGAAATCGGATTTATCGTCCGATACGTCCACGATAATGGGTTCCTCCGGTTAACCCCCATTGGAGGGTGGGATCCCAGAATTTTACCAGGACACCGTGTAGCACTTCGCCCTGCTGGTACTGACCCATCCAATCGTGTCTATGGAGTTATTGGCGCCACACCCCCACATCTAACGACAGCTGCCCAACGTGAGAAAGTGATCTCTATTGAGGATCTTTATGTTGATATTGGCGTGTTTTCAAAGGAAACTGTTGAAGAGATGGGTATACGAATCGGCACACAGATGACGGTGTGGCAACCTTACATCGAAATGCCGGGTGACACGGTGTCAGGAAAGGCCTTTGATGACCGAGTGGGCTGTTTAGTTATCATTGAAGTGCTTCGACGGCTAGTGAAGAATGGTGATCATAAATCAACAGTGGCGGCAAATTTTGCCGTGGCGGAAGAGGTGGGCGGTCGTGGAGCTCGGACAGGCGCTTACACCCTTGAACCTGATGTTGCAATCGCTTTGGAGTGTACATCAGCAGGTGATATGCCCGGAATTCCAAAAGAGAAATCACCGACCCAATTGGGACAAGGGCCTGCCCTTACAGTAGCGGATCGCAACCTCATTGTTCATCCGCAGGTTCTAGCCACTTTAGAGAAGGTCGCGGAAAAAGAGAACATTACCTATCAAATCAAACAACCCCTGGGAGGCGGTACCGATGGTGGACCTATTTCTCAAACCCGTCATGGTGTGCCGACAGGAGTGGTATCAGTTCCATGTCGGTACATTCATTCAGCCATTTCACTGCTCCAGTTACGTGACATCATGGCTACTATAGATCTGGTTTACGGTTTCACTCAAACTTGGAAACCTTAGGAGGGATGTAATTGTCAATTCCTACAGTCGAGGAATTATTGAGAGGAGAAAATACCATATTCTTGGCGACAGCTGAAGGGGACCAACCCCGCGTTCGTCCTGTGACCTTGGTGGAAAATGCTGGAGAGCTCTTTGTTTTAACAGCGTTGAAAGATGCAAAAGTGGCTCAGATTAAAAAGAATGAGAAGGTGGAAGTTGTCAGGCTCTTACGATTTGAAGAAGATGGAGGGTATGTGCGTTTCAGTGCTAGTGCAAAGATTATTGATAATCCCAAGATTCGTGAGCGGTTAGCGAAGGCAACCTCATTTTTTTCAACGTATTTCAAGTCAGTAGATGATCCTAATTTCGTGTTGTTGCATCTAGCCCCGGTGAAAATTGAATATATGAAACCGGGACAAATGTATCCGGATTCTGTCGAAAAACTTGATTTCACAAAGTAACAGGTAGAATTCGTCTTGATGGGTAAGTTATTTCTATGTGCGTCGGTACAGTCTGATTGTTCGGGACCATACGAGGTTAGCTTAATCCTAAGGTGGACCGGTGTGGGTACGGTGAGTTAAGCAATGGAACAGAATAGAAGCGAACCCGAGATAACTACTCGTATTGCTCAGCCATTGCTAAAACTTGAGGGGAATAGTATCAAAGTCGAGGGACAACAACTTCCCTTGTATAGTGGGTCCGTTGATTATTGGCGAATTCCTCGAGATAAGTGGGAAGGTGTCTTAGAACGCATCAGTGCCCTAGGATTCCGGTTCATTTCCACCGCTGTTCCATGGAATCTCCATGAAGTTGCGAGTGACCTTTTTGATTTTGGAACAACTGATAAACAGCGAGATATCGAAGGGTTCCTGACCCTCTGTCGAGAAAAAGGACTGTATGTGACCGTTCGACCTGGTCCCAATGTAAATGCTGAACTGAATTATTATGGATATCCGAAACGTATCCTCTATGATCCAGAAATTCAGGCAGTGTCGGCTTTTGGTACTCGGGTGATTATTCCTGCGACTCCAAATCCGTTTCCGATGCCTAGCTATGCAAGTGAAAAATTCTATGATGAAGTAACGAAGTTTTTTGATGCCATCTGTCCTATTTTTGCCCGGCATCTAGCCCCTGGTGGTGCGATTGCTGGCGTTCAGATTGACAATGAATTGCCACTGTTATTTATGAATGGACCTTTTAGTGCGGATTACTCAGTTCATGCTATCCGCTGGTACCATGAATTCTTGGAAGGTAAATATCCCTCGATTGGGGCGATTAACAGGGCGTATCGAACACGGTATGGCAACTTCACAGATATTGAACCCCCGCGAGCCTTAGCCACCACAGAGCGCGAGGCGTTACCTCGATACTTGGATTGGATGGAGTTTCAGGAATATTATGTGGGCTTAGCACTGAGTGTGCTTGCCAGCCTGTTATGGTCACGAGGAGTACGAGGCGTTATCTCGTTTCACAATTCTCGGAATATCCTGCCCATACTCCCCCTTAATGTTGGAAAAACTGAACGGGAACTGGATATCCAGGGAGCAGGGCTATATTTGGGTAAAGCCCGATATGATGAAATTCGACGCGGAATCCTCTATCTCAATACCGTGAGTCGTCTACCATTCTTATCTGAAGGAGGATTGGGGACCTGGCCTTGGGGTCCACCGCTTGACAGGAGTGATCAGGAATTTGCGTTACTTGTCGCGATTATGCATGGCGTCCGAGGATTCAATGCCCATATGTTGGTTGAGCGTAATCGCTGGCTTGGAAGTCCAATCTCGAACACTGGGACTGTTGATGAAACTCAATTTGCCTTTTTGAAGCGACTACTCACGATTTTACATGAAGTGGAATTTCATACATTGCAACGAAATGTGCCGGTTCTACTTTTCCGTAATTTTGAATATGAGCGGCTTTCAGGGCTTTGTACTAGCTCGAATTGGTTAACTCAGCTTCTAGGAATTCCCACCGAATTGTTGTTGAATAATCGAACCTTTAGCTACACTGAAACTATCCAAAAAGCCTACCCTGCCATGTGGGAGGCGTTCTACTGGGGTTTATCCCGATCAAAGACACCTTTTCTAATTGGCGATACGGATATGGATCGTCCCGCCCTCAGTCACTTTCAGACAATTTTTCTCCCAAGTTTTGACTTTATGTCAGTAGAATTGCAGGAAAAGATCTTGGAATATGTCGAACGAGGTGGTTCTGTCGTTCTGGGTCCGGAGATTCCCTATCTTGGCACCGATATGCGAGGGTGCACGATTCTGGGAGACACTGCGGGTCTACAAGCGCCAAGTACACGACGTCCCTTAGTTGGATTGCATGAGCCGTTTAGTTTAGAAAATGGGCAAGTGCGAGTGGGTACCCGTCCTGCAGGGACAATCAAGTCCTATGGTAAGGGTACGTTTATCTACTTGGGGATATCCCTTCCGCCATTCACTTTCCGGGATGAGGCAACCGAAGCCGAGAATGTTGCCACCCAAATTTTACAGCAGTTGAAGGTGGAACCGGTGGGTGATGTTCAAAACTTCGCAGTTGATGAGGTGTATTGGGGGACTCGGGCACCACGTGTCATTTTCCAAGCGAATCCGACTAACCAGCCCCAATCCGCGAGAATTAGGGTTGCCCAAAGAGCCCTTCTTCGTGATTTATGGACAGGTGAACAACTTGCCCAACGAGGTCCACAAGAAATCGCTTTGAACCCGTATGAGGTCCGTATTTTTGAGGTGATTCGATGAGAAGGCTCGATGAGAACTATGAGTTTTTCAATGTGGACGTCTCCCAATGGTTAAACCTCCTTTCTACGCTTCCCGAGTTATCAAGCGAACGTGGAATTCTCTATTTGTTATATCAAGGGTCTGAAATCACTCAAGCGTTCCATTCGTTGCAAGGGATTCGACCAGACTTAACCGGACCCTTTTCTTCGCCAGCCATTGCTATTCGACAATTACAAGAAAGCGAATCTGTAGACGCTGTGATCATGTTCGAACAAGGATTAGCTGTGTACCTGTTAGCAAAAATTCAAGCCGCTTTTACTCCCGAAATGGATATCCTACAATACCTTGAACTCGCCCAAGATAGTATCGACGAAGAGTTCGGTCGTCGATTCCATGTTTGGCCCCAAGAGTTCTGGGGGAAAGGCATGTTCTCACTATTCCAACGCATCCGAACACTCCTAGACGAGTTACCTCCTGATTTTCTCTTTGTGTTGGCCATCTTTGAAGGAAAACAAATATGGACCAGCCTTATCGTCGAACGAATAGCTGGACAAATTCGTCGGATTACAACGACTCGACAACTAGCACCAAAGAGTTTTGAAACCAGTGAATGGCAAACCGATTATAAGAACCTCCTTCAGGCAGTATCGCAACAAATCAACCCACCCACCCTTGGCTTTTTTACCGATGATGAAACACTGCGATTTATTCTGCAAAGCGAGTCGCCTCTCGATTTCATACGACAAGCCCGTCAAAGGGGACTCATAATAATTGATCCGATTCCTTCTCGAATCAAAAGTCGGTTATAGCGGTAACTGAATAGCACGGCGTCTTTGTCTGATAGACAACCAAAGAGCAACAACTGCAACTAAAGTCACGATGGTTACTAAGATTACTCCAATTTCTGCCGGTGACAACATACTTGGTATCATTGGCGGATCGCCTGGTTCCACCTCTAACGAGAAGTTTCCTGGATAGCCATCATCGATGACTGGTTGTGGGGCAGTATCGTTACATGAATCCGCATAATCCGGAAAGGCAGGAAACACCACTGATGTGATGTATTCTTGACTCAGTGGTGAGGCAAAGGTAAAGGCTTCTTCCACGCAAATCTCCCCGTTGCTGTCTTGATCCGCTGAAGCATTGACCAAAGCATTCGTGAAAAAGTGGTTGAAGACTTCGCCAATAATTGGAAGACCTTCCTCAGGTAACCCAGCCCAAGCATATCCTCCATCCTTTTGTGCGGCAGCTAAGTGAATATGTGGAGCTGAATCACTGGCTAGTGGTTCAATTATTTCTTCAGAATTACATGCTGAAACCACAAGCAGCTTTTCCTGACTCTGGAGTCCTGCCCATCGTGTGGGAAACCACAAATGCCATTGCATGTGGTCACGAATCCAATTTCCATGGGCAAAGATAAAGAAGAGCACGACATCATTGGCGTCTGCATTGAGAGCTAGAAATTGGAGAGCTGTCTCACCTACATACTGATCGAGGAATCCATGAAAGAATTGAATATGATGGGTTTGCCAGCCCAAGGAGTGAAGAGTAGCGTTCCATTTTGTTGAATCTGAGAAATCGGTGGATAAGTCTGTAATTGGTTCTGGATAATCATTCATCTCTAACAGGACGGCCCAACCTTCACGCAAATTTGGTTGAGATTGAACGGTTATGGTTCCTCGCAAACCTAATTGTGAAAAGCACAATAATGACCCAAGGAATATAACAAAGATAACCGTACACTGAGTCCGGGAGACGTGAAGAGCAGTCACGAAGAATACTCGCTTACGATTACTCTTCTAATTTTCCTTTGGGGGCAAAATCGTTCAGAGAAACTAAGGTTTAGAAAAAAAAGAGGAACTACCCAAAGCACGACCCTTGCTATGGTTCTACAATTTTTCGAGACACAGATGAACCAATTTTTTGTCCTTATTTTGAAGTGTGCCTAGAATTTTCCCCTTGCTCTGGGTAGTTCCTTTTCCATCCTCTATATCCAATCGCTGACTGAGACGTCGCAGCTCCTTCATCATATTTGATCGAAGAGAAGTCACCTTCTTCTTCGGAGTGGCTTTAGGAGCAGCAATTTCATAGGCGAAACGTCCCATCAAATGACTGTGAAAATGTTGGTAAGTATCAGGACTATCAAAAATCTCAATAGTTTGCACTTGCCCCTCACTAATGACTGCAAGCCCCACCTGTTGTTCCTGAGGAACAACTTTATCCAATTCACCTTGAATCGCTTTGGCAGCTTGTTCTTGAACATCACTAAGACGTGAAGAACTTTCATCTATGTCCAAAAGGGGTTTACCGGCAATGCGACTAGCCTTGAGCTTATCTCGGTGTTTCCGAACCTTGGACCAAACACGATCTTGTCCCGCTTCACTCTGAGCGATGGAAAGACCCCGAACACCGGGTGACGCAACAGAATAATGCTCAACATCTGTCATGAGACATTGGTATTTACGAATCGGATGCACATCATGAGTACAACGACAAGGGAGTTCCACTTTCGTTTGCGGTGGAACCAAGTGGCTACCTATGATAATTCGTGACTGGGTTCCTTTGGCATGGACATCCATTCCTGCAATGAAGAGTACAGGTTGCGTTGCACGGTTAATGACGAGGACTGCGTCAATTCGTCCGGAATCCACGAGCTCTAATAGGCCTTTTTGTAAAGCCTCATGTGCCGTGATATACTCTCGTTGCTGAGTCTTTTCATTCTGGAGAATTGGAATGAAAAGGGCGTTGCCTATGGGTTGGGTTTCTCCAAGTTCTAGTGATTCGAAGGTGTCGATGAGATCTGATAGTGTTTCAATTGTTTCGGTTATTGTTTTTCACCATTCCATTATATGTAATATGTAATTTAATTACAATTAACACTTTGAGTATAAAAAGTTATGGACAACCGCTGAAAGAGAACGCGAACAATCCAAGAGACGCACTATTCAGGATGATTGTTTGGTGAGTTGTTTACGTTTCCGTCGATAGAAACGGGCGCTTATTCGACCTGCTGCTCGTTGTGAATCGAGAGCTTCGAGCAGTTGGGCGTTGACTTCTTGTTTACATGCCTTCTCACCGAGGACTGCGACGTATTTCCTGGGAACTTTGGGATTAGTCACTCGCTGTTGAAGTCGCTTAACTTTCGCTTCGAGTCGACGAATTCCCTTAGTCATTTCAGATATGGAAGGTGGAGTAGGCGGAGTTGATGTGGGACGAGTTTCTGGTATTTCAGGGCGAACTTGTTGAGGAGTTTGTGTTGGAGCTGTGGGAGAAATCTGTCGTAGAGGTGTTAGTTCGGGAGGCCATAAAGGCGTCTCCTGTGAAGATGATTGTGATCGATCTAGTGGAGGCATTTCCATGCGAGACGAAGTTGGTCGATATGGACGCCTTGGAAGACTTCGTGGACGATCTCGGCGGTGTTCTCGAGGAGTGGGAGAGAATACTGGTGTCCGTTGTCTGCGTCGATAATAGTTTACTCCTTCGACTGTTATGACAGTGATGAGTGGAGCAAAAATCAAGAAAAGCCCTACCCACATGATGAGTGAATAGAAGTTCAATTCAGTCCAAGTAATGGTAGAATTTACTGTCATAGCACCAGAGAGAACCAGATTTGCGGCTCCGGCCATAGAGAGGAAAAGCCCCACGATAATGAAAATAAGTAGTGAAAACATAATTTTAGGATTTGAAATATCGGATTGATTGATTGGTGTACCCGGAATAGGTCGTGTCTGGGGTTTAGGTTGAACTGTGATTTCCTCTTTCCTCCGAGTGTAGGTGGAGCTTGTTGTAAAAGAGATTTTCGCTAGTGAACCATTCAGTAGGGTTTGTGTCATCAATGTTCTTCAAACCATGACGTTATGAGCGATTTTGAATAGCACCGACGTGAGAGAGTCCAAGGATAAGTAGAAACATGATTCCAAAATAGAAAATAGATTCTATACGAGTGGGGGTGAGTCAATGTCTTCCCAACTCCACAGAATAATAGGGAACGGCAGGATTTACTTTTTTCGGAGGAGGAGAAATTAATTTCTTGTGTGCTCTTAGAATTAATCAGAAAGGTCAAGTTGGAGTGAATGAATTTGGTGAGGAGTAACTTCAGTAGTAAATGTATGAGTGTTTTTTTGCGTGATCTGTTGTTGGTTAGTGAGTTGTTCGGCGAGATTGACTGATACAATGTTTTTGAAAGGTAGAGATGTTTGGAGAGTCACTTTGGTTGTTGACCCTGTGATTTCGAAGAATCGTAGTATTGTTGTTTCAGAATCTTCAGCTCTTTTTAAGCAACTCAATACGAGAGAAGTTGTGTTAAATGAGAGGAAACTGTGTGTTGTAGGTAACCCCTTGTTTTTCTTTTCTTGTTCTTTGATTTGGAGAGCTTTGAAGGGGGTGATGAAGGCTCGAGTGAGGTGTTGTGTTTTTGGTTCACGCCAGGTGTTTGGATGGGGGATTATGGAGTAGTGGAATTTATGGCGTCCTGGGCATTGGGCCCCGGGTGTAGCGAGTTTGGGTCCAGCATGCCCGCGTCTTGTGGTGAGGTCTTCGCGGGAGAGCCATCCAACGGACCGGAGGAGGGTTAGGGCGATAGTGCGGTTGGTATCTTTGAGTACTTCGTATTCGGGGAGTCCGCGTGTGGTGACGAGTAATCCGTGAGTGCCATCTGTCACGTCGACAAAGTTTTGCATGGCGTGGGTGGTGGGCGAGTCTTCGAACCAGCCCATGGGTTTTTCGGGAATGTTGGGGTATTTGAGAATCGAAGTGAGGTAGAAGTCCATCATCAGTGGGTAGAGTTGTTGGTCCCAACTATGGGGCGCAGCAGTAAGTGGACGTTCGGTGACATGAAAAGGTGTGTCTCCCCAGGCGGTATCGGTTTCAATAGAGGTGGGGAAGAGAACGCGGAGGCGATGGTCTGAAACGGTATTGTCGAGGGTTGTGCTTATGTCAATGCGTGAATGGGTAGGATAGATGGTGATGAGGTGTTGGATCGGATAGGGTGTTCTGTCTTCTGACCGGCGTTTTCGACATATGTTAGCTTTGGTAGGTAACGAAAGGTGTGTTGTGACTTCTAACGTCACAACCACTGGTCCCTCTTCGATGAATCGAACTGTCGTCTTAGGATCATCGTGACTGGTGATGAGGGTATCCACTTGTGGAGGGCAGTAGTTGTATTCGTCGCCTACATCTCCACCATCCTCAATGGTGAGGAGGCGAGCGTAATGTTTCTGTGTGGGTTTGTGGAGTAGGTCCAATTCTCCGTGTGACGTGTATACAGTCAGGCGAAGTAGTGGATTTTCAATGACGTAGGAGTTTTTCTTGGCGGTTATCGTAATCGGCGTTATGGTGTGTGAGTCGGATGTCAGATTATCAGGAGCGAGGAAGAAAGTCTGGTAGCCAAGAGCAGGAATTTCAGGAGCAATAAAGGTTAGTTGGATTTGCTGGGTTGGGGCTGCGCTTTGGGGTTCACCTTCGTAGGGGTCTGGCAGAGTGTGAATTGGGAGGAAATGGTTGAAGCATTCGGATTGATCTAAGTTTGAAGTGATTTGGAATGGGACTTTCTTTCCTAATGAATCGTAGAGGGCTAGGTTTTCGATGGAGTTGGGGAATGTGGGAGGTTGGAGACGAACACGTACGATATCCGAGTGTGCCCAGGGATGAGGGTTGAAGACTCGGAAGAACGCATAACATGGTTTAGGTATAGTTGAGTGTGGTTCAGTGTTGGCGTGGTCATTGATGTGGGCAATGGCTTCACTGAGAAGTTGGTTACCAAGTTGCTGACTCCAAGCGAAGCGTCGTTCCATATCCGCATGTGTCTCATCGACACTGCAACCGCAAATCGAATCATGGGGATGGTTCTGGAGGAGGAGTTGCCAAGCACGTCGGAGACCTTCAGTAGGATAAGGAGCATCGTGCCACCAAGCAATAGTCGAGAAAGGTTCAACCCACCGTTCGAGGAGCTGCTGGGTGGCGTAGTTGGCTTGTTTCAAATACATCCGAGCAGAAAAGACTCCCGGCAAAACGGGGATGTATTTGCTACTATGTTGTTCACCTTCAATGACCGGTAGTTGATTAATATCAACTTCTTTGCGAATGATATTGATGTAATCTTCAAGGGTTCCATGTTTGAAAGTGACGCCTTGAAGTTCTTTGATGAAGGGCGTAAACATTTCATCGAGAAATGGGCTCAGTTCTTCGACGCCAGATACTTCGGTGGTGGTAGGGCTTTTCCCTAACTCACCAATGAGTTGAGCGATGGATCGTCCCTTGAGGATATCGGGTTCTTTGAGTCGTTGATTGATGGCGTCAAGTAGGTTAGGGAGGAATGGTTGGGGTGGTAGATGATCGCTTCCATTCATCAGCAGGATTGCTGAACTGGAACCATTGAGCGCAAGGAGATTCATTGGCATTAATAGTTGAGCTAGGGCAGCGTCCACAGAATTGGGAAGATTTGCGGCTGTCGAATAGCTTGTTCGCAAATGGACCAAGAGCACTTCTGAACCATCTGGAGCACGCCATCGGAGTTCAGTTGGCAGTGTTTTTCCGCCGTCTTCGATTCCTCGCCACCAGACCGTTGAGTCAATATCGAAGCCTTTCAAAATTTGGGGAAGCTGCGCTATATGACCAAAGGCATCAGGAACGTAGCCAATTGGCATAACCCTACCAAATTGGCTGGCTGTTTGATGACCAAAAAGGATATTTCGAACTAACGCCTCACCGCTCACAAGGAATTCATCAGCCAGCACATACCAGGGACCAATTTGAAATCGATTGCTAGCTATGAGGTTTTTGAGTCGGTCTCGGTTTTGGGGTCGCAGTTCTAGGTAATCGTCGAGAAGGATGGTTTGACCATCAAGGTTGAAATGTTTGTATTGGAGATTTTGCTCCATTAATTCGATGAGTTGGTCCATAGTTTTGACAAGTTGCCAGCGGAAATCTTCGAAGGGCAGATACCATTCGCGATCCCAGTGCGTATGACTCACAACAATGACAGTGCGGAGTGGTGGCATAGGAGGGTCATCCTCGATTATTAGGTGAGGAATGAATATGGTGACCTTGAACTTATAGCCTTATGATGTTCACTTATCGGTGACCCTCTCTTCCTTTTAGTAGGCTTGTGGCGAACGTTTCTAGCATGGAGACAGCTAGACATGACACAACTCCTACAACCTCAGGCTGATTCGGATCGCATCATTTGGCAGGTTTTACAGGAACTACAACCCCATCGCACACGGAGCCAACAGGCTGCCATACTTCGTGCAAATCAAGTGCAACGGCTCCGACCACTTCTCGATTATGTGTGTCGTCTGCATTGGCGGGCAGGACGAACAGAAGAAGGAGAAGCCGCCCTGAAACGGTTCGTCTACAGATTTCTGAGCGGGGATATTCCCTATTACGATTAGCCCCGTTTGAAATGACCTTTTTTCTCAAAAAGAAGAGATTCTAGGAGAGGGCAGCCGGGAACCGGTGCCTCTCCTAGCATTTCAATTGAATGAGAGAGATTACTTTCGTTTCTTGTACCAATTCCAGATAAAGCTTGCAACAATGATAATCACGGTTATTGCTGCTCCTATGATGATGTATTCCATTGGTATCGGAGTTGGTTCGCTAGGGGGACCAAGGCTTACACCAACATCCCAGTCCCAATCGAAGATTTGTGTGAAGTAGTTAGCGACACCCGAATGAGTGATGATGACACCCGCTTCCCGATTTTCATGGGTGGATTCAAAACTCCAGTTAATGCTGGAAACTAGAACCTTATTGCCGTCGACTATGACGCCTTTGTTATGTGTCCATCCAAAGTACGATTGATTGCTGAATCTAACTTGCACACCGTTCGCAAGAAGCATTTCACCAACTTCTTGCATACCTGAACTACGGTTGTCCAACATGACTCGACAAGTAACCCCACGTTGTGCCGCAGCAATAATGGCGTCGTTGAATTGGTTAGGATTACCATCCCACTCCATTTTCGAGTACATCTGTTGGACTTCAAGGGTGGTCGTTGCAGAATCAATGAGGGCTACGATGGTCGGAATATCGTTATCGGGAGATAAGACACATTGTATACTCATTGAACCAGTGAATGTTTGATTCTCAAAGGGTGCAGGATAGGAACCAGTGGTTATATTGTCACTGAATTCCTCCTCATCGGCGATGTCAGGAATATAGGGTTCAACATTATCCAGAGTGAGATCGTGGACAAAGGTTTCCATGAAGTAATTGACGACATCCGGTTGTTGAATTACGACACCCCATTCACGATTCCCTGCGCTAGACGCTGGGGGAATTCCAGATTTTGCCCAATTCGCACTTTCGACGACAAGATACTCTCCATCAAAGATCATGAATTTTGCATGAGTAAACTCTAGGTCTGTATCCTCTGAATAGAAGAGTTGTAGATTTGATCCAAATGCAGCGTTTTGAGAGAGATTGTAAAATGCACCTTTGGTTAAAGACCGTTCAGCAGCAGAAGCCCATTTCCAAGATACAATGATAGTGATTTCCATACTGCCATTTCTGACGAGAGCATCATGGATTGCTTCAATGAGGAACCAATTAGTGAGGGCATACACCATGATTTGCATTTCATTTTCTGTTCTTTCTAATAGATCAGAAAGCACTAGAAAACTTGAGTCAGGTGAAGAAAAGGCGTTCACTGTCGCCGTTCCAGTAAATGTGGTAGCAGGTTTATCCAAAGGGGGTTGTGCATATACATTGATTGAGGTTCTTGGGAGGGGAATAGCGAAAGAGAATACCATGAATCCGATGAGTGAAAACATCATCAGTGTTTGTAAACGTTTTAGCCTCATAGGCAATACTCCAAAATGTAATTTTTTAGTGTACAGTGTTGATTGCAATTAGCCTTATAGCCTTGTGGTTATGCTATAAGCCGACTTAAAAGAATTTAACCGGATTCCGTTTTTAATACAGCACCCTTATTTCGTCAAACAACAGGCGCGATATTTTATTAAGAACCTAATACTTTGCTATTGCCATCAATTTGTTTGAAAGGTGTGCATAATGCGGAAAGAACTTCTTTACGAGTTCCCCACAGTTCCCCCTGCTCAGAAGGCATTCAAATGCGTGTGTGACCGGTTAGGCCTCGAAGCACGTGAAGAAGATATGAGCGGGGGCTTAATCGCCCGTAGTGAAGACCGAACCTTTGTCGTTCGGTTACTCACTGAGAAAACGGCGCGGGGCACCACAAGAATTGATGTTCAAATCCGGGTATCAACCGATGATCAATTGGGTGCAGTAGTAGCCTGTTTTGGGGAACCCGAAAAAGAACGGGAAATCGCACCGAGTTCCAAGACCTTTGCCCAGACTGTAGTTGATACTGAGTATGCTGGTGACACGAACGCATTTATCGCAGATGTTTGTCAGCAGCTGGATATTCCCACTGACCGTTTTGGGAGTTACCGGGCCATGGTGCTCTCCACAGCACGAATGGCGGGAGCTCCAGATATGATTAAAGAAGCGGCTGAAAAACTCAAAACTCTGTAAAAGAATGCTTGCACTCTTGGTGTCTTTATCCGAATCGTAATTCATAGTTGTCGGCTGTATGTCCACATTGCGGACAGACGTATTTCTTTTTCTTCAAAACACAACCCCGATGAAAGGAGGCATTACATTCTGAACATTTCAACGGTGTTTTCACTATCTTTCCGCACGCTTGGCACACATCATCAGAACTCATGGCATCACATCTGTGTAGACAATACACCGTAAAATGCCTGATTAAACGTTTCCCTAGTCACTTTCAGAGGTGATTTTTGGCTGTGGAAACCTTAGACTTGCTTTTCCTTGATGTAAGGGACGCCAATAGCTTTGGGTGGCACAGATCGACGGATAATACCAAGCGCAACAATCACTGAAATGTAAGGAATCATGTTGATGAAAGAGGAATAACCAATAAGCCATTCCCAGCCAGGAGCAAATTGCACTCCATAAGAAATTGCTTGGAGGAAACCAAAGAACAATCCAGCGAATAGGGTACCAATGGGGTTCCAGTTTCCAAATATCATTGCAGCAAGGGCTAAGAATCCGTTACCTGCTGTCATTCCGATAGTAAACCGAGAACCAAAGCCAATCGACATTTGAGCACCAGCAATCGCAGCTAACATACCGCTAATAAGAACCCCATACATCCGGTAATTTTCAACACTAATCCCAGCAGTGTCAAGGGTACTAGGATCTTCACCCGCAGCCCGTAGTCGGAGACCGAAAGGAGTTCTGTACAGCAGATACCAACAGATAGGTATCAGTGCTAACATGGCGAAGGTGAGAGGCGAGACTAGACCAATAATAGGAACCCGAACTTCAGGAAGAGTAATCACTTGACCCGAGGCACCTGCTGTTCCCCATATGACCCATAGCATTAAAGTTGTAAAACCTGCAGCGAAAAGGATGATTCCGGTTCCACTCACAATCTGGTTCCCTTTGAGTTTCACACTAATCACACCGTGAACTGCACCGAGAATCAGCCCAGATATGATAGCGGCGAAAACTCCAGTCCATGGGTTATCTGTGTACCAGCTTGCAGCTACCGCTGCCCAGGCACCCATGAGCATCATGCCTTCAAGAGCAATATTAACGACACCTGATCGTTCTGAAAACATACCTCCGAGGCCTGCGAGAACAAGTGGAGTACCAAGTGTAAGCGTTGCTTGGATGATCCAACCCCAGAAAAGCACGTCAATGATCTGCATTAGAACTCACCTCCAAAGATAACACCTTGACGAACAACGACTATGTAGCTCCATATCGCAAATACAAATCCCAGTATTCCAATGACTAATAATGGGATAAGTAAAGAACCACCGAAGATTAACGTGTTCACGACGCCTAAAATTATCAAAACAATAGACAGTGGGAGGAAGGCCCAAATAGCACGTTTTTCAAGTCTAAGCAGTGCATAGAAGACGTATAAACCAATGACTCCGAAGATAATCGCTAGAGATAAAGTAGCCACATGCATCGCCATATAGGGGTCAGTGAGAATCAGTGTTGGAAGGTTAGGAATTAGGTCAAGCACCATAAGGGTTCCAAACATGCTAGCTGCCATTGCGAGTAAAATCATACTACCTATAAGTGCAAAAAGTGAACCAAGGAAAATGGGCAGGGATTTCATGGGTTCTTTTCGAATCCATTGAGCCCAAGAAATTTCTCTTTTAGCCAGCCATTCAACAATTTTTGGAGCTGCGACAAAGAGTACCACGAGCCCTTGAATTACATCAATCATTTCAGCAGGGACCCGTCCGACTGTCTGCATAGGTATAGCTCCGGCTCGGAGAAATCCAAAGAAGATTGCGCCAAGTAAGACCCCCATCGGGCTATTTGCCCCTAAAACGGCAACCGTGATACCATCAAAACCGAGACCTCGGGACCAGCCAGCGTAGAACCTGTGATAATAGCCTAGAATTTCGACAGCACCTCCCAGGCCTGCTAAACATCCACTAAGGAACAATGAGATGACAATCATCTTTTTGGGATTTATACCTGCAGCTTCGGCAGCGGGTTCATTTAGACCTACCGCCCGCATTTCATATCCGAGAACGGTATTTTTCAATAGAATCCAAACACCGATCACGCATAAGATGCCAATGATGAAACCAAAGTGGAGGTAGAATGAACCAAAAAGTTCGGGAAGATAGGCAGTCGGCCATATTGCTGGTGTTTGTGGCTGTGGTTGAATCAAAGTTGGATCCCGTAATGGTCCTGCAGCCAACCAAGTGGTGAAGTAAGGAACTGCGATGTAAGTCATCATCATGGTTGTGACCACCTCATGGGCCCCACGGTAGGCTTTGAGGATAGCTGGGACGAATGCCCATAATCCACCCACGACCGCTCCAATCAACAAAGCGAGTAATGGATGAACAAAGATTGGTAACATAGCCATAAAGCCGACAATTGCTGCAGCCATTGACCCCATATATAGTTGACCTTCAGCACCGATATTGAATAGCCCAGCCCTAAAAGCAAGAGCCACAGAAAGTCCTGTCAGAATCAAGGGAGTGGCCCACCAGAATATGATATCGGGTTGAAGAAGGGCTCCACCTATTAGAGTCGAAAATGCCACAATGGGATTGAAGCCCGTACCAAGCATTATTAGGGAGGCTACCAAGAGAGCAAGGATAATGGACATAATTGCCCAGCCCACCTGAATCAATGATCGCCTTAGATTGTGCCATTTAAAAAAACCAGTAATCTGTTCCCACATTGAACCCAGAAATGTTGTCATTGAGCCGTCCATAGTCTTTGGTGGGCTTCCTCCCATTTCAGATTCGAGGTCTTTTGAAGAGTCAGTCATTGTGTTAGTTCCTCCGAAGGAATCGCACGTTGTTCCCCTGCCATTAACAAACCAAGTTCACGTTCATCGGTTTCCTCTGGAGTTCTAATGGCTACGAGTTCACCTTTAAAAATAACAGCAATGCGATCTGAAACATTTCGAATTTCGTCAAGGTCAGCTGAGATGAGAAAGATAGCTACACCTTGGTCTCGCATTCTAATGAGCACATTGTGAATGTATTCGGTCGCTCCAACGTCTAGACCACGAGTAGGATGGGATGCGAGGAGCAGTTTGGGATTTGGTCCGATGGCACGGGCAGCCACTACTTTTTGTTGGTTGCCACCTGAAAGTGTTGATATTGGTTCGTCGATATCACGTAATCGAATATCGAAGTCTTTGACAAGTATGTTGGAATAATTGGTGATATCTAGGGCGTTCAGTAGAAAGCCACGGGGACCGGTTGCGAAAGGCGGTTCATGTTGACCCCCTAGTATGAGATTTTCCTTTGTGGTGAAATCTAAGATTAGACCCTGCTTTTGTCGGTCCTGTGGGATGTAGCCGACACCCGTTGCACGCATCTTTCGAGGTCGATATTTGGTCACCCTTTCCCCTTCAATGTAAATCTCGCCGTGATGGACTTTTCGAAGTCCCCATATCGCTTCGACTAACTCATCTTGACCATTCCCATGAACTCCAGCTAGTCCGAGGATTTCACCTCGCTTCACTTCAAAGGAGATATCTCGAACGGCGGGAAGTCCTCGATCATCTTGCACATGTAGGTTCTCAACGGATAAGACGGTATCAGTTGGTTTGGCAGGAGTTTTCGCAACACGGAACACAACAGGACGTCCGACCATCATTTCAGCTAACTGTTCACGAGAGGTGTCAACTCTCTTCACTGTCCCCACTAGCTCACCACGTCGTAATACTGTAATTCGGTCGCAGATGGTCATGGGTTCTCGAAGTTTATGTGTGATAAGTATAATTGTTTTCCCTTCTTTTCGGAAGGTTTCCAGGGTTTCAAAGAGCTCATCAACCTCTTGTGGCGTTAACACCGCAGTGGGCTCATCTAAAATCAGGATATCAGCATCTCGATAAAGGATTTTGATGAGTTCTACCCGTTGTTGAAGCCCCACGGAGAGATCCTGAATTTTTGCATAAGGGTCAATTTGTAACCCGTTTTCTTCTGCGATACGGAGAATCTTTTTTTCAGCGCTCCGGAAATTCGTGGGCAACGCAGGATTAATACTGGGTCTCCAATACTTCAAATTGGCAGTTAAATTCGCGTATAAGGGTTCAGCACCAAGAACGACGTTCTCTGTGACCGTCATGATGGGGATAAGCTTGAAATGCTGGTGCACCATTCCGATGCCAAGACGGATTGCATCCTGAGGAGACTTGAAATTAACTTCTTTGCCACGAATTTTCACGGTCCCAGAGGTTCGAGAGAGCAGACCATAAAGGACATTCATCAACGTTGTTTTTCCAGCTCCGTTTTCACCGAGAAGACCATGAACTTCTCCTTCTCCGATTCGGAGCGTGATATCACAATTGGCCTGTACGTTTCCGGGGAAGACCTTCCAGATATTTTCCAGCTCAATAGCGTAGATGGAGAACACCTCCACCACATTTGTTAGTGAAATGTCAGCCCTTTTTCGAAATGGGCGACATACCCTGTTTGCGGTTCTTCTAGTATATAATCTCAATGTTTGTCAAAAAAAAGAAAAAAGGGGAAAGAGGGGCTAGTTAGCCCTCTCGTTTCTTAGCCCAACCATGGGAAGTCAATTGGAACTAGATAGGTGCCGTTGGTTATACCTTCCGTAAGATCTTCGAGTATGTCGCGGGTGGCCGTTGGCCATGTCCAACCCAGAAGGGTTTCATTGTCTTCCCAACCTACACCACCGTTAGCAAGGTTATGAAATTGAAGACCAGTCAATGGTGTACCAGTTACGCTGGCAGCTTCAATAACCCAGTAACATGCAAGATCGACGCGTTTTAGCATTGATGTGAAAACGACAGTTGGGGCAACGGGATTATCTGGATCATCAGTTCCTAAGAACATCTGTGGACTGTCAACACCAATGGCCCATACAGGATAGGCGAGGGGGGTGGCGTTCTGCTTCACTGCGGAGTCAATGACTCCGAGACCAGATTTCCCGGCAGCTGCGAAGATGATGTCTGAGCCACCGGTATAAATTCCGTCAGCAAGTGATTCACCGAGAGTTGGGTTGTCCCATGCGCCCACGTAGGTATGGACAAAATCGGCACTTCCGGTCTCGTTATCGAGTGCAAAGGTGGGGTTACTAAAGTTTGCACCCCAGAAGTAACCTGCAGCAAACTCGCGGATGAGAGGAATATCCATTCCACCCACGAAGCCGATTTTATCTTGGGTTGTCACAGTACCTGCTATTGCGCCGACGAGTGCAGAGCCCTCACCAGCTGCGAAAAGCAGTGAAGCGACATTCGGATATGTAGCGGGGTCAATGAACATGTCTACGATGGCAAAAGCTTGATCGGGATAGTCCTCAGCAACGGCCATTACCGCATCAGCTTGGTCGAACCCGACACTGATGATTACATCATACGGGTCCGCCCAGGGTAAATGGGCCGCATATTGGCGTAGGAATGGTTCATACTGTGCAATTTCATCTGGCTCAACAAAGGTAAAGCTGATGTCAAAGTCATTGACAGCATCAACGGCTCCCTGGTAACAACCGTCATTGAAAGATTTGTCTCCGAGTCGACCAGTCGCAAAAACGATGGCCACGTCATCAGGGTTTGGTGGAGCTTCCTTGGGTACAAGGAACCACCAAGCTGCGATAGCACCTCCAGCAACAATGATGATCACTATGAAAATAATGGCGATAAGTCTTGTATTGCTTCCATTACTCATATTTGGCTCCTCCAGTTGCCCCGCACTAGAAATCGTCGACGTTAGAAGCACTTTTTAGCGTTTCTAGTACGACTCATATCTGCGAAGGGCAAGAGAGCTAACCCCGTTACGTTCAAACGAGTATAAAAATCTAGACATAGGACCACATCAATTGTTTCCATTTGAAATTGCGGTGTGCAAGTAAGGGCATTAGATGTCGTGGATCAAACCACGTTTCCCGACCATAAATAGCTGAGTCGTCCCTAAAGAATCGGTTGTTCCTTCAGCCTCATGGACATGACCACTATAAACAGCGAGTGGTTGTACTTCGGTGACAAACTCGCGGAGACTATGATAACCGATATGGGCTCCACTCCAGGCCCTATCCACCGCTGTGCCATATGGAGGCGTATGGGTTACCAGCACCAAATTCTCAAGAGGCATAAACCGATTGAGAATTTGGTGCACTTTTTCTTCCGACAATCCAAAGGGGAGCCCAGGCATTCCTCCGCCGAGTCCCGCGAAAGTCTTTGATTTTAACACTACATATTCTCCGTGAAAATAGGTGAAGTGCGAACGTTCCTTGCAGATTAATTTCAATTCGTTGGCATCATCATGGTTTCCGGGCAACAGGTATACATCAGTGCCAACATCCAGTTGTTCTAATGTTTCGTCAAGTCCCCTCCCGAAACTCGCAAAATCGCCTAATCCAAAAGCGGCATCCATTTCCAGTAACTGCTGGCTGATTCGTGAAGTAGCGACTTGGTCTCCGTGAAGATCTGAGAAGAACAGAATCCTCATGACCGCTAGAACACGCGGGCACCTATCAAAAAGTTTCCGAGAAAGATGCCCATGTGGAGTCTGAATTGGACACTGAATGTGAAATACAATAGGCAAGTAGCTAGTTGTGTGTTTTCAGATTTTACCTTCGACAACGATTAGCTCTTCAGTAATGATAGCGAGGACAACAGCCAGTCCAATTATGCCATTGAAGAGATCTAACGCTGAACCGGGTGGTGCAAGACCCATAAATTCCCTGACAAGTCGCCAGACAAGAGTCAATAAACTCATTCCTGCTCCAATCCCAATGAACCAGCGACCAATGCGTTGGATCTTCGCTACTACGAGTAGCGCCCCAGCAATTACTGTTAAACCACCAAAGGATCCAAGCCATTGAAGGACCGCATTCGCGAATAATGCGATTGGTAAATACTGAGAGGGGAGATTCAATAGATTCCAGGCTAAAAGGATGTACGAACTGTAATCAATGGGATTTGAGTAGCCACTAAGCAGTAGCAGAGTTCCAGTAATCAACCCGAGAATAACTGCTGCAATATTACGTCGAAGCAAAATATCACCTAAGGCATTTCTACATTTGCTTCTTCTTAAAAGCCCTAGCAACGTCTCAATCTAAGTGTTGCAGCGGGCAAAGGATTGACACTCTCCATAACGGAAGTCAGGAGATTCATGGACGTCATGAACAGACATCCACAGGGTGTGCCACCACCCCGTTAATGCGCCCTCCGAAGGCGACGCCTATATTTACAGCCCCTACAACGTCCCGGTGAGCTTCTAATCCACAACAAAGACATTTGAACAACCGCCCTCGCCTTGTATTCTTTCGTTCACCACACTGTGGACAGATGCTTGATGTATGCCTTTCATCCACCAATTCAACCGTTATCCCATATTCCTCAGCCACTTCCTAGACGCGACAAACGAGATATCGATGGCTCCAAAAGTTATGCCGCATAACGTTGGACTTCCGTCCACCTCTCGTATTTCCCAAAATTCCTCTAAGATCACCTATCACGATTTTGATCACCCCACCCATCCATAAATCTTCCAATGCCCTCCGAACAATGGTGCATACATATTGGCGATACCGAAGTTTCCGACGTCGGTACAAGCGACGGATCAAATTTGTCGACTCCGTCTAATTCATCTCTTTTGCCACAGATTTTAGCCTATCAATCCTTTTCGAGAGAAACCACCAGTCAGATAGTGCGAGACGCCCACTATACATAATCGCTTGCCGATCACCATCCACCAAGACTGTAAGCAAGTTGATGACACCTATGTCAATAAAAGCCCTCTTCTCGGAGAGTGGTTGATGCGGAGGCTGAATCTCCACTGGTTGATGGCCATACCACTTACTTTTGATTGCATCATATTTGATGGTGAGCAAGCCCTGTTTCATCCAGTTCTTCCACTTGGGATGACCCTGCCATTTCACATGTAGTTTCTTTGGGAGTCGAAGTAAATTTCCGTCCGTGCGATAGAGATCACCGCGGATCAGAATGATGTGCTTACGTGTGTTAGTTAGTCGATCAATCCAGTAGCCCGGTGGTCGAACTCGGGTAATGTGATGTGGAAGCTGCCCTTTTTTCTTCAGCTTCACCAATGCAAAGAACGATCGCCACGCTTCTCCATTCTTCCGTTCAATCTGTTGTGCTGTTGCGGCACCGACAACACCCTTGTATTTGTCATAGAGGTCACGCCATATCCAGTTTATATTACCATTAAAGAAGGATTGGCGTCGGCGGTAAGTGACTTCGTTCCAAAGTCGCGCACAAGCGTCAGTAATAGTGTGGAGTTGTTGAGTTTGCTTTGTTGTAGGTGCCAATGCTATTGTGTTAGTTCGTCGCAAACTGTACATCTGAGATTGATTCAATTCAGTATTTCGAAAAAAACTTAATAACTCATATTTTCGACGAATCATCTCTCCCAATAGATTTTGACCTTTCTCACTGATATTAATAGGAAGAGCAACAACGATTTGAATCAATGGTCTTGGTCATCGAATATTTAGGAGGCAGTTGTTTCATATGTCTGAATCAGATGTTTGGTTTGTCAACCGACAGGTGGGACCCCGAAATTCCATGTTGGATAAACTCGAAATCCTCTGGAAGAAATTGGGTCTGAAAAAAGCCATCAAAAAAGATGCCCGTGTTTTCATCAAGACACACTTCGGAGCATACGGGAACCTCATGTACATGCGACCAGCACTCCTTCGAAAAATCGTAGATCTGGTGAAACAAGAAGGAGGAATGCCCATACTAGCTGAATCGGCTGGCTTAGGATATGGTTCGGGATTATACGGTGGTCGAACAACCGCTGCAGAATATTTCCGAATGGCAGCAGCCAACGGTTACACCATCGGCACCATGGGAGCACCTATTGTACTCTTAGATGGATATTGGGGGACTGATACGTTTGATGTGGTGATACGAGGAAAGCACGTCAAGAAGGTTGAAGTGGGAATGGCTCTCCGAGATGCGGATGTGATAATTGTCTTCACACATTTCAAAGGTCATGGAGGAACAGGGATGGGAGGTACGCTGAAGAATCTGGGCATCGGATGTGTCGGGAAATTCAGCAAAACAATGATGCATGGCCCTCAGAATCCTATTGTTAATGCTGAGGAATGTAAGGGTGCCGAATGTAGTAAATGCGTTGATGTGTGTCCAACCCGGTGTATCACTGTGGATCCCAAGGTGGAGATTGATTTCAGTCGGTGTATCCATTGCATCCATTGCGTGTCGGTGTGTCGTTCTCAGGCGGATTCAAATGCCATTACAGCGTCCTGGGGGGGTGATCCCATGGGTTCAACTGAACGGATGATTGAAAATGCGCTTGGTGTTGTTGATGGTGTTGGGCGCGACCGCTTTTACTACTTCAATGTGGCTTTAGATATCAGTCAAACCTGTGATTGTGCCCCCTTTGGTCCTATGGCGCTTACGCCTGACTTGGGGATATTCGCTTCACGGGATCCGGTTGCTATTGATTCTGCAAGCATTGACATGTTAAATGAAGCCCAACCAATCACCGTATCCGCATGTGGTGATATTGAGCCGGGAGAAGATAAGCTAGCAATTACCACACCATGGCCCGATCCTCACACTGGGGAAAAGACGCCGACCCAGTGCCATTTACGGCAAATCGAATACGCCGAAGAACTAGGAATAGGCTCAAAGAAGTATAAAGTTCGAAGTGCCGATAAGCGCAAACCTACTTAGCTGAAAAATACTGGAACTGTACAAACCAAGAAGGAAAACCAACAGTGGGCTAGATTGAGGAACCAGTAATCGGTCGATTATTTCGATTTCTTAGATTTCGTCTTAGAGTTCATTCTATCGATTGCTTTCGAACTTGCTTTTTCGTTTCGCGTTTGCCATTCAACGGTGAAAAGCTGGGCATAATGGATGGGTACTCCGACATCAAGCAGGTGTGTTATGATCTCGTCTTGCGTTTTGCCTTCCTTTGATAGTTTGCTTGATATGTTGAAGGTGAATTCTTTTAGTTCCCAAGGATAGACGACCCATGCTTCAGTGCGAACGACGTAATAATCAGGTACTAGCTTAGTCCATGGTTTCATGTGTAGGGTAGCTGTTCGTGGGTTCTTGTATCCCCGTTTGTTAAGGTGGTCAAGGGCTACGATTAGACTATCACCGGTGTCGGAAATGTCATCTACGATTAGGGGGGATTTCCATTGCATATCCTTGGGGAGGCTTTGACTGATTCGCGGTTCGGCATCACGAGCATAGATTCCACGGTACAGGTCCACTTTGACGTTGGCAGTTTCCCGAGTGAAAAAAAGGTCTGACAGAATTCGTGCGGGAATCCATCCTCCCCGAGCGACACCAACAACGACGTCAGGTAGGAATCCTGAATCCATTATCTTCTCGTAGAGTCGAAAACACAGTTCGTAGAGTCGTTCCCACCAGACGAACTCGTACGTGATTGCCATACTGCTAGGTATCTATCTGGTCTATAAAGCTTATCGTAAATACTCTCCTAAATGGAGGAGTAGGAGGGAAGGCTTTGGTACTACTATATTTTGATTCGAAGGACTATGTATAAAGGGATAGATTTCTAAGATGTTGCTGGCTGGAAATATTGACGAAGAACGCTAATCCCGACGATCCTGAAGAAACACAAGAACATGTGGAGAGTCAGGATGATTCCGATTTGCGAGAGAAACTGGAAGACATTTCGTCTCGACTCGCTCGGATTGAACGCGTTCTCGCCCGAATTGAGCCTGAGATGGGCGAATTTCAGCAATCAACACGCCTAATCCGAGAAGGGATGGACTTCTATGGTTCACTCTTTAATATGATGGGTCGTTTTTCAGGACGCCAACGACTGGCGAAACGATTCCCTGAAATCGGAAAGGATGAAATCGGACGACTCGTTGTCGAAGCCCTTGAACCCGGGAAACCAATGAATGTGAGCCAACT
>JAEOSK010000010.1 GCA_016840405.1 Candidatus Hermodarchaeum yapensis
AGAAACCGAAATTGTGCCTGAACCATAAGTTGGACTCACCCAAGAGGATGTGCTGTTGAGTCGTAATTGTAAGCCATTGGCGGTTGGGCTGGGTTTTCCTCGGACGGTGAGTATAACATTGTCAAAGTCCATGGCGAAATAGTTACTGATGGTCCAATCAAAGTCCACGGTCATGCCCAGAGTAACATCAATGGTGTCAGAAGCCCACGATGCGAGTTCATCAACAGAAAGTGAAAAGTTAATGTTATGGAATCCCCAGCCACCTCTATAGGCGTTAAGGCAATATCGGTGGCAGACAAAGATGCGTTCGGCTCCTCCAACTTCTACATACACGGCCATTTCGTCGTCGTCGTCCCGACCGTGAATGTTATCATCGTAGAATTGGACATCAAAGGAGAGCCAAGCGGAGCTGGGGTCAATCCGGTTGAGGTCGATAGTTTGTGTCCACCCGATATATTCCGTATAACTGGGTCCGGATTGCCAATTATATCCACTCGTATTGGCCCACACGTTGATGCCATCACCGGTTTCTCCCCAGTTTGGTCCATAATTCCACGAAAGACCATCGATACCTGTTCCTGACAATCCAACTTGACTTTCCACCCAGTAGTCTGGTGTCGTCGTTCCGGATTCGAAATTCCCATTTCGAGTGTTACCTATTATGTGAGAAATGTTGTCAAACAAGTTGTACACTGAAGCGGTGAGTTGGTAGCCAGTCCATCCTTGAGGAATCTCAATTTGTCCGGTTGCACTTTCTCCAAAATCAAGATCAGTAACACCTAACGCGGCAGTTTGACCATGCGAGTATTCCTGGACAGTGAGGACCTGTCCCAGTCCTTGGTAAAGATATTCTGAACCATCCCAACTTGGTCCCTCTGGCAGGGGTGGCATAGAGGGCGAGAGAGATGTTTCTGTTTCGAGGCTAGTTCCATTCTCAGCGAATTCTTGAGCCGCTGGGGTCAAGTCAGTTAAGGGTGTAATTAGGATAAAACTGGATAACAAAAACAAAGTCAAGATAGTTAAGGGAATAAAATTTCGTCGCTTCATGTTTTTTTACCCCGGGGTGGTCAGCGGGGCATTGGAGCGTTGTTGCGTGATTCCAGGTCGCAATGCAGTGTGAGGGTCAGATGACGCGTTCATCGGTGACCCTTTAGTGTTACCGCTCCAATTACCGCCAAACCGTTACTTTACGACCGGTGAGGCGCTTTAAAAACATTTACCTGCATCGTTGTCTAAACAAAAAAGAAAAGATTGAGTGCTCAAGAGCATCCTGTGCGTCGAGCACTCAGGAAATCTACTCATCCATGTTTGCGTTTTGTCGCAACGAATTATACGTAGCTTGGCGCTCTTCCTTACTCAGATACTTCAGGTGATCGACTAAGGCTTCCTTCTCTACATCGCTAAGATCCGGAATCTTCGCAAGCTCCCGGCGAATCTCAGCAATCACCGCAACGGGGGCGGCAGGGGCCTCTTGGAGTTCGGGAGGTAACACAGTAGGCGCGGTTCGGTCTTCCCTTTTTACCTTGGGTTCCGGTGGTTCTTCAGGCGGTACTTCTTCCAGTGGGGGCTTTTCAGGCTTAATAGAAGGTGTTTCAGGTGGAGTGGGTTTTGGTGGTGCTTTTACAGGCGCTACTTCTGGAGGTGGTGTTATCGGTTCTTCACGTTGGGTGAGGAAGTCCATCCGACGTTGACCCATCTGGCGCTTCAAGTCGTCGAGGAACCAGATCCGGTCTTTGCGAGGAATCTTTCGCATCTCGTTCGCAAGGACGGTTTTCTCTTCCGGACCTAATCCTGGAATCTTGTCCAATTCAGTCATGATGTCTTCTTCAGTGGCCGTGATTTCTTCCACTTCTTCTGTTTTTGGAATCATAGCTGATGTTGCAGCCACGCCAATCGTACCCATCGCTGTGTCTACTTTGGACTGCATGGTAACTGCACGGGCTTGGAAGCGTTTCAAGTCCTTCCGACCAAGTTTATAGCCTTCATCCTTTTCAACCGTCTTTGCGAGTTTCCGCAAACGACGTACTTCCCACGGAATTGAGTAAACACGGGCCCAGAGAATCCAGCCAATCAGCGCAATGACCACTATTACGGCACTGATAGATCCATAGAAAATTAAGTAATTCGTGAGTTCTGTGAATTCGATATTGACAAAACTTTCAATTTGGTTGACAGGATTATAATTGAATTTCTCAGCAATGAGAGTCAATGTAGTTGAACTGACAAAGGATGTACTAATTGTTATGTTATAAAAACCAGGATGGATTGGATCAGGATTTACCGAGATTGTTCCTCCTATAGGACCTTCATGTTCATAATTAACTTCAGCCCCAGACACTGGTGCATTGTGATATGTGTCATTTAGATAGAGTCCAAAGGAGTAGGTTGTTCCGATATAAAGTGTATTAGGAATAGGCTGGGTTAAACTGAGTTCCATTGGAATAGGACCGACTTCAAGGCTCTTGCTAGTCATTTGGTTTTCATAAAAATCTGAACGAAATTCAATTATGAGTTCGCGGGTGGCTGATGTATTAAATTGGAAATACACAGTCCAATAGCCGAAGTCGGAATCAAAGGTGAAATCTACAGCAGTAATAAAGCTGATGGTTCTTGCTAACACCTCTTCTTCAAGGAGACTGCTATTACTCATATCCTTATAATCAAAGGTTAGGATAAGTGTATCTCCAATGGGAATGAACCAACTGGGGTTCGAATAGGGAACGGAGACATTATAGTCAATCCCATCAATTGTGACGATTGTATATGCACTTATGAGTTCTAATGTTGTTTTTGCCTTGCTGATTGTTAGAGGAACTGAAGTTGACGAGTCACTGTATTTTGAAAATATTGGATGATAGATACTAATTATCCGGGCTTGACTACTTGGAGTTTCATTGGCAGGGAACGAGCAATTATACCATCCGTCAGTACCATTTTCGATGAAATTGTATGGGATCCCTTGCCAAAGGAGATACAGCGTGTGGCCATTGATTGGATTCCACAGACCAAAACCTCGTGTGTCATTAAGAAAGACGTTAATTATGACATTCTGCTTGTAATCCGCTGAATAAGCCGTTTCTTCGACGATAATCTCACAAGGCTTATACCTCACAGTGATTGTGAAAGTGATTTGCTGAGGGATTGTATTTGCAGCGCCAGCTGTAACGGTGATGGTTTGAGGTTGAATCCGCCAGTCAGATGTATCGAATTCACAATAGTAGGTTCCGTCTGCTATGAAGGTGAAATTCTTCAGCACTAAGGAGGTTGAAGCATTTAGTGCGCGAATTGCGGCATTATTCAAAAAGTTCCAGAAGGTCTCATTTTCATGAACTGACCAAAAAGTCACAAAAAGAGTGATTTTGTCATCTATGTAGACTTGTATTGCAGTACTATTTCCTGTTGGAATATCGAGTCTTGTGTTTACTGCTTGAATGCTTACTGTAAAGATGAAAAATTCAGTTTCGTAGTCGGTCATGTTCGTTTGGATGATGAGTTGGGTTCCTGTTGCTTCTGCTAATCCTGTATCGAGTGTTGGAATAATAGTATAGAAGCCAGGAGTTCCCGTGTATGTCATTAATTCCCAGTCTGAAGTATACCATTTGTAGATGATTTCGGTGCCGTTGGCTGAGGTCATTGGAGTTCCGGTTAAAACATCTTCAAGGTAAACTGTGACAGGAATGAGTTCTCCCCAGTAAACAATTATATTCTCGCCAATTGGGTCGATTTTTACCAGTGAAAGAGGTGCTTTATGGATTGTAATGTCAACATCTCTGATTTGTTCTTCATAATTTGATTTAGAAGCGGTGAGGTAGAAGGAGAACGCTCCTGCAGCGAGACCTGTTGTGTCAATCATAATTACCCAGGTTCCATCCATTCTCTGAGTATAATTGAATGTCAATCCAATATCAATAAACCAAATTACATCGGTGATATTTTCGAATCCGTGGTCTCGATCTTGGTATAACGCCTCAATAACCAGCCATTGAGAGTAGTATAGTGTAGAGGGTTGCGACCAATCGAGCGTTGTGCGAATTTCACGGACACGTGCTGAAACGAAGGTTTCTGCAGATGCATAGTATGGGAAATATTGTGGGTCAAATCCTGTGGGCCACGTTAGTGTGATGCGGAATGAATAAGTTCCTATATCAAGATTCATACTTCCGCGAATAATTAGTGTGTAGTTACCGTCAGTTCCTGGCCAGGAGGAGGCGGGAACGTACCAGTATGAATCATTCCATCCTGTTATATCGTCACATTCAACAAGAATGCCAACATATTCACTGCCATTAGTGATTAATCCTCCACCAGTCGTCTCGTAATGCAAATTGATGATGATATCATCACCAGTTGGCTCGGTTTGGATGGTTTCGGAGTAAAGAATGGTTTCAGTTCCTACTGTGCGGACTGAAAATGCTTTTGTTGCTATAGTATAGAAAGGCGCATTTCCACCAATCCAACTAGCCTCTATTTTCAGGTTGAAGATTATGTTAACCGCTCCTAGTTCACTAGCATTGATTAAAACGCGATAGTAAAGGGTTGGTTCGCTCCAACCTGCACCAAATGTTATGTCTTCAATATAATAGGTAGCAGAGATTTCACTATCGTTTGCAGCATGTAGGATACGGATTCGTACATAAGTACCAGTTGTTAAATTATCGATACCCCAGTCATCAAGGACGTCAGTATAATTTAGGTAGACGATAACATTATCCGCATAGTTGGTGTCGGGTGGATTCGTATTGATAATGCGGGTTTCTCGGGTTTCGGATGTTAACCAAACGCCCACCCACTGTTCTTCGTAGTCTGATGGATCTGCTATCCACCCAAGGGTGATGTTAATCCAGTAACTTCCTGGTGATGGAGTTTGATTAGAGTTGATAGTGATAAGGTATTGGCCATTTCCTAAGTCTGACAATGAAAAGCTTGGATTACTCCAACTACCATTAGTGAAGATGGTATTTTGATCAGAACCAGTAATGCCGTCTCCATCTTGGGAGCTTGCATCATCGCGAACGCGATAGATTATTGTGATGTAGAAATCTTCACCATAGGGCGCGGCGTCAACTGGCTCTTTTTCAATCTCAGTGTATACGGTACGGATGTTAAATGACATTGGGGGATTGGCGATTCGGGCAGATCGATATGGATCCGTTGGGTGATATGCATCAACTTCGATTTCATAACTCTCAATACCAAGTGCCTTTGTAATGGTGATGCGGTAGTATCCGGGGTATGGTGTGACGGAATAGTCACTTGGAAGAAGGACTAAACCCCCGATGCCCGTGACGGTAATAGTGGCTCCGGAAATAAATGCCCCGTTGTTGGAGCTTTGTCCATCCAGGATGAAGTATTGCACATCGACAGTAACATTATCGCCATAAGGTGTTGTTGGGACTCGTGAGTAAGCAAGTGTTGTGAAGAGAGCACGCACGGTAATTGGGACATTGCTGAGTTCTCTATTAGTAAATTGGGCTGGGCTAGATATTAAAATGTCAAAGAAATAGGTCTGATTAGTCGGGAGTTCTGTAGCAAAGATGGTGATGGTATAGGTGCCATCTGCATTGTCCAGGAAGGTAAAGTTCACACCCAGAGTTAAAGTCGCTATGCTTATTGTAGCTCCTGTGATTGGATCTCCATTTTGGAATGCAATCGTGTCAGAAACGGTGTAGTTCACTTCAAGAATCCCATCTTCTCCCCAAGCGACGACCGGTGGGCTTTGATAAGTAAAGCTAGTGGCAAGCGCACGAATAGTGGCTGCTGTGTACACCGTGTCATTCTCATAGCTTGCTGAAGTGTACACGTATATATCTAGTGCATGAGTTCCTAACGCCCAACCTGTCGTATCTATGGTAACCGTGAAGATACCATCGTCAGGTAAGCCATTTTCTACCCATTGTGTCCAGTTTCCACTATCAATAAAGAGGGTTGTTGGACCTAGAATCCGTATGGCGATAAGGTCTGCATCAGGAAATGATGTACCTGGCTCATCATCATCGTCAACGCGTAAAACCATGGATCCATTATTTTGCCAGGGTATAGTGGTTATGGGATCGATATCACTAGCAATGTAGTGGTTGCGAATCCGAAAACCGATGGTTTGGTCGGCATTTTGATGGTATGCATCGGGGGCGATAACATGCAAGGCAAGGGAATAGATTTTCACTATGGAGATTTTTCCACTTGAATAAAGGATGGTTAATGTGTACTGACCGCCACCGTTATCAACGAGAGTATAATCACCTGGATCGAGTACACTGCCATCGAGCAAAGTTCCTGCGATACTTGTTACTCCGGTAATCCCATTACCGTCTTCACCACTTGCTGAATCATCCACAATATAATTGAAAACGATAATGACATCTAAACCCCAGGCTGTGCTACCTACTGGATCGTATATGATTGCGGTACGAATTGTTCGAATTTCAAACCCAATATTGATGCTTGCATCATCATGTTGGGTATCCGGTGAGTTCACATAGAGATCCAATGAATAGGTCTGAATGCTACTAATTCTACCACTTGAGAAGAGAATTGTAAGAGTATATTGTCCCCCGCCATTATCGACTAGTGTATAATCACCGGGATTCAAAGCACCACCCTCAAGCAAGGATCCCGCAAGTGAGGTGATACCCGTGATTCCTATGCCATGCTGAGAACTGGCAGGATCATTCACTTGATAATTGAAGATAATGACCACATTTGTACCTCGGGGAACAGGAGGCGTGGGAGTATAATTTATGAGGGTGACAATAGACCGTACGTCGAATTGCACGGATCGGTCTGCGTCGTCATAATTTGCAGCTGGTTTATTCACATAGAGGTAGAGGGTATATGATTGAATGTTGTTGATTCTAGCGCTGGAATTAAGAATTGTAAGAGTATATTGACCAGCTCCTTCATCAACTAATGTGTAATCGGTACCAACTAATCCAACGGCATTTAGTGTTGACCCTGAAATGTCTGTTAAACCAGTAATACCATTACCGTGTTGGATACTCGCTAAATCACTTACCCGATAATAGAATGTAATAACAACATCATCACCCCAAGGTGTTGGTGAGGGTGGGTCAATCGTCACATGAGTTGTTAAGGCACGAATATCGAAGGTAATGGTTTGGTCAGCGTCATCATATTGAGCGGCAGGGGCATCAAAATGTAATTCCAATGTATAGGTCCTAATACTGGACAATTTCCCACTGGAATAAAGAAGAGTGAGGGTGTACTGACCGCCACCGTTATCGACCAGACTGTAGTCACCTGATACTAGGGCTATAGCATCTAAGGTAGATCCACTAATGCTCGTTACTCCGATAATCCCATTCCCGTGCTGGGCGCTGGATGTATCTTCAACCAAATAGAATACAGTGATAACCACATCCTGACCCCAAGGCGTCGGAAGGGGCGGCGTATAGGTAATCTTTGTACCCAACAAGCGAACAGTAAATGATGTTGTTCGGTCTGCAGTATCGTACTCAGCGCTGGGCGCAACAACATGCAGAGCCATTGAATAGGACTTGATACTCGAAATAACTCCACTGCTAAATAGGATAGTAAGAGTGTACTGGCCCCCACCATCATCAACCAGAGTATATTCACCGGGGTTCAGAGCTACTGCGTCAAGAGTGGAGCCGGTAATTGAAGTGACCGCGATTATGCCTGTTCCGTCATTAGAACTGTCTAAGTCGTTGATGATGTAATAGAAAGTGATGACGACGTCTTCACCCCACGGGGTCTGGGGAATCGGATCAAAGGAAATCGAAGTCCGCAACGTCCGGACACTGAAACTAATTGTTTGTGATGCATTCTCATGTTGAGCATCAGGAGAAACGACAAAGACAATCAGAGAATACAACTTGACGCTAGATAGTTTCCCACTACTAAATAGAATAGTTAGAGTATATTGACCTCCACCATTATCAACGAGTGTATAGTCGCCGGGGTCGAGTGCGACAGCATCAAGGGTTGATCCTGTGATACTAGTAACGCTTGTAATGCCTGAGCCATCTTGGGAGCTGGTGGGGTCATTTACAGTATAGTAGAAGATGATTTCGACATCTTCACCATACGGTGTGGGACTGACTGCATCATACGTGATGAAGGTTCGAATGGTCCGAATTTCGAATGTGATGGTTTGGTCAGCATCATCATGTTGGCTATCAGGAGCGACGACATGCAGGTCAAGAGTATATGTTTTGATGTTGTTGATGATTCCACTGGTAAAAAGTAGTGTTAGGGTGTATTGACCACCGCCATTATCTTCAAATGTATAATCTGTGACGAGGAGTGGTGCTCCATCCAATTGGGACCCAGCAATTGACGTTACACCAGAAATCCCGTTTCCATGGTGACTACTGGACGGGTCATTGACCTTATAGTAGAAAATGATGACGACATCCTCACTCCAAGGTACTGGAATGACAGGGTCATACGTAATTTCAGTTGCGAGAGTTCTCACATCAAAAGTGATTATTTGATTCGCATCATCATGTTGAGCATCTGGGGAGTTCACATAAAGGTACAAGCTGTAAGATTGGACGGTATTGATCTTTCCACTCGAGTAGAGGATGGTGAGTGTATATTGACCTCCGCCATTATCTACGAAGGTAAAGTCGCCAGGATCAAGAAGAACCGCGTCAAGGGTGGATCCTGCTATATTGGTGACGCCAGTGATGCCGTTGCCGTGTTGGGTGCTAGCGAGGTCACTAACCCGATAATAAAAGGTGATTATAACATCGTCACTCCACGGAGTTTGTGTCGGTGGATCAATCGTTACTTGGGTTGTCAGGGTGCGAATATCGAAGGTAATGGTTTGATCAGCAGCATCATATTGGACAGCTGGAGCATCAAAATGCAACTCTAGCGTATAGGTCTTAATGCTGGACAGTCTCCCACTGGAATAAAGGATTGTGAGGGTGTATTGTCCAACCCCATTATCAACTAACGTGAAATCACCTGCAATAAGAGGTGCGCCATCAAGTGTTGAACCCGTGATGCTGGTGACGCCAGTGATGCCGTTGCCATGTTGTGCACTGGACGTGTCTTCGACCAAATAGAACACAATGATAACCACATCCTGCCCCCACGGTGTAGGAAGAGGTGGCGTATACGAAATTTTCGTTCCAAGTACTCGGACTGTGAAAGTGGTGGTTCGATCTGCGGAATCATATTCAGTGCTTGGGGAATCGACGTGCAAGGCTAGCGAGTAGGATTGGATGTTCGAAATTACTCCACTACTGTACAGAATAGTGAGGGTGTATTGGCCCCCACCATTATCAACGAGGGTATATTCTCCAGGGTTCAAGGCGACGGCTTCGAGTGTGGAGCCGGTAATGGAAGTGACCCCAGTGATGCCGGTGCCGTCATTGGAGCTGTCTAGGTCGTTGATGACATAGTAGAAAGTGATGATGACATCTTCGCCCCAGGGGGTCTGGGGAATCGGGTCAAAGGAAATTGAGGTTCGTAGTGAACGAATTGTGAATGAGAGCGTTTGTGTCGCATCTTCGTGTTGAGCATCGGGTGAGTTCACATAAATGTACAGGGAGTAAGTTTTGATACTGTTTACCAGCCCACTTGAATAGAGAATAGTTAGAGTATATTGACCTCCACCATTATCAACGAGTGTATAATCACCGGGGTCGAGAGCGATAGCATCGAGGGTCGATCCTGTGATATCGGTGACGCCAGGGATACCAGTCCCATCTTGGGAGCTGGTGGGGTCATTTACAGTATAGTAGAAGATGATTTCGCCATCTTCACCATACGGTGTAGGGCTAACCGCATCATAGGTAACAAAGGTTTGGATTGCTCGTATAGAAAATCCAATTGTTTGGTTAGCGTCGTCATGTTGGCTATCAGGCGAGTTCACATAAATGTACAGGGAGTAGGTTTTGATGCTGGTTATTAGACCACTTGAGTAGAGTATGGTGAGGGTGTATTGGCCGCCCCCATTATCTACAAGTGTGTAATCTCCTCCTGTGAGTGGTGTTCCATCTAGTGTGGAGCCAGAAATATCGGTTACGCCTGTGATACCATTACCATGTTGACTGCTTGCAGGATCATTGACACTATAGTAAAAGGTGATTATCACGTTCTCGCTCCAGGGCACAGGAATCACTGGATTGTAAGTAATCTGTGTAGCCAATGTTCGAACGGTAAAGCTCGTGGTTTGAGCAGCGTTTTCATGTTGGGTATCTGGTGTGTTTACAAAAACGTAGAGTGAATATGTTGTAATACTATTGATCATTCCGCTGGAGTACAGGATGGTGAGGGTGTATTGGCCCCCACCATTATCGATTAGTGTATAATCGCCACCGAGTAGGGGGGCACCATCGAGAGTGGAACCAGTGATGTTGGTGACACCAGGAATTCCTGTACCATGTTGACTACTAGCTGTATCACTGACACGATAATAGAACGTGATAACAATATCTTCACTCCAAGGTGTTGAAGCAATGGGTTCGAAGGTAACTTGGGTGATTAATGCCCGAATCACGAAGGTAATTTGCCTGTTATTGCCGATGTATTCAGATGAAGGCGAGATAACATACAATTGCAATGTGTAGGATTTGACGGTATTTATTCTCCCACTGGAGTACAGGATGGTGAGGGTGTACTGACCGCCACCATTATCCACAAGGGTATATTCGCCGCCAAGGAGGGCACTTCCATCAAGCGTCGTTCCAGTCAGGCTTGTGACACCGGTGATTCCTTCTCCATCATGTGAACTATCGGGATCATCAACAGTATAATAAAACGTGATTACCTGGTCTTCACCTCGCGGTGTTGGTTGTGGTGGATCATAGGTGATAGATGTTTCCAAAGCTCTTACATTAAAGTTGATGGATCTGGTGGCATCACTATACTTCGAATCTGCTGGTGTTACTTGAAGAAGGAGGGAGTAGGATTTTACAGAATCAATTACTCCACTTGAAGAAAGGATTGTTAGGGTATATTGACCACCTCCAAGATCTGAGAGGGAGTAATTAGTCCCTTCAGTAAGTGGAGTTCCATCAAGTTGAACAATAATCGATGCTCCGCTCAACCCAGTTCCATCATGTTGGCTGTCTGGATCATTAACGGTGTAATTAAAGGAAATCACTACGTCTTCGTCCCAAGATACGGATCCAGGCGGTGTGTAAGTGATGGTCGTTGAGATTTCACGAATTACAATTGTAAGAACTAAAGTCTGGTTTTGATAATAATTGAGGTCTGCTTGGATTGCAAGGGAATAGGTACCGGGTGTAGGTTTATCTGTGGTGTCTACGGTTATATTATACCATCCTGCAGTTCCGGTGGGTGTAACAACAGTACTTGGCCATCCGGTAGTGGTAATTGTGGCTCCAGTGACCCCGGTATTGTTGTAGACATCCCAGTATTTGACTTGAACAGTGAAAACTTCATCATAAGGGACCGTTAATCCAGGTGACTCAGGAGATGTAAGAGAGGTTCCACCTCTGATAAAGAGGTTAATTGATGTGCTCTTTGAATCGAAGTCCGTTTTATTAGCATCAATGCTAAGTACATAATCCCCTGGCCCTAGTATATTCTTGGCAATTTGTGCCTCATAATATCCACCAGAAGCATAGAAACTGATAGGATTACCAGAAACATTTCCGTTTACAGTTGCTCCTGTAATGGGTAGATTAGTGTCAGTATCTAAGAATTGGACACGTGGATAGAAGTAACCGGTATCTGCATAGGTGACCCACATATCTGATTCATCGGGAGTTAATGTGGTGGCATGTTCTATACTGATAATTTTTGATTGAAAGCCTGCGGAGGTGATGGAATAAGTGTCACCGTTGTCATAGCTGATGCAGAGTGTGTAATCTCCGGCTGGGTATATGGTTCCATCAGTGAATTGGATGTTCGGAAACGTGACAGTGGTACTCGTGACGGTTTGGGATGATTCATTGATAGGATATCCTGTTGGGTCGTAGAGCGTTAAGTTGGCCTGTCCAGAAGAAACCGAGATCGTAGCCTCTACTGTCAATGTTGAGGGGCTGCCTGGACTAATCCGAAAAGTGTCAAAATTCGTTGTTATAGATGATACACGGTTTGTGGAAGCAAGAGTGAAGTTCCACCAACCATATACATCATTCACAGCCGCGGTAGAAAGTTCAAAATGCGTGGCTGTAGTCGTGACTACGCTTGTGCGGTCATTGAAGAGCGCGTCTGTCACTTCATACAGAGTCCAAGTTTCCGTGGTTGGACGAATGATTGAAAGATTGTAATTTTCAAAGAAATATGGTTGATACGAATACACCCAAGTAGTCAAATAAACGGGTGTATTATTTCTTGCAACAAACTGCGTTCCATCTGGACCCACCTGTTGTTCTGTGGTTGCTTCTTTTGTTATGTATAATGTTAGATCATAATCAAAGCTTACTAATCGTGCATCATTATCGGTTGCTTCCCAATGAGCAAGAACCTCTTCATGGACTGTAGTAGGATTCGCCCAAGTTCCAGGTACAGAATAGGTTCCAACACCATAATCTGCGGTTTGAGCAATTGTGGTGTTCATCATCAAGTCAAGCCAGATATGGTTTGGATTGACTTTTCCTCGGACTTCTAAGGTCACATCATCAAAATCGAGTGCCCAGTATTCATAATCCCATGCGGCTTGTGCACCAGTCCAAGAGAGACCTAGTCGGACATTAATGTTTCCAGGAACTGACCATGTGAGTAAATCATCATAAGGAATAGAGATATTCAAATTATACCATTGTCCGTTATTTGGACAGCGTTCATCAAGGAGCTGTCGATAGACAATTCCAGCAACTTCTGCAAAAATTACCATTCGACCGCGACCTCCACTAGAACCTGCTAAGAGGTTAACCCGTACCCTAAAGGTTAATTTTGCATATTCAGGATCATCTCGTTGAATGTTAATGGCATTTCGCCAGACAATATATTGTGTGGCATCCCAATTGAATCCGCTCCACCATTCTATCCATGTTCTTACTCCGTTTCCTGAATAACCGTACCCTGATCCCCATAGGGTTCCGTAGAATGGGTTCGTGGTATTATCTGGTGGTATGATATTGTATTGACTACTCCATGCAGTACCAATATTTTCGAAATTCCCGTTTTCTCGGCTCCCTTGCATGAAATAGGGTTGATCATAAAGGTTGTAGACGTTCGCATCAAGCTGATAACCCGTCCAGCCAGCAGGTAAGCGAATTTCACCATATTCGTCTTCACCATAATAAAAATCGGAAACTTGTAGCGAAAGATTGGAACCTTGGGCGTATTCGGTGGTTGATAGTGTTGTTCCCATACCTTCATACTGATATTGTCCATCTGAATAGACGGGACCTTCAGGGAGTGGGATTGGTGAACTTTGTACTCTTGTTGCAGAGTTGGAATCAATAGGTAATGGAGGGGTTTCTTTCGCTTCACTCAAATTAGATGAAGGAGTGATCCCTTGTGGGAAGGCGATGGAGAAAAGAAAGAGGGCTAGTAAGAAGCCTAATATGATGGGTTTTCGGTTCATGTTTGTCAATCCCGGGGGTGCACGGTATCATGTTAAAGCGGAACCTTCGAAGCTCAACCGGTTGATGTGAGTCTGTTGTGAACTCTGCTCCCTGTTTTGGATTATGAAGTTGTCCGCTTTCTGTAACCAAACCACAAAGAACCGAATATGTGACGTTTTAAATACGTTTAGCTGGTTTGATGGTTATTTGATTAGACGCTGTTTGCTATAAAGGGTTAAAAGCACAGACTCTCCAAACCAGTCTAATTCGAAGGCTTTTTCTCATTTTTTGCGTTCATTTCCTCCTTGTGACCACGAATCTGGTCAGATTTTCACAGATATTATATGTACGCTGACCACACCCAATGAATAATGGGGATGAACTTCCCCGATTAATCGCCATAACCGGTCGAGGAACGACTTGTGAATTCAACGAATGAGAGTAGATGAACATGACTGATGAACTGGATCTTGAAATTGTAGAAGGCTATCGGAAAGACCTAGCGAAACCGATGGCTGCGATGTTCAATTCCTGGGATGAATTGTGGCCTGGTGGGTTTACGCAAGGTGTGCCGATGACACCTGAAAGGGTGGACAAGGATTTTGGGTCGCAACGAACGGTTATGCAGCTGATTGCTCTGGATAAAACGACGAATGAAACGGTGGGCTATTGTTCCTTATTGCAGCATTGGCGGGATAAGGAAGCGGCCTATATTGGGCTTCTGGGGGTTTCGCCACAAGCCTTGGGGAAAAAGGTGGGCAAACAGCTGCTCTTACGAAGCATGGAGATAGCTACACAGAACGGTTTTGAACGTGTTGACCTGCACACTTGGGCAGGGAACCTTCGGGCCGTACCCTTGTATAAGAAAATGGGCTTAATGTGGGATCCTGAAGGCGAAGGAGTACATCTACGAGGATACATTCCTGGAATCCTGCAACATCCGTTATGTGCTCTTTTCTTTAACGTCCATGATGCTCCTCTTGGGTGGTATGTTTTCCAGCAACGGGACCTCGCCCAAGCACCGGACGATATGCAGCAGAATGGCATGAAAGTCTTTTCGTATTCTTTTCAGGCTGATTCGGATGTATTACATGTGGTGGTTGATCGATATGCTAGTGCTATCTCAGGGGTTGAGTATACCGTTGCTGACCAGCGGTTGAAGGTGAATGCCAGGGTTAAAGATCATTTGGTGTTCTGTGGGATTCCATCTGAGTATATCCTTGAAGTGGAAAATGGCCTAGCTGAAACCTGTTCAGTGTATGTTCAACTGGAAGGCTTTTCGGGATTGCATTTTCAGAGCAGTACTGAGCATTCTTTGGTGATTCCTCCAAACGAATCCACTGTGATTGTAGCCCCCTTTTCGCTTGATGCGACGACGCCCATATTTCGTAAGGATTTCAAAAGTCCGGTAATAACAGCGAACCTAGAAATTAATGGCAAAAAGGCTCAGCTGCAGACTGGGTTGAAGATTCAATCCGCGGCAGAAATTCAACTAAAATTTGGACATTGTCGTATTGTGCCAGGGGGCAAAGTTGAGTTTCCCGTCACAATCCAGAACAATACTGTGCTTCCCTTGGAGGGGACAATTCAGTTTCATCTTCCCGATGCACCAATCAGTGTCTCACCAGTGGAAACCGGTGTGAAACTAAAATCAGAAGGTGTCGCAGGTCTAGCTATCGACGTATTGGCAGCTCCGGAGCTCAATCCTGGAACATATGATATCTGGGCATCGCTTCAACTACAGTCAAGCAAGGATACGAACGTCTCAGTGACAACTCGGCAATTTCGAATTCCGATCTTCAACATAGCCGAAGGGAATGTGGCGATTGGCGAAGATGACTGGCAACGGCGAATTATTGTTGCAGGCAGGGACTATTTTGTTGAAATGGCCCGGGAGGGTGGAACGGTCACAATCCCTTTCCTCTTTGGGATTGGGGGCTCTCTCTTCCTTCGAAGGGAAATTGGTCCACCATTTGGACTCAGCCCCTTTCGATATGCTGAACAGGATATTCAAGTGGACCAACAAGCGACATCAACACAAATCACTCTGAGTGCGGAGCATTTTGAACGCCCCCTCCTTGTTGAAACACGTGTTATTCTCGAAAAGAATAGTCCAGTAATTCAGCAGGAGACTTGGGTTACTAATAATGGATCGGAAAGTCACACATTTCAACTACGCCTTATCGGACCAGGGGGCATCATAGTTGGCGGTGGAAAGTCAATCCTTCCCTTAACCTCGGGTATAGTCGAAGATAGGTTATCGAGTCTCCTAGTGAGTTACCCGGCAATCTCCAGTAATCCAGACAGCTTCATGGAATCGTGGGTCGCTGCATCCACGCCCACCTTTACGCGTGGTCAAGTATGGAACCCTGAGAACGTGGAAGAAGTCCGCATTGGCCTTGGTCGTATTGGACGCCTTAGTTATCGTCCCGTCACATTAAGTTCTGCAGAAAAACGACGAATTAGCCAAGTATTTTATGTTGCACGAGCGATTGACTGGAATGAAGTGCGTCGTGTTTGGCAGGAAAGGGTGGAAAAGCGGATTTCACTTCAAAACGAAGAACAAATTCTTATGGAAACGTCGTCGCCCATGAGGATTGCTCCACCACCAATTATCATTCCTCATCGAGATACAATTAAACGGAATTTTTCTTTCCAATATGTATCTACAAGTCCTCAAACGGGTGAATTTACAATTGAACCTCCACCTGGTTGGATCGCATCATTAAGGCTTCAGAATGAAATGGCTGCAGGGACATCAGTATTGGTTGAGAATGTCACAGGTAAGAATCTTCCACAACTGCATTTGGTTCTCAGACCGAGTAAGACTATCCCTGATCAATTTGCGATTTTCACTGGACAAGCGAGTTGGCAAATCCCTGTTGGAGAACGCCAATCTTTTCCCATCGTACAGTTGGGTTCATCAAAAGACGTTGTTGAAATCACTGAAGAAGAAGACCAGGGACTGACAAGCTTTCGCATTTCGAACGGGGTACTTGAATTCAAGGTGTCAGCAGAGTATGGTGGCTGTCTTTATTCACTCAAGAACTCATTGGGAACTGAACTCCTTAGGACGGCATTTCCAACTCCGACACCTAACGTGTTTCAACAGAACTACCATGGTGGATGGCAACCCTTTGTTTCAGGAATTGATGAAGAAATCTTTCAGGCAACCACCAATCAAGAGAAAATGCGAGTAAAAACCTGTAAGATAGGCGATATTTGGAAGGGTGTAGAAATTCGATGGAAAGGGAAGTTACAACCCTGTTGTCGTGGAGTGGACTTTACTCTCCAATACTTAACGGCTCCGGGTAGCCCTCTTATTTTGTCTAACTGGGAAATCCGAAATTCAACCACTGCAGCGCTTCGACTATTGGCGTTTCAGGGCCTGGATCCCGCATTTAATGGAGATCTCTCGGGTGCCATTCTCCGAACGCAATGGGGAGATACTCTAACAGATTTACGAGGAAGCCCAATACCTGCGGCGTTTATGCCTGATTCGAATTTTACATGGCTCCAGCGCAATCCAACGAAGAATGATGTTGTTGAGAGTACAGCATTTCTTAATTCGGGAACCCAGCCTAGCTTACTTGTGCTTTTAACCCATGAATTTAGTTGGATCTTCTCCTATTCGGATCTCTTCCTTCGTGCAAAAGAGAAACGCACGCTTCGGTCAGCGATTTTCATCAATCCGCTTGATGGGAAACATATCAAAGAAATCCAGCACCTGCTTGATGTTCTTTTCTAATGCTTTCATTGAATTCAGGTAAGAAAACGCTCTACTATCGAATGACTTATTTCTTCTAAGAAGAGAAGGTTATTTAGGCTAGGACCTGCCTTTGAGGTAGTTGGCTTGCTTCAGCGAGGAATCGGACAGTGAAGCTGATAGTATCGTGTCCCACATGTGGTGAAAAAGGTGAACTAGAGGTTCCTGAGACTACGTGGGAACGGATGGAATCGAATATAATTATCGGGCGAGTTCCACCTGGTAAAGTCTGTGAGCATGGCTTCAAAGTGGAATTTTCCCGCTCAGGGTTGGTTTTGGGATATCATGACCTCAACGCTGAAGCGAAGGATTTTCAGATTCGCCCTGTGAGTTTTACTGTTCAGAGTGCTATCCGAAATTTGAGCATTGATGTAGTGGCAGCATTATTGACTGCCGGAATTAGTGAGGAAACAATTGTCCTAATGGGTTCGTTAGCCGTGACTATGGGTATCCGTGAATTCATGGAACGAGTGTTACCGGACAGTGTGGATGTAGGATCGGCTATCTATATGGTGACGAAGGAAGAGTATGCGGACTTACCCGAATCAACGAAAAAACATATGACAGTTGACCTTTCGATGAAAACGATAATCAATCCTGCTTTTGATGATGAACAGTTGGAGTGGGTTCGGCGAGTACTCCAGCGTGCGAACATGGTGACAGATCAACAAGTATCTGAGGACTTAATTTTGAAAGAGACCTCCAAGTTACGCACGACGGTGAGTTTACTCCGCCATTTGGCTACACGACGGGGCGCAGGAATCGAGGGGAAAAAGAAGGCGGGTCTCGAATAATCGTCTAGCGATTTCTGGGATTATGCTTTTTCATTTGAGCTACGGTAAATGTCGATACAGGAGAGTTTGATTTGGGTGTGTATCCGTTCAGGGATGAGTTGGGATTGCCAAAGGGCATGTAATCCTGAATAAAGAAGGCTTTCAATTTGCGGGTCTTGGAGAAGATTATGACGTGGAGAAAATCGGGTAATTTCTTTCGCAATTTTGGCATCATTTTCGAGAGCCGTTTCAAGAGGTTCTTTCAGATATTTCACGAGCTCAGGTGAGAGTGGTGCCACAGGTGCGGTTCGCTGTCCAATCGACAAGGCCGAGGTTTGTTTGGTGGGCGGGATAACAAGGGGTGGAATCACAATGAGTTTGATTGTATCATCTGCACGTTTCAAACCGGCCAGATAGATTGGGACATAAATCGGTTTGTCCGAGTCAGCTGGTAACGAAGCACCTGGTTCAATGAGATACTGTTGAAACGTCGAGAGTTGATTTTGACTAAAGTTAATGTGATTGACTATGAGGTCGTCAACCTCTGTTTCATAGCTTTTGAGTTTATCTAACCTATCGCGAGTTTCCTGGAGACGGATTTCTCTTTCCTCTTCTAAAACGTCAACTCGCGCGATCTCTTTCTTTTCTTGGGCCTCATAGCCGTGGCGGACTTTGGCTTTTCGTTCATCTGACTGGCGATCCAAATCATCAAGAGCTCGTTGTGTTTGTTGAATTTGCTTTCGCGTTTCTTTTGAATGATTCCGCAGATCTGTTGCAAAGGTGTTGAACTGATCAAGGGTCTGATTCAGTCGATTGAGATAGCTATCAGCGCCTAGATTGCCGCCAGTTTTCTTTGCCATAAATTCTTCGAGGGCTGCATGTTGTTGGGCGATTTCTTGGTTGATGGGTTCGAGGCTGGTTTTCAGTGGAATGAGTAGTTTCTTTTCTTGGTCTTGTCGCCAGCGGTCCACCTCAGTGATATCTCTGTTTTCTTGTTTTGCTAATTCTGTTAAGGCACCATCAATTTCACGTTTCAGTGTGGCTTTCCGCGTGTCGTAGTGCTCTTCAAGTGTAGTAATTTCTGTTTGAATACGTTCTTCCCATGACTGGATATCCTTTTGGAAATGTGAGCGGAATTGGGTCCATTGATTGGCGGCTTCTTTATGAGTCTCTATGGCTTCTGCAAAAAACTGTTCAGCCTCTTTTTTGGCCTGACCGTAATTCAATCGGCTGGGCAGTTCAACGCCAAATTGGTTATCCCCATTTGTAATTCGTGAGAGCTGCTGCATGAGATGAGCGAGTTCAGTGGGGACGGTGTGGATATCAAAGGGAGTAGACTGGGCAGCGGTTCGGACTTCGTCCTTGAGTTTATCCATTACCGCTAGGTATTCAGGTGATGCGTTCACCTTGAGAAGTGCTTCATAACGACTGGCTGGCGGGACAAATCCACGAGCCACTTGCGGTTGAAGGAGTTTGAGTCCGTCAATAAGCAGAAGCTGATTTTCAGGACTAGGCACAACCCAGAAGGGCCAAAGAAGTTTGGCAATAAATTCGTAGCATCCTTCGTTGATTGGCTTGAAGCCGTTATCGGCTCGACGAATGTCATCAAGGAGGAGGTGGATGGCTGCGAGTTCTAATCGTGAATCTAAAATCCAATCGCCATTGACTTCGGGATCATCTAGAGCTTTGCCTTGGAGCTTGGACCCATCTAAAGCAAAGGGGAGTGTGAAGAGGGTTTCATGTCCTTCAGAGGTGCGTTTGGTAGAAACGATGAGTTCGATGTCTTTCCCAAATTTCTTAAACGGTGTTGGGTTACCATCCCAGTCTGCCACGCGATCAGCGAACTTCTCGATGAATTGGCGTTTGACCTCAGTTAAAACGATCTTTACGTCTTTTGGGTTATGCCCCTTATCGGAGGCAATGGCGAACAGCAGATCCTCGGTGTGCTCATAATAGAAACTGACGTCTCCCATTTGAATGGTTTCAATGCCGCCGTGGCCCAGCTCTTCAGCGAAAGCAGAGAGTGCGCTATAGAACCCACTGAAGATGACTTCATCGACGCCCCGCTTGCTGAACGCCTTGTGTACTAGGACTTCACCAGTCCGTTTAAGTACATAAACATCCCGAATCATACGAGCGTCACTGCTTAGTGTGCAACTATGTAAAAAACGTGACGGAAATTATAATAACCCGACTTAACTCTCGGTGCGCTTTTTTCCGGTTCACTACGCCTTGAATCGGAAATACCCGAACTTGGTCGTGCGCTCTATGGCATCATCGGAACCCTGGTACATCACAAAGCTCCGTAAATTGGCGGATCCCCTCTTTTGGGTTCCTTTCATTGCCATTATGATTTTTAAACTCGCCATTTTTCATTACGCTTCACTTAGTTATCTCCTCCTTGGACAACACCCCTCCTTCGGAATCCCTTTCGAACTAGGTGAATATTATTCCGATTTTACCTATTACTACATGGCTTTTGTCCGGTTGTTTGTCCAAGGAAACCTTCCCTACACGGAGGCGTTGTATACTATTAATAACGTTCAAGTCTACATCTATCCCCCTCTCTTTTTGTACATCCTCGGGGTTTTCTACTATATTCCCTCTGAACGGATGTTTCCCAACATTGTGTTTACTGCTGCATCACTTGGTCGAGACTTGGATTTTCTCCGGGTAGGATTTGCGTTTATCGTGTTCGATTTGGCTACCTGTGTGCTAATGTACATCACGGCTCGGAGATTAACCACCAAACGGGTGATTCCAGTGGTGGTGATGCTTTTGTATGCATTGAATCCAGTGTCACTGTGGTGGGGGGACTATCTTTGGCTAAGTACACCAATTCACACCTTCTTTCTTGTGCTGGGATTTTACTTCATGATTCGCGGTGATCTCCGTTGGGCTGCCCTATGGATTGCGATTGGAACGATGGTGAAACAAACTGCGGCCTTACTGTTGCCTGTCATTCTGTTCTTGGAATACCGCCATGGTATGAAACGCGTGCTCACCTCTCTGGGAATCATGATAGGAGTAGCATTCGTTCTTTCAATGCCTTACCTTCTATTGTTCCCACTCGATTATCTTCAAGTAGCGATATCAGGAATGGGATCCTACTGGTTCTATGATGCTCCTCCTGCGGCCACTCATCCCGTACCAGTCTCCGCCTTTGCTGTTTTTTGGCCAGAACCATTCAAATTTATTGTTATCGCCGCTGTGTTCAACGGAATTCCGTGGGCGGTATCTCTAGGTCTTCTTTGGTTATTGGCTTACCTTATCCCCGAACAGCCAAAACAACGGTATCGAGAGCAAGTCGTGTTTTTGGCATTGCTTCTTTCGTTGTCGTTACATATCTTCTGGGCTCGGGGAATCTACAAGTACTATCTCATTGCGATGTTACCATTCCTCATCTTGTTTGGAGCTGTCTTACAGGGACCGCTGATACCCTCTCGGTCACTAAGTTGTCCTTTTTCCTCCAGATTGCAGCAACGCTTCCCAGGTCTCCATGTATTGTTCAGTAAGTTGAGAATCCAATTTCAAAATCTTGGAGTGGCTATCGTAAATAATGTGGATACTTGGTGGTTTGTCATCGTCGGACTAGCGAGTATCGGAATCTTTGTGGTGCATCGGTACTATACTTCTCTCATTCTGCTCTTGTTGTTTTTGCCACTTATTGTATATGGTTTCTACCATTATTATTGGCGGAAACGCCAGCACAAAAAGAACCTCCCCGATAAATCGCCGTCTCAACCAGTTCTTAACACAGATCGCCATCGCCCTTCTACTCGGGAATAGAAAAGATTGGCGTGGTGCATGCGTTATTCAGTTGTTTTTGCTCCGCATCTTGGACAATAGGCTTCATACGGTTCGAGGAGTTGTTTCCCACACTGGGGACAATACTGCGGTTTTGAGTGTATAGGGTGCTCCATGGGTGGAGGTGGTTCTTCACGTCCCTGTAGGCCCCAGCAGAATAGCGGTGGAAAAAACAAGAAGATGAGCAAGGGAAAGCCAGGGATAATAAACCACAGAAAGATCATGAGAACTGAGAGGAGAATGCTGATGATACTTATCAGATGCCACCGATTCACTGTTGTTGCCCCGTTTAATCCCTGTTCTAGATATTAAAGCTGGTCGGGTAATTCTTCGGCATGTTCCCCAATTTTTTTGATAATATATTGTGATTTTCGAATTGCTTCTTTTGCACTAAACTCAGTATATTGAATTTCTTCGGGGGCAATTGGGGTTTTTCGTTTACTTTTGAGTTTCTCTTTTAATTCTTCAAGAAGGTGTTCTGTTTCACGAAGCGAGCTGATGGCTTCGGTCGAGGCGCCGATCACAAGTTGTGCCAGTTCTTTTGCTGGAGGAATTCCTTGCACCTTCGAGAGCTGGCTTCGGACTTCGATGAAATACTTCTTAATTTCAGATAACACGGTTCTAAGGTTGCCAACTGCATCAATCATTGATTTGAGTTGGTCTGCGCTTGTTAGGTTTTGAATTTCTGAAAATTCAGTTTCAAATTGATTGACCGTGGATTCGAGTCGGTCCTGCAATTGGAGCACATGGTCGTGACTCATGATATTATCTACTCATTTGGCATTCTTAACTTTCTGTATTTCAATAAGGTCAAAGCTCTTGAGGATGTTAACGAGTCTGTCAACAGTGGTGATGTTTGCTGTGTCTCCGAATTCTGCTTCAAGAGCAGCTAATATTTCATAGAGTGTGCGGTGTCCATCCATGAAATTGGCTAATTCGGTAAGCACTTCTCCTATGCTGGGTTTATTGGGTGCCCAGGCTTCTTGGTGAGATCGAATCCATTCTGTATCTTCTGGTGTGGTGCGTCGCATGAGTTCGGTGAGATAAAGGGGTCCTTGGAATTTTCGGCGTGGAAGGAGTGTTTTTGCTTCGCGTTCCTTTTTGCGGAGGACAAGACGTTTCAACGGTGCATATCCAATGGATCGTGAGAGGAGGTCTTCGACTTGTCGGAGTTTTCGAATTTCCTCTTGGCGTTCTTGGGCTAGGTCGTCGACCATGGTGTCGATGAATTGAGCGAGTTCCGAATCGTGGGGGCTAAGGACTCTGACACTTTGGAGGGCGGAGCTTTCTCTTCGGGTAATTTGGCGTATGCTTTCCATGGCTTTCCGGAGGGTGCGGGCAAGTTGGGCTCCACGATCGGCTTGCGAAATCGCTTCAATGGCATAATGGACATAGCGTTGAGTGGTTTGGGTAATTCTGGTGTGTGCATTCGCATGGACTTGTGTGGCTATGAACATGGCGTCATCGGATTCTGCATACGCTTGGGTTAGGAGTGTCACGAGGACAGCATATCCCACTCGTTTGAGTTGGGTTGCATCACATTTATCCACGGTATCTAGGCTGCTATGATAAAACGCGTCAGGCCAATGGTTGATCATGGGACATGGGACGCCAACTGTTGAATCGACAAACATGACGTGATCGCTGCCTCCTCCAAAACCTTTTGTTTCGTAATGGAATGGCTGGGTGCCTCCATCGGGGGCTAGCAATCGGGGTTCGTTTCCAGCGGTGCTTAAATGGTAATCAAGGATATCATTGATGAAACTTGGTAAGGAATCGGGGGTACGGAGCAGGGTGAGGGTTCCACCACAAAGACTTGGGTTCTCTCCAACCATGTCACAATTGATTGCACTGAGTGTTCGATGGGCAAATTCGGGGTGAGCGTTAAGATAGGCGATGGTGCCATAGTATTCTGGCACCCAGAGGAAGCGAATCGTTCTGAGTGGTTGGGGGAGTTTTCCATCTTGGATAAGGGAGGTGATTGTTCGAGCCAATTCCATGAGTAATGCGCTGCCGCTCGCGTTGTCGTTGGCGCTTGGACGTGGATGGCAGAGATGAGCAATAAGTGCTACTTCTTCGGTGGGAAATTCTCTTCCTTCAATGACCGCGGTCAGCACGCGTTGCTCGCCTTTGAAGAGCTCTGCATCAACCTTTGCATGGACGAGAACTTCGTGTTCAGTCTCAATGAGTCGTCGAAGGCGAGTGCCAACCTTTCCGGACACAGAAAATGCGAAACCGACTTTATCTTTCTCTTTGGCATTGGGCCAAATCCCTTGGTATGATACTAGCGTCGGATGTTTCGTGCGCCTTTCAAGGGGTGGATAATAAATGTGACCTAAGGCACCGTGTTTATACACGGCTTCTTTATGTACGAGTGATGGGCGTCCTGTTGCTAGTACGATTTTTCCTTTCACATACACTTTGCGATAATCCTTCTCCCGGGTTCCGTCTTCGACGTAGACGAGGGGTGCAGTGACATCGGCTTTTTGGCTGTGGGCAACGACACTTACTGGGGTTTCACTAAATCGGGCTAGGATTTCCGGTTTCGGGTTGACAAGCCGAAGCTCGCCGTCAGCAATACGCCATCCCATTGGGGCTGTCCATTCCCAGGTTCGGGTTTTTCCATCCGCAGGATAAGTTTCAACGTGTGTAGAAATACCGGGAAATTGATCGATGACCTGCTTGACATAATAGATGGCGTCATGAAATCCCGGTGATGCTTGGATTCGGTGAAATCGTGTGATTTCAGCCACAAAGTCTTTGGCAATTGCGCCAGATAATTCTTCAATGATTACATCACGAAATTTGGTGTGGAACATCGCTCGTCATCATCCTCTGAGTGACGCTGTGTTCTCTAAACCTACAAAAACCTAGCCTTTGGCATTCCTTTAGAAAATCTTTCTATGTTATTAGAATGAATTTCATTAAATCGGCAATGGGGAAATCTTAATTTCATCTAAATAATCCGCAATTGGTGTTTTCAGCCTCTCTGAATCTGCACCATCTTTAAAAGTTATAGTGGATATTGAGACTGTAAGAAGGTGAGGGTACTGTCCGTGCACCTCCAAATATATGATGTTGTTGAAACTGGAGAGCTTATGGAGCTATCAATTCCTAGGGAGCTCAAAACAGAGCTTGGTCCTGATCGAGTCCTCATCATTGTGAATGATGACGATCGGAAGATCTGGCTTTGGAAAGGAGCCGAAGCAGGTGTCCGCAAGAAGTTCATTGCAGCACGTCAAGGACAGGCAGTCCGTAGTCAACGTGGGCTTGTCTATAAAGTCATGTCGATTGATGGAGGAGAGGAACCAGACGATTTTCTCGCCTTGCTTGGTGAAAAACCGAAGGCGCCTGCACCCAAACGCGAAGTCGCAGTACAAGTCGATCTTCCGGACAAAACCATCGAGATAACGGCTGATGAACCTTCACCACCTCCAGCAAAGCCCAAACCTATGGCCAAGCCAAAGGTTACGGCACCCAAGCCTAAACCGGTAACAATGCCTGAGCCATCGAGTCAGCTTGGAATAGAATACAACGGTGCCGAACAACTATGGCCACAACGAGGAACCGTGTCCAGCACTGTTCCTGCACCAGCCCAAGATGATATCGTTGGTCGCGTAGCCAACACATCACCACCTCCGGGGTACAGTCGCGAACTTGTTATCATCGGACAAGAAGTCTTTACATCCGTTGATCGAACAGTCACGTTTCTAGGAAAAACGCAGACCACTAGCCAACTTGAACGAACCCGAACTATCCCAGATGGCCCTTTCTTTGGCGGTGAATATACACCTCGAATCCTCGTGGAAGGTGGACGAGTACTAGCCACCGAATTTTTGAAGAAAAGCGATGAAAGCTCACATGGTCTACGGGAAGCTACAGCAGAAGCTGATGTCGGAGAACTCATCGATATTTTCCGAATCACAACCGCGACCGCAGAGGTTGACGAAGCGAAAGAAAAACCCAAAAAGAAGAAGAAGAAAGCTTCCAAGTAACAACCGGCTTCGCTCTTCTTGCTTGTTTTTTCCTAGTTCATGAAGATTTTAAGGCTATTATTGGAACTCTCCCTTTGTGCAATAATATTAAAGGGTGCATTTGTTAGCACTCACCAAACAAATAACAACTGGAGAGAATTCCCATGAGTCCGGCGTGTCGTAAATGTGGAGCAACCCTGAAGAAGGGTGCTCAATTCTGTAGAATGTGTGGAACCCCCGTATCACCTTCTCAAGTTCAGGCAAAGCAAGTTACTCCTTCTGGTCAAACTCAAAGGAAGTGTAGTAATTGTGGAAAAGACCTGAGGGGTTCTGAAAAATTCTGTACAGGTTGTGGAACAAGCATAGAAGAAGTGGCTCCCAGCCCAGTAGAGGGTATTGCTCCAGGAGCGTGTCCTAACTGTGGATACGCCAACAATCCTCCGGCTTCAAATTACTGTATTAATTGTGGACAAACACTTCCTGATGCATCACCTGCTCGCCCAACACCTGTGGAAGAAATCTCTGAAGCAGTTGAGCCAGTCGTTTGCTCATCTTGTGGAATAGAAGCAAAAAGCGGAGCCAAATTTTGTACATACTGTGGTGGTACTCTCACTGTCGGTGAAACAGCAGCTGGTGAGCCTTCTGCAATGCCAGAAGAATCTCCGCCTGTCACTACTAAAATTCCTGATATTAAAACGGTTGATCCAATTCCTGTTTCTTCAGAGGCTTTAGCAAGCTTGATGGCTCGGGGTCGTCAACTAGTCTTGGAAGAAGAGTATGCGAAAAATGGGATAGAATCAGATAAACTTCTTGACGAGCTAAGTAAAGCTGCGGCGGATAGTGATTTTGCCTTAGAAGACCTCATTGACTCTTACATCAATGAACGGGCTGAACTCGACCGACTTGAAGCCTTACATGAAAAAAGGGAAGTCAGTGAACGAGTTTATGAACGGCTATTGAAGGAATATGAAGAGAAGCTTGAAAAAATGGATAAAGAGATTCAGAAGGGAACTGACCAGCTTCAAGGATATCAAGTGCAAATTAAGCTTGACCACGCCAAAGTAAAAGAAGAACTAGAAACCATAAAGGCCCGAATGGTCATTGGGGATGACGTTGATGAAGGTGAGAAACAAACGGCGAAACTCGCCGAAAAGGCTGAACGGCTCAATTATGCTCTAATTGCCACCCAGCATATCCTCAAAAAAGAGTCGACCATGCGGAATGGTCCCCTAACCAGGTTCGAAGTAAAAGAAACAACCGTAGCGGATTCAAATGTAACAGCTGCTGAACCGGAACCCGAAGAAGAGGAAGACTCATCAGATCAGGAAACTGACACTTCTGAGCCACAACCCGAATCAAGGCAACCTGATGCCGAAGCTGGAAAAATCTGTACTCAGTGTGGTCGTGTTACTGCATCCGGAGCCCAATTTTGTATACATTGTGGAAGCCCACTGTAATTGGCACTCACGAAATCATATTGTGATGCCTTGAGCATCGAGTTCTTCGAAGAAAGCATCCGTCATTTTCGCCCGATACTTAAATCCGCCCAATCCTGAAGCTAGCATAAGTGGGCGTATCTCTGTCAACAATTCTTCGCGACTTCGGAGCTGGACATCTGAAATCTCTCGGACATCCTTAGCACCTAATTGTCCTCCAACCACCCGGGCGAGGAACACATAAGAGACCCAGGGAATTGGGGGGCGGTCTCCACAAGAGAGTAACACGTGGGATTCTAAAACGAATCGATCGATTTCCACATCAAATCCGGTTTCTTCTCGAGCTTCCCGTTTTGCAGCGAGGATGAGGCTTTCTGACGGGTTAGCACCACCGGAGGGTGCTCGGACAATGCCGGTTTTTGAATAAGCGTGTTTTTCAATCACTACGATTTTTCCCTGGTGCTGAATGAAAATGGTGACATCGTGGTAGCGTCCACGTTTGGCGGAATCTTCAACTAAAACAAATTCTTCGGGGAGCATTTCCACGGCGAATTCCACACGCCGCGGCACACCATAATCTTGGTGTAAGGCAGTTAGTTCTGTGTGGAACTCCTCATGCGCCAGTCTCAATAACCTCAAATGGCAAAAGAAGGCTCTCCCTAAAAGGCTGATGGAATGCCCACGTAACCGATGGAGTAAATCCAGAGGATACAAAGAAAAATCTGAATTAGATAAATCTTAGCGAAAAAATAGTATTTCCAAGCCTTAATGCCTCTACATTAGCATTAAAATAATGAGCACCTTTATCTTAGCGGGGTTACCTCAAAGAGGTTGATGGAGTGCCCCGGTCAACTCGCGTTATCCTATGGGTAGTCATCCACCTAGCCTATGGAACATTAATCCTAGTGTATACTTATACTGAGAATTTAGCAAATATTGCTAGGATACTAGCTGGAATCCCCAGTTGGTCAAAACTCCCTGTATGGGTTGGGGTACCAGTTGAAATAATTGCCCTCCTACTTGCTGGCTGGACACTCAACCGACAATCATCTAAGGAATGGTACGCATGGATAACCATCTGCATCAGTCGTATCCTCGTGGGAATCATCTGGATACTAACACCTTACACCACAGGCTGGACCGGACCACCGCTTCCCGGACCACCTCCTTTCCTTAACTTAATAGAAATAGCCATGATTGGGTTGAACATCATCTTTCTCTTATGGATTTTAACGCAAAAAATCCACTACAACAATTCAGCCTGTTAAAAGTCTAGCGCTTCAAAAATTATTTTGATTCAGAATTTTCATTGTATTCCGTAGAAATAGTGGGGAAGGGACGGGCTCTGGCAACCCGTCCATTCGACCTTACGCTGTCGGTTTGGTCTATTCCCCGGAGGCTTGTTTGGGCTCTTCCTCTGGCTTCTTGGATTGTAGTTGAAGTTCCAAAATTCCATTGCGGAAGTGGGATGAAGTAAGTTCAACAGGAGTTGGAAGTTCCAGTTCACGAAAGAGGTTCCCTTGAACCCATAGTTTTAGAAAATGTCCATCCACATGAATTTTGACATCATCGGTATGAGTGGCAGGAGTATCAAAGATAGCAGTATAGCCATCATCGGTGTCGATAATGTCAATCAGGTAGTCTCTCTCTTTGAGTTGAACTTCAGGCTGTGGACCTGGAAATGGACGATCTGGGGATAACGGATCGGGAATGGGAGAAGGACGACGATCCTGGGGTGGGGGTGGAATCATAAACGTGAAAGGTGAGTCTTCCATCTGCTTTTCCAATTTCTTCCGAGCTTCAGGAGGAAGGTTACTCCACTCTTGAGTTCGAACGCGACCATCTGGACCAACTGTTGTAGTTCGACCATATACAATGGGTCCAATACGCTTGGTGCGAATGTTGTTACGCTCTTCAATGTGGGGTCGGAGTGTAGCATCAGGGATTTGACCAGTTTCTATCATGCGGCGGAAGAGTTTGATAATTTCGTTAAATTCGTCAGAGTTGATCATTCGTGTTTTGCCTCCTATATACTCACATTATGTGACTAACTTGATGTGTGTAATACTCCTTTTTAAAGTTTTCCAAAAAGACCGTAACACTAAATATACTCAATATGTCACTAACATATAGTGAGTGAAAAAACAAATGGAAGTGCACTACCCTGTCACATGATAACCAACTTGACGATAACATCCGCCTTTTTTGGCTTTTAGGCAATCCCACACGCTTTGAAATTCTTCGCCGGTTAGCACGTGAACCCATGTTCCTTGGTCAACTTAGTCGAGAATTATCAGCTCATCAACAGGCCCTCCTTCGACACCTCGATGAGCTCATCGAAAAAGGATTTCTTGAAACCTATGAGGATGAAAGCATTCGTGGGCCCCCACGGAAATATTATCGACTAACCAAAACCATCCGATTATCAGTGCACATTACTCCCACGGGCGTGCGGGTGGTTCGAATTGTGCCAGGAGGTCGACGACCACGGACAATTCAAGAAGTGATTAAACGGAATTATCCTGAACTTGCCCAAATTATTACACGCGCCCAACGACTCCGGGCAATCCCTGATCCCTTAAATCGCAAACGTGCCGCTATTGATATTATCCAGCAACTGGAAGCAAAGACGAAGGAAATACAGGATGTGAATAAGTTTCTGGATTCTGTGATTTCCGCACTCCAAAAGGATTATCTCTAAGCCTTCCACAAACACTTTTTAAGTAGGCTACGAAGGGGTCAAGTACACAGGGAAATCGAGGAACCGATGCAATTGCATTCAGTACCAACCAGATTGCTTTCCGATCTAACTAGAGGGGGTTGACCACCTCACAAAAGGTCATACTTAGACTCGATTTTCTTCACCTATACACTGGTAAGGTAAATTCAAACAAAGTATGGATGTGTGTGATGTTGGGAATCTTTGACCGAATAAAGAGCTGGTTTACACGCAAAACTAAACCCTCCTCTCCCTCTCCTACGACCGCACCCTCTCCTCCCGCCTTTGATCGCCCTATGTCTACGCCTGACGTGAATTCGGAATCTGTACCGGTGGGGGCGCTGGTGACAGAGGCTGATGTGTTGATGCAAGAACATGTACAATTGGAAGGTGAGAGAACGCGGTTGCGTCAGGAGATTACGGTGGTGGATTCACAGTATGCAGCGGGTGAGATAGGCGCAGCTGATCGGGATCGGGCGTATCGTACTCGGTTAGCCCGTGCGGGCAGTATTCGTGTGCGGCAAATGGAGATTCGGAGTCGGCTAGCTGAGATGGGTCAGGAAGTACCCCAGGAATGGGGTACGATCCGAATTATGCGGTAACGAGTTCAAGCGTAACTGGATGAAATACGGAAAATTACCGAAACGCTTTTTATCCGACACTCGAAGGTCTATAAAACCTCCTTAAGGCAGGACACGGGGTATGCAACCAGCCTAACTAAGTAGAGTGGGTTCTTACGAAGGAGAACTAACCATGGGTTTTTTTGATAAGATTAAAGACTGGTTTCGTAAGCTGATAAGCAGGGAACCTAAAGTATCGGAAGTCAAAGGAGACCAGTCAATCCAGACTGAAGTTGATCAACTCTTCAATGAACAGGCTTCTCTAAGTAGTGAATTTGAACAAATCCGAAAAGAACTTGCTGAAATTGATGACAAATTGGGTATGGGCGAGCTTGAAGCTTCTGAGCATGACCGTGAATACCGTGAAAGACTGGTTCGGACCAGTCAAATTCGGTTACTTCAAATGGAGATTCGTGAACGGTTAGCTAATCTAGGCAGCCCATTACCGGAAGAATCCATGTAATGAGAGTTATTTGTTAATTGAGAGAAGTGGAAACACCGTCTCTTTAACTCGAGTTACGCTTTCAGTGACTAATCGTCCTACTTGATTGTGATCCACTTGTGACAGGCTAGGTGTTTCTGTGTCATGGAGATGGGTGGGGGCTTTCAAACCTGTCACTTCGGTGAAGAATTTTTGCCAATCTTCTGGGATTTCGTTGTCGACTTCATATCCCGCGATTTTAGCGAGAAAGATAGTCCAACATCGGGGAACAGAGAGGAAGGAATATCCTCCACCACCGATTGCGACCAGCTTACCATCGGCATGCAAGTGAGCGAGTTGATGGATGCGTTCACCAAGAGCGCTAAAGCTGCGTGTGGTCAGAATCAAATGACCAAGTTGATCTTGAAAATGTGTGTCAACACCAGTCTGCATGACAATAACTTCAGGTTTGTAGGCTTCAATGATGGGGGGGACAATCGCCTCAAAGGCCTCCAAATATTGATGATCTTGGGTGTAGGGAGGTAGAGGAAGGTTGACGGAGTAACCTACTCCTTCTCCTACACCTGTTTCTTGAGTAAATCCTGAGCCTGGAAACAGTATTCGTCCCGTTTCATGAATAGAAAGGGTGAGCACACCTGGGTCATCATAGAAGATCTCTTGAACCCCATCACCGTGATGCACATCAATATCCAAGTACAAAATTCTCTTCAGTTTGTACTTGTGTTGCAAGTATTTGCACGCGATTGCTAAATCATTAAAGATGCAGAATCCTGATGCGCGATCGGCATGGGCATGGTGAAGCCCACCGCCAGGATTCCACGAATGGTCTGCTTCTCCTTTCATCACTGCATCTACTGCTGATAATGTGGCCCCTACTTTGACACGAGTAATATCGTATGCATTTGGAAACGCGACCGTATCTCCTCCGTCTAATGCAGAATAGTCATCCCGGGTGCTTAGCATTCGAACTCGTTCAATATATTCGGTTGTATGAACCAACTTCAATTGATCTTCTGTGGCAAGTTTCACTGGAGGTTCGCTCATTCCTGGCTTTGCTAGGAGACCTAATTGTTTACTTAATTCATAGTGCAGTAGTATCCGTTCTTGATGAAGGGGATGATGAGCACCTAAATCGTACTCCATGAAACGTTCATCATAGAAGACTGCCACTGAATCAGTCACAATCGCTCACTTCAAAGACAATAGGTTACTAACCCGATGAACTAGTTTCTTTATGATATGAAAAATGTATCCTCGATATGGATTAACCACCGTGTCGATGAATCTCATCTTCTAATCCTTTAATCGACGCTGTAAGTCGTAATCTTTCTTTCACATACTCATCGCCGTTAATTTGCCCTTTCTGAATCCTCTTGTCAAGAGTGGCTAATTCGCGGTTTAATTTTGAAATTCGTTCTCGAAGCTGATCGACATAATTCACTTGGCCAGCATTGGCTCCCATTTGAGCCGGAGTATAGGTTCCGATAATCGTTCCATCTTCGATACGAAGGATTCGACGAGTCGCAGCAGCGACAATGGGGTTGTGGGTGACCATAATGATGGTTTTGTTATATTCACGGTTAATGCGGAGCAGATAATCCATAATGATTCTACTTGTTTCTGAATCTAATTCTCCGGTTGGTTCATCTGCTAAAAGAATGGGAGGATCATTAGCTAGCGCTGCAGCAATTGCCACGCGCTGTTGTTGTCCTCCACTCAACTCATCAGGCTTGTGTTGCAAACGATTTGATAAATCAACAATCCCTAACAGTTCTTTAGCTCGCTCGGTCCGAGCACCACGATTTTCTTCATTGAAAATCATGGGTAATTCAACGTTTTCCAAAGCTGTAAGGGTGGGAATGAGATTCAGGTTCTGAAAAATATGTCCAACAACTCTACGCCGATAGTTCACAAGTTCAGAGACAGGGGTGAACCCAAGGGATACATCATCAACCATGATGGTACCAGCATTTGCACGGTCTAGCCCTCCAAGGATGTTGAGGAGAGTAGTTTTACCAGATCCTGAGGGTCCCATTATTGAGATCATCTCACCCCGGTCAACATCCAGTGAGAGACCTCGTAGGGCTTGAATTTCGACATTACCAATTCGATAGACTTTCACAACATCAGTACAAGAAATGAATGTCATTGCTTATCCCGACCTGAGCACCTCTGCTCCTTTTTGTGCGCGACGTGTAGCCTGAATGATAGGTATTATTGCAAAGACCATTAGAAGCAGAATCAAACCAAGGATCTGCAAGAATAGTGTTGGAGAAAAAATGATAGTCATACTCCGTGGAATAAATGCGTCCAATGCAGTCAAATCAGCCAACTGTGCATATGACACAACAAATCCTGCAAATCCTCCGATTATCAAGGAAAAAAGAATCCACAGGGTTGTTTCACCAAGGAGAACTATCCGAGTCTGTTTTTTCGATGACCCCCGCGCTGCCATCAAAGCCAAATCTCGTTCTTTCTCCCTTAATGAGGCAGTGATAATAATCGCCGTTCCTGCAGAGGCCAACAAGAATGAGAAAAATACTTGGATTCGCAGAATATTCCCTGGGGCACTTAGTATTGGATTATAGGAATATTCCACTAATTTGTTGTGAAATGAATCAACGGTTGAAATCACAGGATAGGTTTCAATTTCCATCATGATATCATCTCTATCAGCTTGACCATTACATTCAATCAACAACCGACATGTTGAGCCTTCGATGAGTTCCAAGTATTCAAGCAGTTCAATGTTTACAATAGAATAATCGCCATGTCGTGGAGCCGTTTCTATCGTTGGGAAATCCGCTGGACCAAAGAATCCGACAACCGTAAGCGAAAGTCTATGTTCTCCTCTCCAAACAGAAATTTCTTCGCCAATACTTATATTCCTGGTTTGGGCGATTCCTCTTTGGAGAATAATCGTTAGATTGTTTGCTTTTAATGCATTGAAGGCTAGATTTGATGAGACGCCAGAAAACCAGTATTCTTCATAGTAAGCAGTGTTTGACCATTGGCTAGCATTAATTGCTCGGAGGCTTATGTCCCAAACAGATCCGATTGATACATATGTCCAAAATTCCACCGTGGCAGATTCTACTCCTGAAATATTTTCAACAGAGGGAATTAATACAGGACCACTCAAAGGTGGGACAACTGAAGCTGTAATATCTGCTCCAACCTCTGCATGAAGTGAACGGTATATGTAATCCTGTTCACTGCCTAGTATAGTTAACGTGTGAAACCCGTATGATATTACAAGGGCTAAAAGGAAAACAATCGCTGCCGTTCGACTAGGGCTCCGTTTAATGCTTCGAGTTGCTAACTCACCAATGCCCCCCATAATAGGACGCATAATCCTTTCTGAAACTTTGGAGATGATTGAACTGCCTTGAATGAGCAGTTTGCTTAGTCCATAAATAAATAATAAGATTGCAACAGGTGTTACTGCAAAATCGAATACTAGCCATGTTGAAAGGAAGATTATCATAGGAAGAGCTGGGGTACCTATCTCCATGATAGTGGTGAGCGGATTTAGGCCTGTCAACCACATCACGATTTTATAGGTTCCACATAATAATGCAATCCATACAACCTTTTTGTTATACTCACTTGGATGGGTTGATGGACTATATTCTCTTAATGCCTCAACTGTTGGAATTCTCGCAGAATGTTGAGCTGAAGAATACGTTGACAGAAATGCAATCAGAATTGCAAAAAGAATGATCAGAACCATCAATGGGAGTGAAAAATCAGAAAGTGGTTGAAAAATCAATATTGGGCCAAGGATTATTGGTAAGATGAGTATTGAGATTCCAATACTGAGAAGTCCAGCAATGATTCCGATTAGAAGTGATTCAAATAGAAAAATTCGTAGAATTGTCGGGCGTCTCGCTCCCTTTGTGACTAATAGACCGATTTCTCGACGTCTAAGGTTAAACGTGACATCACTCATGGTGATTCCCAAATAAAGTGCAATGAAGAAAATTGGTACTGAAGAAATTAGGAACATTATCAGCAAATCTAGCGATTCTTCAGTGCTTGCGTCAATATTCTCTTTCAAATAATTTAAGACATAAGCATCCGGATGACTTACAATTTCTTGCACTTGGGCTTCGATAGCTATCAGTCGTGTGAAAGAACCCTGAAGATCTATGGGGTTAATCACTGCGGATCGGTCTAGCATTACCATGATGCTATGCTCAAATGCTGGAGGAAAGGGGTAGCCGAGAACTAAGTTGTGAGTTATGTCCATCTCGTTTTGAAATGTCAGTTCCCAACTAGTAATGTAAAGATCTCTTTCGGGGGTCTGTTTCCAGGCTTCATAGTCACCCACTAGGATTTCAAGGGCCTGGTCTGTGACTGTAACGAACCCTGCAACCTCTAATGTGAAGTTTCGAGGATAATCATATGCTATATCCTCATCGGGATGCATTACAATGACTGTGAAGGTTAGATTGAATTGGTCTAGAAGATTGAAATTCGGACGTCTAACTGATGAATTCACGACCCAGACTTGATTGGGACCCAAGGTGCTATTTCCTGAAAGAACGTTGATACCATCATATACCTTGGAATGGTTTTCAATCCCGACGTATGCTTCCCATCGTGAAGTTTCGATATCTGGACCCCAAAACTCGCGAGTTTGGACTCTTGTAACGATTTCCGCGTGTTGCACTAAGCTAATTTCATTGATTTCGTTTCGTAGATTAACGAGTGCTGAAGACCACTTTTTGTACAAGAACTGAGACGCTTCAATATCAACTGGGTACTCTTCGAATGATTGGTCAACCATTCCCATGAAAAGTGCATTTGTACCTAACGAGATGGTTGCAAACGTTGTAGACGAAATGAGGACGCCAGCTAGTAAGACAATGAATAGCTGTTTACTGCGCATGATACGTTTGAATGCATATCCGATCATTCTAAGACACTGTTAGGCAATTTTAGGTGTGGCTAAGAGGGTCAATGTTCCTCGATGATAAATTATATAACTTTTGATATCGGTGCATAATCTCCAATGCTCCAAGGTGCCAATTATGTCACCCGACGAATCTGATGTTGAACCTGTAAGTGAAATGATTAAGGACAAACCTAAACGCTCCTTAAGAGATCCTTTATTATTGACCTTAGCTGGTTTCCTTATAATCGGTGGTAGTATCTGGCAACTATTTCGCTTGACTGATATTGTGCCTTTTCTTCCAGAAAATCAAGCTCTCATTTTTGTTACACAAACAGTTGAGGGTTTCTACTTGGCAATTATTTTGGGTTCGTTGCTTTTTGTGAGTAGTGCGGTTATGTTACTTGTGAATCGGCAAATAGGTGCTGTAATTGGGCTTATTTGTTCGGTGATTGGTTTCTTCATTCCGGGCTCTGGCTTTTTCATTGGACCTATCTTAGGGTTAATTGGTGGGTTCGATGTATTGATGGTAAGTAAGCCACCTTCGGTTGGAGATCCAAATGAGGTTCTTTAAGTTTAGCAGAAAACCTCCTAACAAAATCTGGCTTAAAAGTTCTTGAGTTAGATTTTAGTTTGTCCAACTTAGTCACAGTTTCTTGTTTTTTTGAGGTTTTCGTCGGTTTCTTTTGTTTTTGTTGCGGAAAATCCAAGGAAAATTGAATAAAATCGTGGTTTCCTCGAAAAACTCGAAGAGTATAAAAATCTCGGTCTGCGATAATGGACTGTAAGGTGTGGCTTGCTAGGTAGTAGTGTGCTAGCTTACATGCTATCGGTGTGGTGTATACTCTGGAAACTCATGAACATTCCAATGGAAAGACACAGGTTGCAATCGTACCCACGACGGTGACCACCAAAACGCCGATTTACAAAGTGATTGTTGCTGGCGAAGGAGGAGTGGGGAAGACCAGTATCATCCAACGGTATATCACCGGTTTCAGTTCAACACCGATTATGACTGTTGGATCCGAATTTGCCTATCAAGAACTTGATGTCAATGCACAACGCGTGGGCTTATCTATTTGGGACTTTGGTGGCGAAGAACGTTTCCGCGAACTCATGCCCATTTTCTGTTTAGGAGCCCACGGGGCATTCGTTGTGTTTGATCTGAATCGTTTTTCCACATTCCTACAACTTGCTTACTGGGTAGAAATCATCCGAGACGCCGCAGGAGCAATTCCGATAATTCTTGTGGGAGCCAAAGCCGATTTGGAGGGAGGACCCTCCGATGAAGACCTTCATGATTTCTGTCTTCGTCATGAAGTCTCAGCCTATTTCCCCGTCTCTGCAAGAACAGGTGAAAATATCAGCCACCTCTTTTCATATCTCGCTGATAAAATGATCCAAGCAACAGATGAAGGTCGGATTACTCCCGCATATTCCTTGAAAGAGAAATAGCTCCTGCCTAAGAAAACTTATTTTCATTTTTTCTGTTCTCAGGCTTCCAAACTTTTATAGGAAAACCTACTGCAAGAACCCCTTGACCAGATTACAATGACGATGATGGGATTGTGCCAGTAATGTACAAGGGTAAGCGCGTCTGCGTGGTAATTCCTGCCTGGAATGAAGAGGAGCCTATTGGACACACGGTGAAAAATTTTCTTACTCAAGAAGTGGACGAGCTTATTGTGGTTGACAACAATTCAACAGATAACACAGCCAAGGTCGCAAGGAGGGCGGGAGCGACTGTTGTTCCTGAGCCCATTCAAGGATACGGAGCAGCGATTCGAAGAGGATTACGCGAAGCCCTTAATCGTGGGTATGACTTGATTATCATTACTGAAGCAGACCAAACCTTCCTTGGCACTGACATCCCCAACCTCTTGGAACACATTGATAAGCATCATTTTGTGGTTGGCACTCGTACAGCCACACCCTACTTGGAAGAAGGGGCTAACATGGGGCTCTTTCTTGTTGTCGGTAATATTGCGGTTGCAAAATTACTGGGATTACTGCATGGGTATCCCCCACTCACTGACGTCGGTTGCACCCTCCGTCTCATTCGACGTGAAATGTTAGAAGCCATCCTTCCAGAATTAGATGCTGAAGGTGCTGCGTTCTCTCCCCAAATGATTGTCAAAGTCCTGCAACATAGTGGAAAGATGAAAGAGATTCCTGTTCACTATTTGGTTCGAGTGGGAGAAGCAAAGATTACTACTTCAAAAAGGAAAGCCTTCGGCACCGGACTCAAAATGATTAGGGTTATTTTGGGATTATAGAATCGAGTCTTTATCTTTGCTAAGAAGTTTTTCAGCCTCAATGATGTCTTCGGGATAAGTGACGTTGAGATATTGTCCTCCGAGGAAATATCCATAGACATCTTTCCCTAATTCGCGAATAGTATTGAGGGTGTCGGTGATTTCAATTTCATTCTTCTTTGACGGAGGTGTTCGTCGTACTGCTTCGAATACAGTTTCGTCGAAGATGTAAGACCCGCAACCAAGGATGTTGTTGGTAAGCTCTGTGGGTTTTTCGATGAGATGTTGGATGATCTGAGTTTCGGGGTCGATTTCAACGGAGTAGTTTTTCTTGATGAGGTTTTCATCCTCAACACGCATTATGCCAATTGAAGCCGCACATCCCGTTTTATCAAAGGAGTGAATGAAGCCATTATGGTCCGAGTCTAGGTAAAGCTCATCACCAAGATATACAACAAAGGGTGTATCCACAACACCTTCTGTTAAACTCACGGCATGTCCGATACCTTCCGGTTTAGGTTGTCCGACGTATTCAATAGAAACACCGAGTTCACTGCCATCTTGAAAGTAGTTCTTGACTGCATCCGATTTTGGATTCACCACAATGATGATTTTAGAAATTCCTGCGTTTTTACAGCGGTTGATTACATGGGCTAGTATTGGACGGTTAAACACCTGAATCATGGGTTTTGGAACTTTTTCCGAGTAGGGTAAGATGCGTCTTCCTTCACCAGCTGCGGGAATTACAGCGTATTCGGGTGGCATACGAATTCGTCAACCTGTTTCTTCTCTACAAAAGATTATCTGTCTCCTTCAAAAGCCTTTCAGGTTAATAGCCATGGAAATTCTTTCATGTGGTAGTATTTTTAGGCTAGTGTTATGCAGAAGGGATTCACGTTTGCCTATTTTGAGCTGTGCGTTATGCGTTCTCGATATTATTACCTCATTGCCATTGTGAGTCTAATCCTGATCATTGTCTGGTTACAAATTGCCTTAGTTACCGCTGGATTTGGGGGAATTGGGGCAATCTTCGTTGTTTTATCAACAGCAAATCTCTTTTGGTTACTTCCTGCTATTGCACTGTTTGCAATTGCTTATGTTCTTCGAGCGATAAGATGGTGGGTCTTACTTCGACCCTTTAAAACTCCAGGAAATCCTGCTAACCTCTTCCCAATGCTTGTAGGAGGCATCTTCCTCACCTATGTCGCGCCTCTTCGAGCTGGTGACCTTGCTACTCCCTATTGGTTAAGAGAGAAAAAAGGGACACGCTTTTCTGCGGGCCTCGCCTCTATCGTGTTGGCCCGGTTTCTCGATTTCTCAGCGCTTATCATAATAATAGTTGTTTCAGTCTTTCTTATTTATGGTACATTAACCGGTGCAGCTTTAGAAGCGATTTTAGTTCCTATCCTATTGGGAGTAATCTTCATTGTGTTCTTCATTCTCATTCGTAATGACCGGTTTGTGAAATTCCTATCACGAATTCTTGGACGTTTATTCAAACCCTCTGAGCGATTAAAGGCTGAGGTCCCAAATTTCGTTGAGAATTTTGCGGCTGATCTCGGGACAGATGTGGGCAGTTGGAATACAGGTTGGGCGTTCTTACTGAGTGTTCCACTGTGGATGATGGAAACCATGAAACTTACATTTCTAGGTCTAGCCTTTGGAGTCAATATTCCAATTGTAGTTTCAATGTTTGTTGCGGCTATTAGTTACACCGGCGGCCATGCCCTTGGACTACTCTTACCTGCAGGAATTGCTATTTTCATAATCCAAGTCTTCGCATTAATCGCTCTACTTGGTGGCTTTGGGATTCCAGAAGTAATTGCGATAAGCATAGCGCTCTTAGATGGTTTGATTTACATCATTGGATTCACTATAATGGGTGTACCATCCATTGCCACCATGGGTCGTGGTTATCGGGAACTCCAAGAAGAAGAATCACTCCAGGAAATTGAAGAAAAGACTTCCTCAACGGGTGATGGATAGACCGAAAAGTTAAAGCTTATTCACCTCCCCCAGTGCATCACTGGGCAGTTCTCCAATCGGATGTGAAATGAATGAAATCTAAGGACCTCCCTCTTGCTGTTGTGAAAACCACTCCAGAAACTTATTTCGATGATGTTGCTCGCCTGTTCAGGTTATCTAAATTTGATCAGTTTATGGACCCCAAAGTTCGGACCGTTATGAAGCTAAACATTTCTTGGCAGGAATACTTCCCCTCGTGTTCAACGCAACCGTATCAGCTCGATGCTACGCTCCGAGAATTATCCAAGCGGAATTTTTCTGATGTCATCGCCCTGGAGAACATGACGGTGGTTACCGATGCTTACACGGGGATGTACAAGAATCGCTATGTGCCCCTTTTAGAAAAACATGATATCCCTTGGACGATTCTTGTTGACGAAGAATGGCAGGAGGTCAATCCTTCAAAGCCCATGGTCTTTGGGCAAGAAGATATGCTCATGCCAAAGACGATAATCGATGCTCAAGTCATTCATCTTCCCACCTTCAAATGTCACGGGCACAGCACGATTACTTGTTCGATGAAGAATGCCTTTGGTTTTCTTCGAACCGTCCGTCACCACTATCATCTAAAAATTCACGAAATCTTAGTCGACTTGCTCCGCATCCAACAAGAATTCTGTGGCCCTCTCTTTGCCTTTGCTGATAGTACGATTGCAATGGATGGTGCTGGTCCACGAACAGGACGACCATATGTGCAGAACTACATCGCTGCGAGTGGTGACCTTGTCGCCCTGGATGCCCTGTGTGCTCAGATGATTGGTTATGACCCCATGAGCATTGGGCACGTCCGTATGGCCCACGAACAAGGCTTAGGCAATGGCGACCTTTGCACTAAGAAAATGGTGGGAGATGATGTGGAAGGTGTCTGCTTCGATTACGAAACTAAGCTGGATCCGGTTATTCGGTTTGACCGATTCTTCCGTAGCAGTTTCCTTGAACCCTTCATGATGCGATCCGCCTTCTTCAATGTCAATGTGAAAATTAGCCATTACTTGCGCGACATCTGGCTTAAGACACGGGGCAAAAAGCACATCGACCGGATCATGAAAACTTCCTGGGGTAAGCTCTTCCGTCGCTATCTCTAACCCCGGTTGGGTTGTTATCCTTCTAACTTTTCTGATACTCAATTGGCATAAGGCTTTTGAGTCCAAAAGTGGCACAAGCCCTTACTGAATTCACTTTTCACCACATATTGAGTGAATGAGTGTGTACCTACCTTGACGGATGAGCAATCTGATCCGAAACCACAAGGGTTCACTTGGGAAAGAATTCGAGATGCTCTGAATCTCAAGGATATACCTCAACTCTTACATGATGATGGCTTCTGGGCTGGCCTCATCGTTCGACTCGTGACGTTAATCGGTTTTCTCCTTTTCATCAACGTGGCTGGCGACCTCAATGATATGAATGAATTAGTCTTCAAAGGGATGGCGAACACCCTTCAATTCATTAATCCCTATAGTCAAACCTACATCTTGCAAACCTTCGGTGGCCCATACACGCAAAACTACTTCAACTATCCTCCTTTTGCGATTCTTTTCCACCTCCCCTGTATGCTCTGGCCAGGACCGCAAAGCATTGGAACTATTGATTTTATGCCGGCATTTTTTTTGCTTCACACCTTTTTTGATTCTGTCACTTATTACCGGCTCTGGCAAAGAGACCATCGCATCATCTCGAAGATCATTTGGATTAATCCCTTCTTTGTCTTCGTTGGCGTCATCACTTTCATGTCTCTTCCACTCATGCTACTCACGCTAGCTCTGTTGAATATTGATAAGCCCATACAGAGTGGTTTGTACTCCACTCTTCTTGCAGCGACTTACCAAATGGGTGCCCTTTTCGTTCCCTTTCTCATGATTTACCATTGGCGTCGAGGGCAGTTACGTCAAAATATTCTGGGCATGATACCCGTCCTCTTAGTTGTCTTAGTGTTTTTTGTCTGGAACCCATTCTTCTTTGTCCGTGATCTGTTTGTCATGCAAGTCGGTCGCCCTCACGTGAACTGGCAAGACAATAATCCCCTAAGTCCCTATTACAACCGGTATTATCAGACGGCCTTCATCTTTATGGGTTCCATCCCTTCGATTGTGTTTAACATCGCGATTTTCATGGGGGTACCACCATCCATTGCTCCACAAATCGCTCCAGTCATGATGGCATTTGTTGGGGTCCTCGGTGTCCTTGCCGTAATTTACTTCTTTAAAAATTCCAGGAAAGCCCTCGCAATCTTTTTGCCAGGTGTCCTCCTTGCTTTGTTTATCGCCAGCACAGCAGAGGGACTCACGCATTATTGGGTATTATGCCTTACTCTGCCTTTTCTGTTCTGGGCGCAGCGTGATTCGTTCAGAGTTCCACCTGATAAAGAAATTTCAGAAGAAATATCGGAGCCTCCCCCGCGAATATCAGAAAGGGATACTGATGAGGAGGAAATACTGGAGAGCCCACCACCAAAAGAGATTGAACCGATAGTGACGAGAGTTTCGGATGCGCCAACATCACTTTTTATGAGAATTCGAGTAGCTATTATTAATAGTCTCAAGCTCTATCGTCTATGGTGGAGGGAGATTGGTCTTGGCATCGTTCTCCGAGTGTTAGCACTAGCTCTCGTTTTATATGTCGCTAGTGTGAATCCCTTCTTTCCTGATATCAATGACATGAATGAGCTGCTCACCAGTGGGCTCACATATATGTTTCAAGGGCTCAATCCCTATGGGCGTGACTATTGGCTAACTGCCCTCGCCCAAGGTCCGTGTGACATTTATTATCAAGGATTCATTAATTATGGTCCCGGAAGCCTGTTGATTCATCTCCCCTGCATGATCTACCCTTACTCGCTCAACTTCGCTGGCTGTATGGATTTCCAGCCCAGCTTTATGATCTTGCATGGCATCTTTGACTTTCTCTTATTTGACCGATTGATGCGTCGCGGTCATCGCATTGTCGCTCTTTTTGTGTTGTACAATCCCATAATGGTTACACTAAACTTCGTGACTCACATGAGTGTCGTCATCTTCATACTGTATATGGGCTATGAAAAATGGAAGGATCCTTTCTGGTCAGCTTTCTGGCTTGGACTCGGTGCAGTCACTTACCAATATCTTGCCTTGCTCCTCCTCTTTGCTATTGCTTATCACATCCGTAGCTATCGAAAATGGCTTATCGGTATTCTACCTGCGGTGGCTATCTTTGGTGTGTTTCAAATATGGGCTTCAGTAGAAGCAATCCTTTACAATGATCCGTCTCGCCATTTAGCATTGTTAAATGACTTGGTGTTTGTACAATTTGGACGATCCTATGAGGCGTGGCCTTTACATTGGCACTCTTGGTGGAGTTGGACTGGATCGGTTCCTGCCGTACTTTTTAATTGCATTTGGATTGTCGATAGTTGGATACGAACAAGTTTCGGATTAATACCAGTTTCACCTACGATTTGGGTGGAAATTGGTGATCCGCTTCAAGTAGTGACCCGTGGTCCTCTCATGCAACTTTCGGGAGGATTAATTCTTGACGGGATTCGGATTGCCACTCTGTTTACCGTCTTGGCTGTACTAGTGACAATGCTGTTCTTGATAAAACTAGTACGCATATCTAGTTTCAAACATAGTATCACGTACAGTGCGATGGCTATGGGCCTCTTCTTGGTTGGGGCTCCGGCAGGAATCTGGCATCACAACTTCATCATTGTAATTCCAGTGTTTTTCCTTTGGGTCTACAGGTCCGTTTTTCCTGATAAAGAAAAATCTTGATTTCAGTTCAGTCAATCCCAAATTTCTGCGACCGATAATACCCAAGTATTTAAATCCGCGGGTTTCCTGTATTCACACAGGCTTGCATGTTTGCAATCGAGGGTAGGATGTACACCCATGGCTACTAGGCTAAAGAGAATTGAAGCGGCACGAGAACTGCTCAAGCTCTTCCACACAAGGAAGCGTATCGAGACCATTATGGAGAAGCACACCTCTCCTCCAGGTGAGTGTCCGTTTTACGATAAGAAAATACTCAGCCATTGCAGTCTAGATCCTCACGCTGCCCACCTCCAAGATTGCCGGGGTCGCACCTTCGAGGAAGGAATGCTCTGTGAAACTATTGCTGACCTACCCTTAGATCGGCGAGCTAGAATCACCTTTTCGAATGCCCTCGAAGCCTTACGCGAAGCCCAACAACAGGACCCCCGAACTCTCAGTGCCTTTCTCAGTGCCTTTACTGACGGCTATTGGGAACTCCTCGCTGAGGGTGGTCTCACCGATCACGAGATTTTAACCAAGAGTATTCTCGAATTGGAAGCCCTTTTAGCAGAATATTTTGCTGATCGCCGATTTGATTTACGCGGAGAAATTAAAGATGTCGTGAATGATTTAACAGAAGAATTTCGTCGACATCTTGAACCTGCTATTAAATGCACATGATACGTTCTTTGCACCTTGCTAAATGGACGACGGTGTCTACTTATTCCATCCAACAAATAGAGGTGCTTCTTGGATGTAAGGACGTCCAGTGACTAATGCAAGTTCAGCTTTTGCTAATTCGCGACCAATATAGGCAGCATGGTCTAATTGAGATACGAGTTCTCGGGTAAGGATGGCATCGATTAGCTGTTGAGCGCTGGTTCCTTTCAGTTCAATTGTGGGAACCTCGGTGCTTCTCGAAGCGTAATGGCGAGCTACAATTTGACCTTGCTTTCGGTCAATATGAAAGGTGAAATAACCAGTCGCATCTAGTCGATGGATTAAGGCTTCGTGGCTCACATCCACTTTCGGGTAATCAGCATCTGGAATAGGTTCGTAGGGTAGTTCAGGGAAACGTTTGGTTTTGAATAAGAATAAATCAATACCGAGATCTTTGGGGGGTGCCCGTCGGCGGCGAGCGAGATACATCATCTGGGTTGATTGATGGAGTTCCCGCACTGAACCCTTTGTTTTGGGACTGACTTCTGTAGTTAACAATAATGAGACACCAAGTTCTTGGGCTATACCTGCAAGTAATGCATTAGCCCCTGGACTGTCTGCGTCTAGCAGTTCAGTGATGTTGCCAACACCCATCAACAAAGGAACTTTGGGGTGGCGGTCATGAAATTCGATATAGGCACGGAGTGCTTTTGTGAGTCCGGGAGCGATTAAGGGGTCAAAGAGAGGATCTGCAACGAGTTGCTTAAAACCAAGGCTCCGTGCATTGGATAAGTTATCAGCAAGAAGTTCAATTCGTGTGTCGAGCGTTTTGGGAATTTCGGCTCCCCCTTGGCTTGCAGGAATAACCGCATAGGTTACACCTTTTCGATAGCGTTTAGGGATATCCATCATGTTGTCTTGATCAAGACTCAGAACGAAATGTGCACCACCTTGAAGACCTGCTCTGATTTCTTGGGCGTTCATTGAATCAATGCTAATAGGAACTTGAATCTGTTGACGGAGGAACTTGACAATCGTTTTCGCTGCATCAGGATCAGGTGATCCTGCCACCATTCCCACATCGATAATGCTAGCACCACTTTTCACAAAATACTGGGCAAGACGAAGGAGCTCCTCTTGAGATCTAAGGGGTGCATCGGTGATTTCAGCAATTACACGCATAGGCATTCGTGGACCAATAAGTACCGTTGAGCTCCCTTTTCCAATTTCCAAATACTCAGCTGATAGAGGGCGCTTAGGGCCTTTTTCCCCCTTCGCGATATCTTGTCTCGCTTTTTTCGCAAGCTGCTCCGCAATAACCAAATCTGCTGGCTGAGTTGTTGAAAGGCGGGCTTCAACATCAAAGAGGTTTTCAAGGAGAATTGGAAGGTCAGCAGCATGTTGCGTCCCTTTATACGTGGGAATGCCCACGCTTTTCGTGACAATATTAGTGTCACCCGAAACCATTCCAGGCAGGAGAATGAGATTGTATTTTTCTAGAGGACCACGTAGATGTATTTGTGAAGCCACATATTTTGGATGAAGAAATGCTGCTACAGCTAACGGCAATACAAGTATATCAAACGTGTGTTGAGTTTGTGTTTCATTGAGGATTTGACGAATTAAGGGTTCGGCTAATTTTCCTGTCACTAATAGCACTTTCAAGTGGGGTATACCTCCTCCGTCACTACACAACCGTTAATCTTCGTCCCATTCAAACTCAGCAATATTGCGGTTCGGAATGCCGGGAATGCTAGTATAGATACCCGTCAAGTTGATGATGGGACTTTCGCTCCAGGTTACCAACCAGGATAATAGTTTTTTTGCGACCAATAGCTTTTGCTGTTTGATAGGACTTGCTCGAATATCCTGATCTAACTCAGGCTTCGAATATTTCCCAATTATATTTCCCAAATCCATGCCGACCAAGGCAATTCGTTTGGCTCCAAGTCCTTCTGCCCAGAAGGCACATCGATCACCATCGGTGAATCCTCCCAGATTGTGAACTTCGGGTTGTGGTCTAGCTTGCGTGGAACCCATGGTCTGACTCTGTCTCATTCTTGGAACCCAGAGTTGAAGTGCTGGGATGTTATCGCCATGGGCATGTATGACGACAATAGCACCCTGCTGCTGAGCTGCGACAATATCCTCCATATTGCCATCTAGATCTGTCAAGATAAAGTCAGGCACAACTTCATATTCTAAACAAGCCGTTGTTGCGCCATCAGCTGCGAATACAATGGTCTCTTCAAATGCAATATTCGTGACTATATGCTCCAAGTTTTGACAAATTGATGGTCCTGCACCACAGACAACGACATTCTTTCCTTGAACCTTCTTTCGGGCATCTATTAACGAGTAGGCTACATGTTTGATGTATTCACTCAGTAAATCTGCTGCTTCTTGATCGGTTGTGATATTGTATCCAAACTGATCAATGATTGCTTGGTATCGGGGCCACCATGTTTTCAGGTCAATTGGACTCACATGTAACACCTACTGTGGGGCTTTCTAGAAAATGAACTGATTGAATTCAAATGGTTTTAGGGTGAATGATTTTCATTAATCTGCCGTCGTGCTTCTCCCATTGTGATAGTCTCTTCTGCTACCAGATCATGACGGTGAATGCATTCTTCGTTGCGTTGAATAAAATGTAATTCCATACTATCAGGAAGATCAGGATACGCTTCAACGACGTTTTTCACCATTTGCCGTATGGCATCCTCAACAAATTTGGGGTTATTAAGAGCTGTTTGAACTACAGTCGCTTCATCAGGGCGTTTTAGCAGCTCGTAGGAACTCGCACTCATCGCCTGCTCCACTAATCCAACTAACTGAATGGCATCGAGGTAGAAGTCCTCTGGTGTTTCTACCATGACCGATCCGTAACTTCGTTGCATGTGACTTCCAATAGGCAAAGTATCAACGAGGTGTTGAATGCGACTTTCATCTAATTGCAGTTCGGTTTTCAACTTTTTTTCAACTTGATCCCGTAACATTTCTTGTGCACATGGGCAGGCTGTGATTCCACCAACAGTGACACCTATCCATTGGCGAAAACTAATCTTTCCTTTTTTCCCTCGACTTGCAATAGCTCGGGCCTTCATGGTACACGATTCATAGGTTCGCATGTCACTTTCTGGGGTTTTCCGTGCATAAACCACATCAGCTGCGGCAACCACTTCAGCTTCAGTTGCATAATCGTGTCGTTCTAATTGCTCCCTGGCAATATCAGCACACAAATCCTCTAAGCGATTTAACTTCTCAGCGTGTTGGCTCACAATCTCAACCGTTGCTTCATAGCTTCGTGAGGGGTGAATCCCCTTTTGATATGCTGGTAAATTGACATAAACATCGAAGGTGGGAACAACGATGGCCGGTTGTTCTTCAAAGAAGATGAACTGAATGGGAACGCGGATGCTTGTTACTCCGACACGACGAACGGAAATTTGAACCTCGGGTTTGTCAACGTGTACGTCTCGAGGGGACAACTGCATTTACCTCCGCAATGTGTGTGAGTGGTCAGCCTAAAGCTTTTACTGAATTATGGATTTCAGGAAATCTATAAGTAAAAATAAATTCCTGAAGTTGTTTATAAAAACCGTTAGTGTGTTTGAAAGAAATAAGCCCAACTTGACTCGTTTTTTGTTTATTGGAAAGAAGAATTCGTTGCTTTCGTCACCATAACTGAATTATAGGAGAACGATTGCATACTATAATTCCTGTTCGGACGATCGATAGGGTCTGCCACATATTTCCCCAACTGATGCGATGGTGGAGGACGATCAATGGATTACTCAATGCTGCGTTTCAGACGATCACTTCAAGCACTGGCGGCTCCCGCAGACGTCCAACTCCAACTTGTTCCCGATTACTTATGGGGAGTAGATGAATTAGCCATCGAGTTTGATCAATGGTTTCAAGTGATGAAACGTCGGCGAACCATTTTCTCCAAAAAGCAACGCAGTATTCTGGAAGATCTAAACAAGAAACTCGATGAGATAAGTGGACCAGAAAATCTTCGATATTGGATGGAAGATACCGTCCGGACCGATATTGCCTGGGAGGACATCCGCAATTTAGCCCGAAACGCGCTGGATGCCATGGGTTGGCCCCGTCAGGAAACGCTGAAGAAATCTAGCGAAATTCCTGTAAAAGCCTCTTATGGGGAATAGGTGCACCACTTTTTTGTTTAGAAAAGACATTAAGACTAGATGCATTGCCCTAGTGTATGGATATGCGGGCTAGCTGGTGGTTGCATCATAGTGAATTCTGAACAGCTTGAAAGGATGGGGTTTGTTGAAGGAGATGTAGTTGAATCCATCATCACTACCCTCTCTTCAGATCAAGAATTCAATGCAGCCCCAATGGGCGTATGGGTTCACCCAGATCACCAACTCATTATTCGACCTTATGAAGGAACACAAACCGCCAGTAACATTCAAGACGTTGGAGAAGCGGTCATCAACATCACACATGATCCTCATGTTTTCCTCGTCACCGCGTTCAAAGAAGAACTCTCTTCATCTCCACAGTTTGAGTTTGAATCTGCAATCACGGTTAAGGCTCCGAGACTAGCTGGTATGTCGGGGTATCTTGAAGTAACTGTTGAACCTAAGCTCGTTGAGGAAGATACACCACGATACCGGGAACTATTATGCACTCTCCAACATATTGAGATTGCATCACCTTTTCCGGTGGTCCTTTCCCGAGCTCGTTGTGCCGCGATTGAATGTGTTATTCACGCCACTCGAGTTCGTGCATTTCACACTATTGACGAAGCAACCACCCAAAGGCTAGTCCATCGCATCGATGATCTTAGGACACTTGTCAATCGTATTGCTGCCAAATCTCCGGCCGCAGAGGTCATTCAAAAAGTAATAGAAATGCTTCCACGTTGGACAAAGTGAGCGGAATGTCACAGCCAGAATTCGACTCGGTCACAATTCGTGCAACCGCCCGTCTTCATCTAGGCTTTATTGACTTACATGGCGGATTGGGTCGCATCTTCGGATCATTAGGATTATCAATTAACAAACCCACATGCGTCGTTGAACTCCAACGCAAAAAAGAAGGCCTGGTCGTTACTGGCGAGGAAAAAGAGAGAGTAAAAAATCTAGTTGAACGGCTGGCTAACCAGTTTGGAACTGACAAAGGTTTTCAACTCACAGTGTGGGAATCGATTCCAAAGCACGTGGGATTAGGTTCTGGTACTCAGTTGTCTCTAGCGGTGGGAACTGCTATCGCCATGTTATATGGGAAATCGTTTACTACGCATGAATTGTCACAGATCATGGGTCGAGGTGTGGTCTCAGGTGTTGGTACAGCGACATTTGCTGGAGGTGGATTTGTGATTGATGGTGGAAAGCCAACGACAATCCCTGAAGGCAAAGGTACGGAAGATGTTCCACCCCTCCTTATACAACAACCTGTACCTGAGGATTGGAATTTCATCATTGCTATTCCCGATGTTTCAAAGGGTCTTAGTGGAGGGCACGAGAAACATGCGTTTCAAGAATTACCAAAAGGGAAGGCAAGTCATGCCAAGGAAACGAGTCGACTAGTACTAATGCAACTGCTTCCAGCCCTAATTAGAGATGATATCGATCAATTCGGTGAAGCATTAACACGGATTCAAGTATTAGTCGGAGATGCGTTTTCTAAAGCTCAGGGAGGTCGATTTGCCAGCCCTGAAATAACAAAATGCGTGGACACTATGCTCAAGGCTGGAGCTGTCGGAGCAGGACAGAGCTCTTGGGGACCAACCTGTTATGGACTTGTCCGTGACATGAAAACTGCAATAAAGGTAAAGACTGCAGTGAGTAAAGCTATAGGCACTCCTTCTGGCGGCACAACCTTCATTGCAACAGCGAATAATCAAGGAGCTCAGATTATTACCAGTTAAGCTTCACGGTACATTTCACGGATTTGTTTAGCTTGGGGCAGACTAATCCAGTCTAATACTGTTCCATTACATTCACGGAGTCGCATGGTTTCAAATAGCTCAGAGGTGGGACCACTGGCTAGCCCGTCCGCAAATAATGCAGCTCCCTGCGCTGCTTCCTTGGATTTATCGCCAATTCGCTGAACCCGTGTAACCGGAAGCCCAAAACACTGCATCCGCTTTTCGAGATCTTTAACCAATCCGGTGACACGTGTTAGTCTCCCTGATAGAAGAATTTCTTTTGGCTCGGGAACGGCTACTCCCAAAGCAGCAACTGATTTGACAAGCCCTTCAGCAACAGCGTTCCACGCTTCCTGGGCTTGTTGATCATCATGTGCAAGTTGATCGGCAAAAGCCTCCGGGCTAAGGTTAGGATCATCTAGTAATGACAACACTCCACCTTGAAAGAGGGTACCTTTCGAAAACCCTCGGAGAAGATATGCAAGCTCACCATCCATGCCACCTAAGGTTAAGAATCCCGGTCCGCCAATTGTTCCTCCAATTCCGTCAACCACAAGTCCATTGTCCACGGCGACAGCAGCAGGATAACCGTAACCTAGCTCAATCAGAATGAAGGATGTGTCTTTATACGCTATCTTGAGGCGGCGAGCCTGATCATACACTCCGAGAATCGCACAACATAACTTGTCAGCTGTTCCTAGATCAATCCGATTATGCTTTCGCCAAGCTGGAACTGAATGAAGATGAATAACACCAGGGATGAACATCATATTGATGTCCGTTTTTTGGACCAGTCGCACCATATCTTTGATGGCTTCAAGAACTGGAATCTTGTCATCATCATGACGGACTAACACAAGTTGAAAGAATTCCTTCTCAGTTACTTCTGACGCATGGAGCAGAGGAAGCCCATATCCCGACGGACCTGCAACCAAGTCAACTTTACCCGCCTCCGTAATGACATCAAGGATACTTTGGGGATTCTCAGCAACCTCAACACTTGTAATCGAGGTCTGCAAAAACACTTCACCATCTTCTAAACCACAGAAATCGAACGAGCGAGTTCCAGGATCAATGCCAATAACACGAACCATCGGTCACAACCTCTTCACTTATTGTTACCTTCTACTTTTTGAATTCGATGAATAGGTCTAAGATTGTTGTAAATCGTTTTAACAATATCCCACGCCCTATCGAGCGCTGTTTTCCTGGTAGCTGCAATGTGATTGACCGTACATACAGGGTCTCCCCGACTAGCTACACTACCTGGCATTGGGATGTCAACAATCCCTGGAATATTGCTTAGATTGGGAATCTCACAATCTGTTTGCGCATAGACAATCACACGGGCGCAGAATGCTCGGATTATTGGCTCATCTTTAGGAAGGTGGCCTTGACATGCTTGAAGATGAAGTGAGACGACATTGACATTACTGACCAATTCAATGGCTTCGATGGTAGCCTGAATCCGAGGATTGATTTCCATGAAATACGGTGTTTCCGAGGCATCAACCACAAAATCAAAACCATTACTACCCTGCAATTCAAGATGGCAACTGATATCTTCAGAGATTGTCGCAAGGTGTGCTTTGATCTCAGGGCTAGTCTCGAGCGGAATGATGTTTCCACAATAGGCTTTGGTTCTTCTCTTACCCAGTTCAGGAAGACCAATTAATTGTTCATTAACAGATACTGTGACTGCCTCCTGCCCGTTACCAAGAATAGACACACTGGCATCTATTCCAGCAATCAAGTTCTGGACAAGAATTGGATTGGGAATTGAGAAATGGTGCCGATCCGCATAGGAGTCGAGTTCTGCTTCTGATTCAAGGACACGAGTATGGAATCCCCCACTTCCAAATTTTGGTTTCACAATTATTGGTAATTCCAGCTTATTCACGGCTGCTTGAAAGGTCTTTTGACTATTCACCTCAAAGCTAGTTGGAAGAGCGGCTCCATACTTTTTAGCGATCTTATTAGTCAATTGACGATTTCGGGCATTAATCATGACTTCGGTTGTATTTCCGGCAAGAGGGGCTAGATTGCCTAAGCGTTTCCAGGCTTCTGGATGGTCGTCAAAACCCCCACTCGCAATGATATAGTCAACGGGTCCGGCTTTATCTAAGAGTTGTTGGACACCACTAACCAAGGCATCAGCGGTTGGAATTTGAGGTCGGTCGGGTCTTTGGTTTGGCTGTTGGTCGAGTACACTAAGCTGCTCGTCGGTCCATTGAATAAGATCCAAATCCCCCCAAAAATCGACAGCTAGCACTTTCATTCCTGCCTTCTTGGCAGACCGTGCAAGCGGACGAACATTGAAGCCTACTACGAGAACTGAAGACATTATTTAAAACACAGTGGCAATTTGAGTTCTTCAAGGTTAATCTTTCATCTTTTAGAAACCTTTCCACACGGGAACTTTGTTTGTTGAATTGGTTTATGGTGTTTGATTTTTGTTGAGGAGTTCGCATCAGTCCAGGGAATCATGGAAAGAACTGAAAATGTTTAATAACGTCCACTGACGGAGACAATCTTAGAAACATGCAATACGACCAGCGGGGAATATGCATGACACAAGCAGAGGACACACCTGACAACGTAACAATACCGACCTTCTGTCACAAATGTCAACAAGAAATCTACATCAGCTTGCCAAAGATCCTCATTGACAATGCCAACTCCTATCCGGTCAGCCATGCCCACCTTCATGGTAACCCACCCCATGTCTTGGTTATCTATGTTGACCGTCAATACTTTATTCGGGGTACCGAACTAAGTGAAACCGTTACCGTAGAACGTGCCCGAAAAACCACGCCACTTAGTGCAATGGTGCTCCTCCGAATCCCGCCCCGGTTCAAACAAACTGCAATGGCCATGCTGAAACTCCGCCAAGCCAATTCTACTGAAATTGCGGCCATTACAGGTAAAACTCAGAATGCAGAGTCTAAATACCTTGGAGCCATGTTTCGACTGGGCTATTTGGAAAGAATCCGTGTCAAACGCTTCTTTCAATATGCCATCCCTGGAAAATCCCGCTGAGTCAACTCAAAAGAGGTAAAAAGATGACCTATGCTTCAATAAGCAGCTGGAATCCCCGATCGAAGATTAACAAATCGATCACCGTTCATAGCTACAAAGGAGGCACTGGTAAATCTAACCTCTCAGCCAATGCAGCTCTAATCTTAGCAAAAAGAGGATACAATGTTGTCCTCTTTGATTTTGATTTTCGCGCTCCAAGCCTAAATGCGCTCTTCCAAATGAATGGCACCCAATATTGGATTAACGATTGGCTCGCTCAACGCTGTGAACTCACTGAGGTTCTTGTTGATCTTAGTGCTCAGTTTCACACCAAAGGTCGATTCCAAGTAGGATTCACTAATCCCAGTGGGAAAGCCATTAACGAAATGACCATCCACAGCCTTGACGAAGAATGGCAAGCCCGGGTTCTTCAACTTGTTCTTGATGGGAAAGACCTCCTCTTTGAGAGACACAATGTCAACTTTCAAATCTTCGATACCAGTCCTGGCTTTGCGATGAGCTCCATCAACGCAATCTTGGCGGCTGATGAACTCATCTTGGTCATTAAAATGGATCAACTAGACATTGTCGGAACTCAACACCTCATTCGTGGGGTCTATAACCAAACTCTCGGTAAAAAACCTGAATTAATTGTGAATAAAGTTCCCTGCAGCATGTTGCAAACACCGGATGATTATAAACGCCTTAAAATCGATTTGAGTAAGAAATTGGGTGTTGGAATCATTGAGATTATTCCCTGTTTTTGTGAAGTAATGGAAAACATGGGTCAGACCCTCTTTGTAGAGAAACAGCCTGACCATGAATTTTCCAAATCGATTGGTCAACTGGCATCGTATTTTGAATTAGGAAATTAAATGGTGATAGGATGTGACTCGCGACGATGAAACGATGGAACTTCGTCGAATCACAATCCTAGAACGCAACGCTGATTATTATGATGCTGCGAAACGATGCTTTACCATATATCAGCGAACCAAAAATCCTGATTTTGCTTTTCGGGGATTTGACAATTTATATAACAGTGTCTGGAGCGCCAATTCTCTTCAGGAAATGAAAGCAACTCTCTCAGAGTTGGTTACTCTTGTCAACAAAGCGCTCGAATCGAACATGCTCAAAGAAGACCAGATCAATCACATGCAGGCAATAGGCTTTGAAGCGGAGGGTTGGCTTGCTGATCCCCCACATCCTGAGCGACTTGAAAAAGCCATCAAACTTTTCGTACAAATTGGTGAAATTTCGCGGGCTTTGGATCTCATTCCAAGTCTAGTTGCCTTCGAGGAACCTGAATGGCAAGTCCATTGGACGAAATATGGAATTGAACTCGCTACTGATTTACCCTCTGAGAAAAGTTACGCCTACTACCTATTACTCATTGAACCGCTTTTATTCTATGCAGAAGGTGAAGAAAAGAAAACCCTCCTAACAGAAATTTTCCAAAAAACCGAAGCGTTAAGCCAAGTCCCAAATCGAACACACATTGGAAATATTGCGGTGTTGAATGGAATTGACTTGATTCACCCCTACCGAATTGAAGCTGAAAAAACCAAACAGATTCTTCATAATAATGTTCATGAACTGGTCCGCTCACTTTCTACAGTCACTAATAATCGTTTACGTGGAATGATACTGAGCCTCTTAGGAAGTTCTTTTTACAGAATGGCTGAAACAGAAAAAGACCCTGATATCCGACAAGAACTGTACAAAAAAGCCAAGGACTATTTTTTAGAATCGGTTGTTACTTTGGAGCGAACACCCACATACGGGGAGTTATTCCACGCCTATACTCTGGCTGGTACAGGATTTCTTTCCATCGCTGAACTCGAACAGAACTTCGAACAAAGGAACGAATTCTATCGGTTGGGCGAAGAACATCTACGAAAATCGCGTGAAATCGGGGAAAAGACACAGCTCTACCAACTTCGAGCACGAGCCGCTATTAACCTTGGAGTAGCTTTAGAACGAGTAACTTGGTTCGACATGAATCCCGAAAGCCGTAAAGAGAGACTCAAGGAAATCTATAATCTGCAACTCGAAGGCCGGGATTTGGCTGAAAAAACAAAAGGACTTCGCGCTGCAGGCTATGCCACAATGAATGCCAGTGAGATGTGTGGTTTCCTCTCCGACTTGGAAACACGGAACGACAAGAAACAAGAATGGGCCATCCAACAACGAGACCTCAGCCAAACCGGTCTTGCGTTATTGGAACAAACTCAGGACCTACGAGGACAACTTGTCGCCCTAAGCTATGCGGCTTTTGCCTGCGCCAAGCTAGCTGATCTTTCACCAACGCTAGAGGAAAAGCAACCGCTCTATGAAGAAATGCTCAGCTATGGAGAACGAGCAATTGAGATTGTAGAAAAAGTTCCGGATCCTGTTGCTACAGCTTATGCCTTTGATCAAGCCGGAGATGCCGCCCAACACTTGGGTATACTAACTGGAAATGCGGAACTTCTTGGAAAGGCTTCAAAATTATTTGAAAAAGCTATTGAAGATTGGGCTAAAACTGGTGAAAGTCACAAACGAGCTCAAACCATAACCAAACTAGCTGACAACCTGCTCTTCCTAAGCAGTCTAGATTTCACACCTGCTGAACCTGAACGCCAAGAGTTGCTCGAGCAAAGCACACAATATCATTTTCAAGCAGCTGAACTATTTACCAAACTCTTCTTTTTCCACGATGTGGGTGAAAACTATTGGCGTATTGGTCAAATTCACCTTCTCAAAGAAGACTTCAATGGAGCTCAGGAATTTTTCGACAAGGTTCAGAAGTCATTTGATCAGGTATCAGAGATTGTCCCTGATCTAGCTGAAGTGTATTCGGTATTCCGAACCTATGGCGTCACATTAGTTGGACTGATAGATGGTCTCAATATCATCAACCGTGGTGATCATGCCCATGCTGCGAAACTTTTCGACGATTTAGCAAAAAGCTTGAACCAAGAAACTGATCGAAGCTTGCGAAGCCTCCGTCAGCTCCTAGTTGCTCTAACATCAATCAGCAAATATGCCGCAACTAACGATGCAACCCATCGTGAGAACGCTGAAAAAGAGCTGAATCGCTTACGCTCTCAACTAAATCCAGACGCCTACGAACAAATGCTTCCGTTTAGTCTACAAAAAACTGTTCACCGATTACAGGTTTTCTTGATAGCACCTAAACTCTTCTTTCCTCCTCTTCTGTTGGATCTTCCACTCCAAGAAAAGATGCTAGCGATAACCCAAACCCGGCACATCGTCAGCACTGCACTCAGCTTGTATCAATCAACTGCTGGAAAACGAGACGTTACTGTTGATGAACCTTCAGAAGATGTGCTGCGAAACTATGTTGCTCGCATTAGCTCTATTCTTGAAGAACGTTAGTAGGATTATTTGACAGTATGGAGTAAAAACTAGGGCAAAGGGGCGAAGATTTTTATTACTTCTATTGCCTTTGCCGATAAGAGGAGTTATGGTGTCATTATCAGTAAAGAACCTAATTAGTATCGCAGACCTAAGCACCGAAGAAATCATCGCCATTCTTGACCGGGCAGACAAAATGGAAACCATTGTCAAAAGTGGCAAGCCCTCGAAATTACTAGGGGGAAAAATACTTGCAGCTCTCTTCTATGAACCTTCCACGCGAACACGTCTTAGCTTTGAATCAGCAATGGCTCGACTTGGAGGATCAAGCATTACAGTAGCAGATATCGGAGCCTCCTCAGTGGCAAAAGGAGAATCCTTAGCTGATACTATTCGTACAATCGAGAATTACGCTGATGTTATAGTCCTGCGACATCCCCAAGAAGGCGCCGCTCAATGGTCTTCTGAAGTAGCTCGAATTCCAGTTATTAATGCCGGGGATGGGGCTGGTCGCCATCCCACGCAAACACTTCTAGACCTCTCGGTAATTCGACGAAGCCAGGGCAAGTTGGAAAACCTAAATATTGCAATGCTTGGAGACTTACGATTCGGACGGACGGTTCATTCTCTATCATATGCTATTACGCGGTTCACTGACCGCTTATATTGTATTTCACCAGAAGGGCTCGAACTCCCCGCTGAAATCGCAATGGATCTCCGAGAAATGGGTAAAGAAGTGATTGAAACAACGGACCTACAAAAAATCCTACCTGAACTGGATGTACTATACGTTACTCGAATCCAAAAAGAACGATTCCCCACTCCCGCTGATTATGAAAAAGTGAGTGGCATTTATCGGATCGATAATGAGCTCCTGAAGGATGTGAAACCCACTCTCGACATCCTTCATCCGCTACCACGGGTGGAAGAAATCGCCCCTGAGGTTGATAGCACTCCCTATGCTCGCTATTTCATCCAAATGTTCCATGGCGTTCTTGTTCGAATGGCGATTCTCACAATGTTATTGGAGGCATAAACAGGTGGCTACCAAAAAAACAGAATCGAGTAAGACAACAACCGAGGAAAAAGTCAATGAATTGTTAGTTAAGAAAATCACTGCTGGTACTGTAATCGACCACATCACAGCGGGCTATGCTCTAGCGGTCATGCAAATACTGGGAATCACTGGTCGCGAAGGTGACATTATTAGTATCGCTATGAACGTTCAAAGCAAACGGATGAAGAAAAAAGACATCATCAAAGTTGAGGGTCGCGAATTAACCACTGATGAGATAAATCGAATTGCTCTTGTTTCACCCAACGCCACCATTAACATCATCCGGAAATATAAGATTCATAAAAAAACAAGAATTGCAGTTCCAGATGAAATTGTTGGAATTGTGAGATGTCAAAATCCTAGTTGCATTACAAACAATGAAAGGGGGATTACCAGTAACTTCAAGGTTGTAGGGAGAAAACCTGTCATTCTCCGCTGCAGTTACTGTAAACGTATCACTGGCCACGACCATATCATCGAACAACTCCTTGGACTCTGTTAGACCCCTGCCTTCTAATACGAGGCGATCATGAAATGACAAAATTGTTCGGGCAAGCATTTATCAAAGCACTTGAAGAACGCACGAAGTCCACCCAATCACGAGTTATTCATGCTATGGATATTGCGGACACGTTGCCTCCAGGTGCTCCTGATTCAGCTCGTCGAAATTTAGTTGAACGAGCATGTCATCATGCTGCTGCAGTAGAACCACACGTTGTTGCCCTCAAATTAAATTATCCCCTGGTGCTAGCGACGGGATTAGAAATCGCTCATCATATCAAAATGGTGGCTCCTAATCTTCCTTTAATTGCTGATTTTAAAGTCGCAGATATTGACAACACCAATGCTTGGATTGCCCGTCACACTTATGCTGCAGGCATTGACGCCATTATTGTCCAAGGCTTCATTGGTGATGATGCTATCCAAGCTGTTTTGGATGAAGCCCGGAATTATGGTGACCGAGGAGTAATTCTGGTTGTCGACATGAGTCATCCAGGTTCGCTTCAATTCATCCATCCCCAAACTCCAAAGCTAGCGAAATTGGCTGTCAAGCTAAAAGTGACCGGTGTCATTTCTCCTGGAACGCGACCCCCCCATGTCCGTGATATCCGAACATGGGTTGGACCTGACACCCTCGTTCTAGCCCCTGGCGTCGGTGCTCAAGGTGGAAAGCCTGGTTCTGCTATCGCTGCTGGAGCAGATTACGAAATTATTGGGCGATCGATTTATCAAGCTGAAGACCCAGCTCAAATAGCTAGGGAATTTGCCAAGCAAACCTTTCAGGCGGGTGAGAAACGGGATTCAGGACCTTCGCAAAGAGAGGTGTTTATCCACAATGTAGCCCTGCTCTTAGATGATGTTGGTGCCATCAAATTTGGAAGCTTCACTCTAGCCTCCGGTAAAAAAAGCCCTTACTATATTGATTTACGAATCGTTCCATCATTTCCTGACGCTTTCTCACGGTTAATCGACTTGTTTGTCGAATGGCTTGCTGAACACCCTAAGGTGTCCTTTGATCGTATTGCTGGTGTACCCACGGCTGGTATCTCCTTTGCCACAGCTCTCAGTCAACGTCTCAATAAACCGATGCTCTATGTTCGCAGCCAACCTAAGAAATACGGACGTCAACAACGGGTTGAAGGCATCCTCAAAAAAGGCGATGAAGTGCTCGTTGTCGATGACCTCATTACCGATGGTGGGAGTAAACTCGCTGCCGCACAATCTGTACGGGATGCTGGTGCTAAGGTGTCCGATGTCTTGGTTGTGGTTGATCGAGAACAAGGTGGGGCTGACCAACTTGCTAAAGAGAAACTAACACTCCATTCCCTAGCACCAATTACACAAATCGTACGGGCTTTGTTTGCTGAAAAACGATTATCCCAAGAGGAAACCAATGGTATTCTAGCTTACATCGCCGAGGACCAATAGTAGAGTCTTGATTATTCAGATTTTTTGATAATAACGAGTTGATTTCCAACATATACAATGAATATTAGGCCAAATATTCCAAGAATGAAGGCCAGTGGGTAATGTACAACCTCAAATGGTACTACAATCGATGCTGGCGCCCATAGTTCAAATAAAATACGAAGAAAATTCCCTACTCCGATAACTAGCATCGTGGTTAGTCCGATATTGAATCGATCTGGACGGGGCTGGGGCGATTTGTCAGCTAATAAGAGCAAGAGGAGACTGGGAAATAAGACAATAAGTCCTGCACAGGCGTTATCAATCTCCCCTCCTACCAATCGACCAGTCCCCAATTCCTGAACTATGACGGAAATCTGTGCTCCACCAAAATGTGGGTTGAATGAAAGCCAATATGGGACATTTAAGGAGAGAAGCGCAGTTGAAACCATTTGTGCAATGATGTGCTGGAGAGGCCAGAAATCTATGAAAATTATTGGCATTGCAGAAAGCGTAACTACAATTATCAATCTTCTAATTTGGGTGACTTGAAAGGCTCGGGAAGATTGTAAGAAAATCGTTGTCCCTATAATGATCGACAAGATGGAAAGAGGGCTAAGAAATGCAGGAAGGATTGCATAACCTATTCCTCCAAGGGTTATGAAGCTGAATCCTGCGAAGAGATGTATAATGGCTGGAGAGTACTCATAAGCCTGACTAACCCGCCTCATTTATTCATCACAACTCTGATTCATCGCTAGCTTGGACATGTCGTATCAGTAGGATTTACGGGGTGACGTTTTCCTGTGCTATCACGCGTCCATCGACCAAAGTCAGAATTTTTCAAGGTCTTAACATCGAAGACTGGTCCCTCATGACATACTCGTCGACCTTTGGAATCAATAATACAATGCCCGCAAAGGCCAACCCCGCATTTCATGTAGCGTTCTAAGCTAACCTGTAATGGAATTGGAAACTTCTGAAGGAGCAGGTTCAAGTTAACTAGCATCCCTTCTGGACCACAAGCTAGAGAAGCAGCATACTCGGAGTTGGCTTCAAGTAGAAAGGCTGCAGCATCAACCGATGTGCCTTGAATGCCTTCTGACCCATCATCTGTTGCAACTACAAGGTTTCGCAACTTGAGCTCCTTGAATGGCTGTTGGAAGAGGAGCTCTTCACTTGTTGTTGCACCAAGTGCGACATCAACGGCGAATCCCGTCTCTAAAGCAGTCGTTGCTGCAAATAATATCGGAGGTGTGCCACACCCACCGGCCACTAAAAGGAGGGCTTTACCCTTTGGTTTTTTGGGGAAGACAAAACCTTCTCCAAGGGGTCCACGAACGCCAAGAAGGTCACCTGGTTTTAGCTTATGAAGTGCTGTGGTTGCATCACCCACGCGGGCTACCGTAAATTCGACTTGATCTCCGCTTGCATTGGAGATGCTCATGGGTATCTCATCGGTTCCGGGAATCCACACCATCATAAACTGCCCAGGAGTTGCAATCCGAGCAATAGGTGCTGCAGAAAGTGTAAACCTCTTATTACGTGGAGTCTCTGTCTTTACATTGAGAATTGGAGTGACGATGGGGTGAAGGGCTGTTGAGGGTGTGAGCTTCTTGTTGGTTGTCATTCTTCTTCACGATTATAGATGGTTGTTCCCCCAAGGAGGGTTCGTTGAACTCGGCCTTTCACTTTCCAACCCTCGAATGGTGTGAGAGTCGATTTGTTGTGAAGTGTTTCACTTCGTATTGTCGAGGTGGCTTTGGGATCGAATAAGACGATATCAGCATCGGCTCCTACTACAAGTTGACCTTTCTCAATCCATTGGGCGTTTCGGATTCCAAATCGTTTTGCAGGATTATATCCCATCATTTGGATAAGCATTGGTAACGGCATTTCTGCTTTTTGGACCAACTTGGTATACAGGAGTGGTAATGTAGTTTCAACTCCGATAATTCCTCCGGGAGCAGTAGCGAAGTCAGCGTCAGATCCGGTTTTTTCAGCTGCTGTGTGTGGAGCATGGTCCGAGGCAATAATCGTGATTTGTCCTGCAAAACAAGCATTGAGTAAGGCTTCCGTATCTTTGGTCGAACGAAGCGGTGGATAACATTTTGCGATGGGACCAATTTTTGCCATGTCTTTTACTGTTAGAAGCAGATGGTGGGGTGTGACTTCAGTCGTTACAGGTATGCCTTTATGTTTTGCTGCAAGGATATGGCGAAAGCCTGCAGCTGTGGAGATATGACAGATATGAAGACTACATAGTGGAGGCTCAGCAAGAAGCGTTTCAATGCATTCTACTTCCGCTTCAGGCGGTCGGCTAGCAAGAAATGCATATGAAGAGCCATCTGTCGGCTCTGAAAGCTTCGCTGGATCTTCCGCGTGAATCGTAAGTGGATTTCCCAGAGGTGCAAGATACGGAATTGCAGGGCCTTCTTGATGAGGCATATATATTTTGAATGATATGATACCTGCGTCGATAAGCTGATTTGCCATATCAACTAATGCAAGCTCTTGACTTTCCCAATTCGTTTCTTTGGTAAGAGCTGCTTCTTCAGCGAGATAGGGACCACCATGAAAAGCATAATCAACTAAGCATTTCTTTTCTGCCCGTTGGATTTTTTCAAACAGCCGTTCTGTAGTCGTTGTGGGCGGCTTCGTATTCGGCATATCGATAATTGTGGTGATACCACCAGCTGCCGCGGCTAATGAACCCGTTCCAAAGTCTTCCTTCTCGGGAAATCCAGGATCACGAAAATGAACATGAGCATCCACCAATCCAGGAAACACTAAGTAACCAGAAGCATTAATGACTACATCGGCTTCCTCTTGAGCGCTCTTTCCAGGTTTAATGATCGCTGTTATGAGCCCATTGTCAACTAAGATATCTCCTTCTTCGATGCTTTCGGACAGGACTAGGCGTCCATTCATTATTTTCAGGTCATGGACCGCCATTCTATGTTTTCACGTCCTGAGATTTCATCCGTCCTGTTAATTGGGTAATTCGTTTGATTCGATGGCGCTTCATATATTCTGTCAACTCATCGCAAATTTGAGTGAAAATTGTGGAGCCTCGGGTTAAGACTCCAGTACCAATTTCGACAGCACTTGCGCCAGCAAGGAAGTATTCGATGACATCTTGACCTGTTAGAATCCCTCCGACTCCAATAATCGGAATGGTGAGTCCTGACTGATATAATTCCCAGACAGCGCGTATTGCAATTGGCTTTATCGCTGGACCAGATAATCCACCAATCCCTGCCCCTAAAAGAGGTCTTCGAGATTCGACATCTAAGGCGAGTGCTGGAAGTGTGTTCAAGGCCACGACAGCAGAGGCACCGGCTTTTTCTGCGGCTTTTGCAACTTGTACAAGTCGCGGGTAATCTGTCGAGCCTGGAAGTTTCACCCAAACAGGGATCTCCTTTTCTGTTTGTTTAACGACTTGGGAAACAACGGCACTAGTACTTTGTGGATCCATACCGAGGAGATATAGTGAGCCAACATGGGGACAGGAGACATTTAGCTCAATTGCTGTCACACCTGCTTTACGTAAGGCAACAGCAACTTTAGCAAACTCCTCTGGACTACTCCCCAACGCACTCCCAATCACCGGAATACTCTGGTTCACAGCTGCATTAATTTCAGGTAAATAATCTTCAATTCCTGGATTTGGAATCCCCATGGCGTTCATTAAGCTATTACCATAGAGTCCCACAATTCGAGGACCTGGGTGCCCTGACCGGGGCTGTAAACCTACGGTTTTTGTAACAACCGCTGCGGCCCCATCTTTCCATGCTCGAATGAGCCCACCGGCTGCCACTCCCAAAACGCCTGATGCTAAAATTGTTGGATTCGGTAATTTGACAGAACCAATCTTCACTTTTAGACGGGAATTCTTTTTTTCACGGTCCTTAACTGCCACTGTTATCGAAACTCACATTGATATACCTACATATTAATGCCTTTTCACCACTGCTATTCACTGAATCTATACCCAGCCATACTATCTCTCTAGTAGCGAAATTGGAGGCCAAGGAAATGAAGAGGGGTTCGCTGGATTTTTTCATCTGGTCCTTCGGTGCGTAATTCTAGCGTATTGATGATATCATAACCTCGTCGAACAAAAAAGCGAATCGCGTCAATATTCCGTGGAACAACCGACAAATAGAGATTGGTTTTTCCAGCCTCTTTGATGTAATCTTCGGCTGTTCTCAGTAAAGCAGTACCAACGCCACGAATCCTCCAGTTCTCAGTAACACCGATTTCCCGAAGAAAATAAGCCCCCTCATGTAGTTCGACTCGACAAAACCCGACGATATCCTTTCCATCAGGTGGTTCTGCAACAAGCACATAGGAGGATTCCTGTAACATATCCTGTGGGATGAGCGTGGCTGCTTCTTCGGGTGGGAGAGGACCCCGTCCGGTGAGTCGGCGATGAAAGGTAAAGAACTCTGCAACCAATTCGGTTAAGCCAACAAAATCATGGACATCATATTCACGTATCTTAACAGGGCTAGTAGAGCTCATAATAAACCCCCTGATAATAGACCAAGATAGTCACTCAAATTGATAAGCCTTGTGAGAAAAAAAGAGAATAGTGGAGTAGTACACATACAACGCTGTGTACTACTCCGAGGGATCAGACATTCTATTCAATCAAATTCGTCGATAGTAACTTCGTAACCGTTGTGAAGTGGCTGAATGTAGACGTTCACTTGAATGAGATTAACAATCATAGCAATGATTGCAATGAGGATTAGGATAGGACCAAGCCACCATATCCAGTACATCACTATGTCTTTCCAGAAGAAAAGAGTCCATGTGACTCCGTTCCAGAGTGGAATCGGCCAGGACAGTGTTCCATAGAAGAATAGGGTGAGGGTCCATACACCGACGAGGGCATAGAGTGTATCGATGGATGCGAGGAGTCGAGCGCCTGCTAGCGAACTGTCGCCAACAAGAACGCGAATCGTTGTGAGTCCTGCTTGGGTTAAGCCAATGAAGGCTAACCAGTAGAGGACAGTGATTTCTAGGGTTGGATAGGTGGGAATTACGATTGGTAGCATGATGGCAAAAGCCAAGGCCACAATAATGCCTACAATGTGACCAATCAATTTACCCAAGAGTTTGTCTCGACCTGTGAGTTCATTATATTTTTTCACGCGCTTCTGAACCCGTTTCTTCGTACGAGGAATGCGTTCTTCTTCTTTCCTTTCATGGTCACGAATGATACTACGTAAGATTTCAGTAATCGGGGGACCGGACGGATGGGATAAGGCTAACATCACCAAATAAGATATGGCGATACCTGCAACCAGCCAGATCTGAGCAACAACTCCTAACAAGATATAGGGAAGGAGGAAATGCCAGGGCACAACGCTCAGATTGATTAGGACTACTGAAGCAAGATAGGCTATGAGTGCCAGATCTGCGATGACGATCCCGATGAGAGTCCACCAGAAATATTGACGGTATTGAGGAGTGAGGGCGTCGAGAAAGTTTTGGACGGTTTCAATGTCACTTTCTTCTTTTTCCCTTCGGAATTCCCGTGCCACGATGTCTGGGCTGCCCATCGCAACGACGGCATCCCAGGCTGCGGCAGTTGTAAGGCGTCCACTGGGTTGACTAGCTTGTTCTAAGAGGTGGGACCGGAGTTCGGGGATCACTTCGGCGGCGACTTCGGATGGAAGTCGGGCCTTCACTTGATCTAAGTAGTCTGCGATGATTTTTCGAGCTGAAGCCTCATCACCTGGTGAGGGGGGTTGTGGAGGTTTCCCATCGCCCGAATATTCGTCTTGAGTTCTAGGATTGTTTGACATTTTCATTCACTTTCTGAGATTTCCGCTCCGCAGTTTGCACAGTAGATTGCTCCAGGGTATACTTGGTTACCGCAACTTGTACAGAACTGGACTTGTTCTTGATAGTCGCTGTCTGCTACACGTCCTTCCACGATTCCGCGGAAGAGGGGATCTAATGAAATGACTAGTTCGTTCCAGAACTCTAGCATGGCTAGAAGTTGTTTGTCGCCGGCTGCTGTGAGTTGGTAATATTTCCGAGGACGTTCACCGGAAACGTCCCAGGTGCTGCGGACCAATTTCTGTTCTTCAAGTCGGCGGAGCAACGGGTAGAGAGTCCCATCTTGCACGATGAGCCGATCAGTAGTGCGCTCGCGGATGCTTTGGGCAATGGCATAGCCGAAGGTGGACTTGGATTCCTTGATGACGGCGAGGACAAGGAGTCTGAGGAGTCCACGGCGTACGTCACTTTCCCATGTTTCGGGGAGTTTTTGTTTTGGCATTGTATGTTCTCCGCCTGAGAGCGGTTGTCGTGGGTGGCAAGCACGTATTTGTGTGCGAAGCCATGCGCATTGATAGGCACAGGACATCGCTATACGTTATACATTGCCACGCTATGTATATCGATAGGTACGCCTATATAAATTTAATGGATTCTTCAATACCGCTAGGCTTATGTATCGGTTAGTTGAAGGGGAAATATGCCAAAGTTCATTTTTGTAACAGGCGGCGTGTTGTCAGGGATTGGCAAGGGCCATACAACTGCGAGTATTGCTAAACTGCTACAGTTTCGTGGATATGAAATTGATCTGGTTAAAGTTGATCCCTATTTGAATGTGGACCCTGGCACTTTGAACCCCATTGAGCATGGAGAACCGTTTATCACCGATCAGATTTACCAATTTAATCCTGCACCAAGTTTTGAATACACCACAGCGGAAGTGGATCAAGATTTCGGGACCTATGAACGGTTTATTGGCCGGACTATTCATCCTCGAAACAACATCACATCTGGCCAAGTGTATTTGAGCGTAATTTTACAGGAACGATTGGGGAAGTTTCTAGGAAAAACGGTTCAAATCATTCCCCATATTACGGATGAAATTAAACAACGGTTCCTTGAAATCGCTAAAGCAGGAGAGAAGAAGGGAAATGGGCTCGATGTGATTATTGTAGAAGTAGGAGGAACTGTCGGGGACATCGAAGCGGCGCCCTTTCTTGAGGCAATTCGGCAATTCAGGTTAGAGAAGGGAAGATGCGATACCTTACTAGTTCATGTTACTTTGGTCCCTCTTCTTGATACAGTAGGAGAACTGAAGACAAAGCCGACGCAACATTCAGTGAAACAGCTTCTTTCCTTAGGATTACAACCGGATATTATCATAGCTCGAAGTCAAGTTTCATTAACCAAAGAGGCTAGCCAAAAAATCGCATTGCACAGTAACGTGGCTAGCGAAGCTGTGATTTCCAACCCCGATCTGAAAGAAATCTATGAATTACCATTAAAGTTCTACGAACAGGGCCTTGATGCTATTATTCTTCAACGATTAGAAATGACAGCTCGTCCACCTTCGGGAATGGAAGCTTGGCGAGAAGTTGTGAATTCTTTCATTAACACAACTTTTAATCTGCGTATAGCAATGCCTGGGAAATATGTTCAGATGGCAGATACGTATGTAAGTATCAATGAGGCACTAAGACATGCAGGAGCTCATTTAGGAGCTAATGTGTCAATTGAAATGGTAGACTCCGAAAAGCTCGAACGGGTCGACGATGCTAAAGAAAGGCTCCTGCAATATGATGGAATCCTCCTAACTCCTGGGTTTGGCACTCGCGGGACAGAAGGAATGATTCGTGCCGCCTGGATTGCAATTGAAGAAGACCTGCCATTTCTAGGTATTTGTTTTGGAGCTCAACTCCTCTTTGTTGCGTTATGTCGATATGCGTTAGGGATGAAGAACGCTAATAGTACAGAGCTAGATTCAAAAACTCCCTATCCAGTTGTCGACCTCCTTCCAGAACAACGAGAAATTGAGGAAAAAGGCGGCACAATGCGACTAGCTGGACATTCAATCAAAATTATGCCTAAGACAAAACTTCAGGCGATTTACAAGAAGGCAAAGATTCGTGAACGGTTTAGGCATCGATATCACCTGATGTGGGATCCTGCTCGCGCAGCGGAAAAAGAAGGACTTGTTGTATCTGCTACCGACATGTCAGGGAAAATCATTAATGCAATAGAACTCAAAAACCGGTATTGGATGATTGGAACGCAGTTTCATCCAGAATATACCTCTCGTCCCGATTTACCAAACCCCGTATATCTCGCCTTTACGAAAGCAATGTTGGGACGGAAAATAAAGGACTAAACACTCAATAAGGAAAAGAATGCAAAAAGGACAACACGAAAATGACGAAATCCTCTGAATCCACAGACAAAAACCTGGTTCCGTCAAATGAGAAGCCTGGGCTAGTAAGAAAACGACCCTCTATCGATGAATATTTCGTGAAGTTTGCCCACCTAGCTGCAACACGATCAACATGTGTTCGTAGACAAGTAGGGGCAGTTCTGGTTCGAGATAAACATATTCTTGCTACGGGGTATAATGGCGCACCTGCAGGAATGGAGCATTGTACGACTGAAACCTGTCTTCGCCTTACAACCGGTGTGAAACCCGGAGAACGGCATGAACTCTGTCGAGGAGTCCACGCAGAACAAAATGCTATCATTCAGTGTGCCCTTCATGGTGTAAGCAGTCGAGATGCCACCCTCTACGTCACTCATTCACCCTGTACGATATGTGCGAAAATGCTAATCAATGCAGGAATCACTCGTGTAATCGTAAAACGACGCTATCCCGATGATGACGGTGTTCAGATGTTGAAAGAGTCTGGTGTACAGGTCGATTTTTTACTAGAAAAATAATAAGACACGTCCTAAGTTTGGAAACGTCGCGCGGATGCAATCAAAAATTCACCAATCGGTTGCAGATCTGTCTCTTTTTCGGTCATAACTAAGAAGATAAGCGGCTGCTCTCCACCCACCAATACAATGGCGTAACGCTCTCCATCTAAAACTATGGTGTTAAGTTGTCCCGCCTCTGTTTGCTCAATAACGACTTGGGCTGAATGACACAGGGCGGCTGCATTCCCTGCTAGAAGATGAGGATTTACTGAAGGAGGCATACGATGTTCGATGAGTAGTCCTTCCTGGCTGATAATTGCCCATCCTTTAACGCCTGGCAGTTGCTCCAGTTCAGCAATGATTTCACGTAAGATTTCTTCGTGATTTGCATCGTGGACTATCGTTCTCGCCATGCTATCCTACATCTCAAACCTCAGTTAGCGATAATACGCGCCAATTACCCCTTAAAAATATCGGGCTCACGGTCAAAAAGCCATTTTTCATTGCGAAAAGCACATCCAAAATAGAGATAAACATAAAACCGTCGCCTCCTCATCGATATCTACTACTCAAAATGGGAATCGCCATGAGTGTGCCACAACCAACCCAATTCGAACTATGGACTTGGGAAAAAACCAGGGACATCATCCGAACATTACCTGGTCGTCTAGGTTTCCCCAAGATGAATGCTCTCCGTTTTTTAGACTTGGAAGTCCATCTCGATGATGGTCGCATCATCGACACCACTCTTAACCAAGCCTTTGATCCAAGAATCGAATACGTCTTCTTCCTTCTTCACCAATACTCAAAGGCAACCGAGGTACCCTTAACCGGCGAATTAATCAGCTATAGACAAATCTCTGGAGGCAGAGTTTATGGTGCAGTCTTTGATGGTCGTGTCGTAAATCCCATTCAGAAACGGCTTGGGAGCTCTCCAGATTTGTTTGAGAAGGCTGCAAAACTGCTAAAAGGTGAACCTGCAACAGTTGGTGATATCTCATTTACTATCCTTGCTTTCCCTCAAGTTCCGTATACTTATGCACTTTGGAAGGCAGATGATGAATTTCCGTCGCGTGCCAGAGTGTTCTTGGATGGATCAGCACCTTCGTACTTGGATGCTGAAGCGCATGCGCATTTAGCCTCTCTAACCACACTCCGACTCTTAGCCATCTCTCAAACATTGTAAAACGTTCAGAAATTGAATTCGGCTAGTGTTGATTTTTCGTATAATTTCACATAAAAGGGTATATACGTATTATAATGATAGTTATTATTCTAGTGTGTTTTATCAATATTTCACGTATTGCCCCAATCTATATATGTAATTCAGCATTGAATATATATTAGAGGGATTTTGTATGAATCCGCCACTAATTACATCACAAACCAGCACCGTGCCCAATCTGCCTGATCACGCTTTTCGCCTCGTTAAAGTGATTGAAACCCGCAAGGACAAGAAGAATCAGGATGTTCATTATCTAACGGTGTTCATGGAAACTTTTGTAGATGGACGACGAACCCGGAAAAAAGTCACATCCCTTGCACTATCCGCAGATGAGCACGATACACCAACTCTATCTTGGCAAGCCTACGCGGAACAGGATTTCTAAGCATTTAGAGCCATTCTAGCAGAAATTCATTTGAAATGAGGAAGAATCTCTTTACTAGCCAGTTCCATGGATGTACGTTTTTTCGGACCAATGGGGGATCCAAATACAAACTGAGTAATGCCCGTTTTCTGAAGGGCTGCAATTTTTTCTGTACATTCTTTGGGAGTTCCACGAATACAAAAAGCCTCTAGCATTTCATCTGTTACAGCTCCAAAGGCTGCAGGAAAATCGCCTTTCCCAAGAGCTTTACCAATTGGTGCTGCACTCTCCGGTGAAATGCCGTGTCTTTCAAGCACAACGGGTGGCGAACCAGCAACGATGAAGGCAACGACAGGTGTTGCAGCTTTTGTCGCCTTTTCCATCTTCTTGTCAACAGAGACACTGGCATACGCTGCCACATCAACATCCTTAGGTTTCCGATTTGCCTCTTTGATGCCTTTGTTTATCTGCTTTGATGCAAATTTGAAGTCTACTGGATGTGAAGCATTTACCAAAACACCTTGACCCATCGACCCAGCGAGTTGGAGCATCTTTGGACCTTGGGCCCCAATATAAATTGGAAGCTCTCCTGTCTTTTCAAAGGCAACTTTGGCTTTTTCCACCGTGAAGACTTTGCCTTTAAACCCGTTGATTTTCCCCGAATCAAAAATTGAACGGAAAATCTTTACACTCTCTTTTACAGCGGTCAGTGGTTTAGTCCTCTCAATTCCGAGCAGATTAAGGGTAATTTTATCTCCCGCTCCGATACCCAGGATTGCCCTACCCCCAGACAAATTATCGAGAGACATCAAAGTGGAAGCGGTTTGCACGGGATTAATCAAATACGGGTTGGTCACACCAGGACCCAACATGATTTCATCCGTGTAATTAGCAAGTAAGCTCAAAACAACATACACTGAACGATTGTTGAAATGATCGGTAATCCAACAGAAATTAAATCCATATTTCTCTGCAAGAATACCAAGAGCGGTTGTCTGCCAGTAAGCTTCTTGAGGTACGAATTCAACAGCGAACCGTAACATGGAAGTCATAATGTTTCCTCCGTTTCAAAGAATAGCTTACCCTTATTCAGTCTCCGGATAAAAAAGGAAGGGTTACCAACACTCGATGGGATTTCTCGTCGCAAGAGGCAGATTTTTATAACTCCTTACATGCAGTTCTGCTTCACTGGAGGTATTAACCTGTCTGTTCAATTATCCGCAGGCGTTAGCATTGCGATTTTCATATTTGCGTTCATTTTTGGACTACAATTAT
>JAEOSK010000039.1 GCA_016840405.1 Candidatus Hermodarchaeum yapensis
GGTGAGATTCTCTGGCTTTACTTCAACTATACCGATTGGGATGGAAGCCAAATTATTGGTGCCACGGGTAGTTATGATTGGGACTTTGGACTTGGTGCACTAGTATTCGAGAATGGTTACTACATTGCTAAAATTGACTTAACCAACGCCCAGCCTGGAGAACACCAGCTGAGAGCTTCAATAACTCGCCAAAACTATGAACGCGGCCAAATCAGTCAAATGGCTCTGACGATTATCCCTGTCCCAACTGCAATCACTGGCATGGAAACTACCTTACTTAAAAACACTGGTGAATTATTCTGGATCACAGTAACACTTGAAGATACTTACCATAATCTCACAGTGAGTGATGCTACGCTTTTCATCACTGTTCCCATATTGAACATTGATGATCAAGAAATGGTCAACAATGGTGATGGAACCTACTCCTTCGGACCGATTAGCTTCCCGCTTCAGGGTCAGTGGGAAATTGCTATTCGTTCTGATCCTCCTGATATCTACACTGTAGCTCAATTCTCCATCAGTGTAGGTGTCAGCCTTGATCCCATCGTCGTACAGGGTATCCAATTGGGTCTCATCGCCGCGATTATCGGAATCATCCTATTACTTGCCTGGTTAGCTTATACTCGGGTCTTCGCCATTCCGTGGCTTGTCCGGAAGATGCGAAAGATGTCCCAAACCCTCGGCAAAGGTAGAACTCCTCATCTCTCCAATCGAGATGTTAACCGAATTGCTACCAGACCCGATTCCATGACCGGCATCGCTGAACCCGCCTATGATGCCATCGGCTTACCCGCCGCTGCGACAGTCCTACCTGCTGCCATCACCATCGAAGAACGCGAAGCCGAAGACGAAATCATCTGGCAAGAACTCGAAAAACTCGAAGGCTTAGGCCACGATCAGAAACTCGAACTCTTCGAAGAGATGAAGCGCATTCCTGCCAAGGACCGTGTCTGGTTCCTCGAAGACCTCAAAGCCCAAATGGCCGACGGCACCCGCTTTGGCCGAATAGCCGCAGAGCCCACAGTAGTCCCCGAAGGCGTTGATCCACTCGTCCACGCCCGACTCGAAGCCCTGGAAGTCCTCGGACCCGCCGAGAAAGAAGCCGTCGTTGAACAATTACGTGGACTCTCCAAAGAGGAACAAGAAGAAGTCATCCGCGCCCTCGAAGAAACCGAGCGACAAAGCAGCTAACTGCGATAATATAGGGACACAACACGTGTCCCTCTTCACTCCTTTTTATTCGAACCTAGTTAGCAAATTCGGTACAGTTTAAAGCCAAACACAATCCACAAGCCAACCCCTCTAGGTTTCTCAATAACCTAGATGTTTAATTCACAAAATGCCTATAAAACCGATTGACGAATAAAGTATATTCAACAATAGATATGGGCTATTGCGATTTCCCGGGTTAATTGTGGGGTGTGGTTCGTGAGAAAAGTAAAGGGAGTTCCCCTGTTAGTAGTTACATTATTCTTAACCATCGCTCTGAGTGCCATTGTTCCTAACCAATCGATAATTGCTAAAGCGTCACCAACTACGCCATATCAGGGCAGCGGAGCCATTCTCGATGTTCATGAATTTGCTCGAAACAATACCGGATCCTTCGCAGGACAAAATAGCACCACCTTCTCCTACAACAGTAGCAGGTACCCTTCAGGCTACCGTGGTTACCAACTTTCTACAAACGTATCACAAGTTCGCCGATTCACCGACCCCCTTCCCAACGGTTCCTTTGAAAATACCACAGCGTTCAGTTCAACATGGAATCTCACCAATTTAGAACCCGGGGACCCAATTATCACATCACTTACACCCGAACTGGGTCCCAGTCCAACCGATGGACTGTATGTCATGGATATGGAGCTTCCTCATAAGAAGATGAATGGGCAACGAACGGCGTACATCGATAACGATTTCAACTATACATCGGAATTCTTCCCCGATGTTACTGAAGTACGGTTTGATATCCGACTCGAAGATATCTCAGATAAAGACTGGCTCTTCTTACGAGTGGCTATCTGGAATCAAGGATCGGAGAAGGGCGTTTGGTCATACGATCTCAAAACGTTAAAGGCTGATATTGGTGAGGATTCCTGGAGTAGCCAACAATTTTTCACATCGTCAGTGAATGGACAAATCAAACTCCGGATCACTTTGTTTAAACAAACCCCGAAAAATGAAGATGTCAAAGGTCACATTTACTTCGATAATTTCCGTTATATCATTGGTTCTGATGTCACGCCTAGTGAAGCCGGATTAACACTAAATGGTGAACCTTTCCTTGACGCGCCTTCAGGTCCATCAGGAAGCGTCGATATTTACGCCGATGCACTCTACGGTGAGGATGTTCCTTGGGCAAATTGCTGGAGCACAGATCAGCTATTCCAATTCGCTTCACCACTCTATAGCAACCTCACCTTCTATTACGAATATGTCATGTATGTGAAGGCTATCAACTCTAGCGTAGCTGCAACTGCGTTCTCCGCGCCGGTTGACGGAACCCCCATCTGGACCATTCAATACGCGGTACCTGGTGGGCGACCACCCACAGATTACGAAGGTTATGCATTTGGTCTTCATCTCTCCACTGGATGGGCGTGCTTCTATGCTAATGATAGCCTCGGAACGCCCGTAACCTACTCTGTTAACTCAACTAGTAATTTTGTCAAGCTAGATGAGGATGAAGCGATTTCAGGTCGAACGTATTCAATATACGCTACAGCTCAGAATTATGTTCAGACGGTGATTTTACAAAAATCAGCTACAGGAGTTGCTCCTTGGGAGAACGTGACTTCCAATGATTTTTACGTAATTGGCGATTACCTGAGAGTTACAGCTGAATTAATGCCCTTTGAATCAGATCCTTCGAATTTTGGGAACGTTACAGTCTATTATCCTGATGGTACTCCCTGGCGGAATGATGATTCCGTGCAATTCTTTGAAAATAATGATTCTCTTGTGAGTGATGCCTGGCAGATCACTGGTTCTGACGTTGATGATTCCATAATCGGTCAAGACTGGATTGCCACCGTGTCCTTTGATAACAGCACTCAGTGTGGTAAGCGCCAAAGTCTTTTCACGGTAGTCGTGGAAACCTCATATACGAAAATTGACCCCACCGATGGCGCAAACGTCCTTTGGGGTGACTCGGTCTATGTTGAAGTAAATTGGCAAAACAATCATACGGGTAGCCCTATCATTGATGCATCCACAGCACGGGTTCGCTATCTCGATCGCAATCTTGTCGTCCAATACGTCACAATGACCCCAGATGGGCTAGGTAACTACAGCACTGATGTATCAACGACTCTAATGAGTCCAGACAGAAATGCGCAAATCCATGTAGAGCTCTTCAAATACGGTTACCAAAACGCCAGCTACGCCGATGGAACACAAATCACCTTTACGATTAATCTCATCAACAAACTCAACCTCGTCATGATAAAACCCACCCTCATTACTGGACCCAATGAATTCACCGGTGAGACCTCAGCTTTCGAAGGGTTCACCAGTATTGTCAAGTTTTATGACCCCTATCAAGGTGCATACGTCCTTGATGGATCTGGAACATGGCCCACTGTTATTGTGAATTATACATCATACGAAGATCCTGACGGTGGACCAGCCGAGTGGAATTTTTGGGGCACAGGCTTTTTTGCTCACAATGCTAGTGAGCGAACTTTTTCGAAGGATGATTCAAGTTACGTTGGAGTTGAACGAGTTAAGTATGAAGTCTCAATGCGAATCGAAGGGGCTTCGTGGGATTTCGAACAACACAATTTCACCATAATCATTAATATCGTCTCCTGGGCTACTGACCTTGACGCATTACACACTTCAATTGAATATCCTCCAACAGGCGATGGGTGGACGCAATTCGATCAAACATCAGATAATTATGATGCCCACGTGTATTGGAGTGAACAGTTCAATGTCACCGTATTCTATCACCTTGCGCAAAGTACAACTGGACTCCCTGACGCTGATGAACGGAGTATAAAAATTGGCGCCTCATCCCCCCAAAACATGAACGATATCACTGGTGGCTACTATCAATACATCATTGATACATCTTCATTGGAATTGGGATTAACGACAATTCTTATTACTGTGACAGAACCTGGCTATGCTTCGCAGACCATTTTAATTCAGCTGTTCATTGAAGCCCGACAAACGGTGCTAACCAAGGATCAACCCGGGTCGACAGCTATAATCCCTTGGGGCAGTATCTTCAGTGTCACTTTTTCATATAATGACACGGTCGAATCTTCACCCATTCCCATTCCTGACGCAAATGTAGTAGTTGAATTCACAACAAGTTCACTTCCCTACTCAATTACAAACCATACAGATGGCACCTACACCGTTTCCTTCACCGGAAATGCTGATGAAGGAACCTATTCAATCACCATCTTCTTCACTCGGGACAAATATCAATCACAAAATCAGATTTATGAACTGACAATTCGCCTCATAGCCACACAAACTATCGGGCTCGCCAACACCCCAACCGTTCCATGGGGCGACAATGCAATCATAACCCTCACGTTTACTGATATTGACAATTCGCTTGGCATTTCAAGTGCATCATTTAACTTCACATCTCATGGGATATGGCTAATTGAAGGGGTAGACTATTGGGTTACGGATCTAGGAAACGGAGACTATACTTTAACCCTAAACACTACTCAAGTTCCCAAAGGTACTCACGGATACACCTTATTCTTTACGTTCACCAAGGACCATTACCAAACATCCCAAACGGCAGTGTTCTTCCAAGTGCGAGACATTCAGACCATCCTCTTTATCACAGATACTCCCGATGGAACGATTATTCCCTATGGTGATGTGTTCACGCTCATCCTCCAATTCAACAACACCGATCTCATACCCAGCTCCATCATCGGAGATGCAATTATTGATTGCGACTGGGATCCCGTCTTCTGGAATTACACCTACGATGCAGGTCAAGGAATCTACATCGTAATGATTCAAACACAAATTCGATCTGAAGGAACATACATCGTAAATCTGCAAGCAAGCAAATCCCATTATTATGATGGGAGTAATATTCAGACGTTTGTAATTCGCACTATCCAAACCTTTGCTGAAACCATTCCCAGCTTCATTGATAATATTCCCATTGGTGATAATGCAAGTTTTTACCTCCATTATGAAGACTTAGATCACCCCGGTCAATTCATTCCGTATGCAAACGTAAGCATCACCTGGGATCCTGGTTATTACTCAATTACTGATATTGGAAATGGAACCTACATTATTGAATTGAATACAACAAGTGGTTCTGTTGGGCCTTATTCCCTTCAAGTAGATGTGGGGTTGCCTCCACATTACGATTCTCGAACAGTCTATGTTACCATCAATATCGTTACGGTAGTCCTAACCATTCAAGTTGAAGAACCAAGTACAACACAAATTGAAGCCGTATTCAACACTCAGATTATATTAACGGTTAATATCACCGATAGCCATGGCAATCCGATTAACGATGCTATTGTAACTTACCAATGGGATCAACGCGATGCTGTAAATATGACCTGGATTGGAAATGGCCAATACACAACTTCATTTCTTGCTAATGCTACTGTGGGTCCAAATTACCAGATCGCTATTCAAGCATATCATCCGGACAAGTATATTTCTGATGTCACGAGCATATTTCTCGTCATTCAACCTATAGAAACCAATCTTGATGAAATCACACCTATCGCTATTCAAACTGTAATCGGTGAATCCTTTATTCTTAGTGTGAATTTCACAACAGATAATGATCAACCAATCAATGGTGCACTCATTAATTTCATCGTTCGTAATGCAAGTCAGCATCTGATGTTCAATGGGACTTTCACGTTAGTTGGCCCAGGAATTTACAATGCTACTGTTGATAGTACTGGTCTCCTATTTGGAGTTTACATGATTTATGTTGAAGCTACCAAACCGACATTGCGTACACAATTTGCTGAATTTCAAGTAACCTTGACCAGAATTCCCGTCGAAATCATTGTACCTCCTGAGCAGATTGATGTTTTTACCAACAGTCCCTTTCTAGTTCGAGTCACACTCATCGATTATTATGGTCAACCGATTTCAGATGCTAATCTTACAATTTTAATTCCCGGATTGGTTGACATAGGCGGGCTAATGTATAATCATCAAAATGGCACCTATTCATACATCGGTAATAGTGGGTTCAATGTCCGTTTATATCAGATTTTTATTGATGCTTCGGCGCCTCAACAATACATGCCATCCGATACAGCTGAAATCATTCTAGTTGTGAGAGCTAGTCCAATAATGACTCAACTAATGGGCTATGTAGCAGTTGCAGCGATCATTATCGTGGCCGTTCTTGCTCTTTGGCTTGCATACACGCGCATATTTTCTGTCCCCTGGATGGTACGCCGAATGCGGAAAATGTCTAAAACCCTTGGCAAAGGCGATACTCCCACCCTGTCAAAGACTGATATTATGCGAATATCGGATCGCCCGGATCAGCTGACTGAAATTATTAATCCCTATTATGGAGCTATTGGTGTCCGAGCTAGCACTGCTGTGCTTCCGGCGGAAATCGATTGGAAAGAAAAAGATGCGGAAGATGATGCCATCTGGGGTGAACTCAAGAACTTACCAATGCTTGAATACGAACAACGATTAGAACTCTTCCAGCAAATGAAGCAAATCGCCCCCTCTGAACGAGTGTGGTTCCTTGACGATTTGAAGAAACAAATGGCTGATACGACTCGTTTTGCCCGGAAGGTCAAAGAACCGGAAATATCCGAAGATCTTGAACAGGAACTCCAGGCGCGTTTAGCTACATTTCCTGCCTTGAGTAAGATCGAAAAAGATCGTATCGCAGCGCAATTACGCAAACTTCCCAAAGAGGAATGGGATGAAATCTTCCATACACTCGCAGCGTCCCAGAAACAACCCACACCACAAGTCGAAGTTCTTGCCCCTGACGAACTACCAAGCCTCTCTGAAGAAGAAAAGAAGCGTGTTCTTGAAGAAATTAAAGATCTGAGTGAAGAAGAACGAGAAAAGGTGCTTCGTACCCTTCGCGATAAACAATCCAAAGATGCCCCCAAAGGAAAGGTCGTGAAAGGAAAGAAGAAATTCGTCATAGACGAATCAGAAGATGCTGAATAACTCAGTTGATTCGTAATTCCCACCTATAATTTCGCGGTTCAAACGTAATACCGGTAATACTAATAGGTGGGTTGCCCTGCCTATGTTCCGCAAGACCAGATTCTTTTGGTGGCAAAAAATGGATGATTCTGATGCAAGCGAGATGATTCTGAATCTCATCAAAGAGCGCCACGCTATTCGCGATTATATAACGAATCGACCGGTCAGTGACGACCTGCTCTACAAAATCATTGAAGCTGGGGGATATGCACCCAGTGCTGAAAACCAACAACCTTGGCGAATCATTATCGTCCGAGATCGCGCTAAACAGCGTCGAATCGGGGAAATCGCCGTGAACCGAACTATCGAGCTGTTTGGGCGCATTACTCCTCGTCAAGAACTGGAACGTCGCCTCGAATATGTAGCGGCTCTTCCCAGCCGGGAAAGAACCATCGATTGGCTCATTACCGGTCGACGCTTTGAATATATTAAAGGAGATCCTGAAACGGATGGAGCACCAATTCTCATCGCCTTAGTCGTCGAGGCTACGCATGTTGGGAACTCGCAACCAACACTCCGGGGAACTGGTGGCGTTTATGGTTGGAGCAGTCTCCGTCACTCCATCATTGCTGGAAGCATGTTAATGCAGAACTGCTGGCTGGCGGCTACGGCTCTAGGACTTGGTGCATGTGTTTCCAGTGTCCAGTTAGACCACTTTGATGATGTACGGGAAATCTCTGAACTGCTAGGCATTCCCCATCCCCACTGGGTTCCTATTATGTTCTTAGCTATCGGCTATCCCAAACACCCTCGCTTGCGGGGTCCTCCTCGTCAACTACCTGAAGAAATCACCTACGTTGATACTTGGGGTCAAAACTGGCAACCCAAGAAAAAACCAGCCAAGTGAACTGGAGTAGAATAAAAGATGGACCAATTCAAAACCCTTCAAGAATTCATTACTGCCTGGATGGACGAGTTATGGTGGAGTATGCGTGATCGCGTCGGTGCCTTATCCATAATTGAAAGTCTCCAAAACTCTTGGCTAGCCTCAGGGCGTAAAGTAGGGGAACTCGCCAAAGCTGAGGGAATGAACCTCCTGAAAACAGTTGAAACGGGCAATGCTATGTTTGGGCGTTCTGTCAAAACAACCAAGGACACGGTCATTGTCAACGCTTGTCCTATTTGGAACCGAATCCTCAAAGGGAACCTCGAATATGGTCTTCGATGTGAGGAATTCATCTGTGCACCCTATCTAACTGGGATCAAAGAGGCTCTCGGAGGGAAGGAAGCCAGGGTGGAAACAAATCTACGTCTCAACCATGTCGCTCGAGCCCGGTTAGAATACAAGCTTTCCAAACTGAGAGCTGCAAGTAGTACAGATTCGAAGACCAAACCACAAATTGATGAACTCGAAAAACAACTGGCCAACTTGCCAAAAGAACCCGCATGCATTTTCCAAGTCAAATAACGGGTCTCTCAAAGGGAGATTCTTCTTCTCCCTATAATAAGACCAAGCTTGCAATCCTGTTACAAATTGCGAATCTTCTTTAAGTAAAACACACTAGAGTCGTGCACTAACTACTGGTGTTCTCTACCACTCGGTGTCACGAATGGCTTCTAAAACAGCCAAACAATCAATTACACAGCTCTTTTCAGGGAAATCCGTCGTGCTAGTCGGAGCCAGTGCGAATCCCCGCTCATTCGGTTTTCAAGTTGCTCGGTCACTAATCAAAGATTTCAACGGACCTGTCTATTATGTTAATCCCACAGAGGCCCAAGTTTTCGGGTCCCCGACCTATTCGAAAATCACAGAAGTTCCTAATGGCGAGCATCTCTGGATTATCGCTATGCCGACAAAAGAGTTCGCGAAAACTCTTCTTCTCATTGGGAAACGCCAACCCTTAGCAATTCTATTTCTCGTTGAACTCTCACCGTCCATTTTTGATGAATTAAACAAGGTGATTTCAAAACTCCCTTGTCCCGTCATTGGACCTCGTAGTGCTGGATTCTTTGATACTACAACAAATCTGGATATGCTTCCCTTTCCTGTTGAAGTATTACCTCGACCACCCAAAGGGGCTACCGGAGTCATTACGGATAATCGTGATGTTGCCTACGGCCTCTTGGAACAATTAACCAAATATCGATGTGGAGTTTCTCGCTTTGTCGATCTTGGCGAAACATTAGGAACGAACGAAACTGAACTCCTCTCTTTCTTTACACAAGACAAAGCTACCCAAGTCATACTTTTTGGCGCTGGGCAAATATCGAATCTCAAGAAATTTCAAGCGGCTATTCAGCGAGCTCATAAGGTTCGAAAACCAATAATTGTCTCACTCTTTCCTGAAGAAATCACAACCCAACTCGGATTACATCGACGAACAGGAGAAAACATCGAACCTCTTACAAAGGCACTTGCAGAACAACACCACCTCATGGTGACTCCATCATGGGGCCGTGCAGTCGACTTAGCCCTGATCTGTCAAACCCAACCCCTCCCTCAAGGACCCGGAGTAGCAGCCATCTCAAATTTTGGGGCCTATTGTGTCTATGCTGCGAGTGCAATCCATGCCTCTGATTTACAGCTGGCGACATTCAGCAAAGACACTTCACAGAATTTGAAAGCCCATCTACCTCCCTACTGCCGCTGCGACAACCCCATCTGTTTATACACAAACGCCGACGAAGTCCGCCTCGATACCGCTCTACGCCTCATCCTACCAGATCCCAATGTTCACAGCGTCATTCTCAGTCTTCTCCCCGACTCCCCTAATATCGACCCCGATTACCTTTACGTTATGCTCCGACAACGTCTCAAAACTCTCGACACACCAAAAACTATTGTCGCCGTAATCCCCGCCACTGAACGAGACAATCTCCTCATTCAAAGCTTTGAACGTCTCAACATTCCCGTCTATTCCAACTCACACCGAGCCGTCACAACCCTACAGAACGCCTACCACCTCACCCAATTACTCAAACCCAAAACATAGGAGTGGATACAAATCTACAAAGCATATGTTCTCATCAAAGTAACTCCTCAACAGGAGGACCTAATTCTTCGGGAGATATCAAAGATATCTTCAATATCTGAGTCGCATAAACTGTTTGGACTTTACGACATCATTGTCGAAATCGAGCGGAAGGGGATGCGAGATATCATGGAAACCGTATCCAAGATTCGTAGCCTCAAAGGTGTAATGGACACAATTACTAATCTCGTAGCAGACTTCGAGATGGATGTTCACGGTGCTCCTCTCTGAATATACGAAGAGCTACCAAGGAATATACTGGAGGTCGATTGAGGGACAATTACCATGACAGCGGATTTAGAGCCGTTTTTCAATCCTAAAACGGTAGCCGTAGTCGGTGCATCTGCGCGAAAAGCGAGTGTTGGCGGAGTGATTTTTCGAAACTTCCTCAAACCCGCTTTCAAAGGCACTGTCTATCCAGTTAATCCACGGACGACGGATGTCTTAGGCATCACAAGTTATGAGCGCGTTTCCTCAGTCCCTGACCCTATTGACCTCACTGTAATAGCAGTCCCCGCGGGTATTGTCCCCAAAATCATGCTTGACTGCGAAGAAAAGGGAGTCAAAGCCGTCATTATCATCAGTGGGGGATTCAAAGAAATCGGATCTGAAGGAGCATACCTTGAACAACAAATCGTCGAAATTACCCAACGGAGTGGTATACGCGTCATAGGACCAAATTGTATCGGAATCTACGATACCAATACGGGTGTCGACACCACCTTTTTACCTGCATCACGGATGGGTCGACCGGGTAAAGGCTACATCAGTTTCATTAGTCAAAGTGGAGCTTTTGCTGCTGCAGTTCTTGACATGAATGCTCAATCTGGGCTAGGGGTTAGTCGTGTCGTTAGTTTTGGTAACAAAGCGGATGTCAACGAAATCGATCTCATAGACTATCTTGGAAAGGATCCTGAAACCCGGGTCATTGTCGAATATCTAGAGGGGCTTTCCCCAAGTACCGGTGGACAATATCTTCAAACAGCAAAAATGGTGACCCAAGAAAAACCAATCATTGTTGTCAAAGCAGGGCGGTCAGCCCGTGGATCTGTTGCTGCTGTCAGTCATACTGGGGCATTGGCTGGAGATGCACGTCTTTATGATTTTGCGTTCCATCAAGCAGGCATTATTAATGCACTTGACTTCGAAGACGGATTTGAAATGGCGAAAACCCTTGCCTCTCAACCTCCAGCAAAAGGTAATCGCATCTTAATAGTCACCGATGCAGGAGGCGCAGGAGTGATGACGGTTGACGCCTGTGACGCTCTAGGATTACGCGTTCCCGAACCACCTGAAAAAGAGAAACAGATTCTTCGGTCAGCGTTCCCCGGCTATTGCAGTGTTAATAATCCCATTGACTTAACAGGTGATACCGACGCTGAACGCTACCAGATTGCATTCGATACGCTCCTAGGAACACCCCATTATGATGCCGCTATTGCAATTGTGATGATGCAAGTACCTTTACTTGATCTCGATATTGTTGAACGACTTCTCTCAATTGTTCGGAAATATGACAAACCACTGGTAGCTTGCACTGCAGGTGGCCGGTTTACAATGAGCGGTGCCCGGCTTCTGGAGGAGGCAGGCATTCCTACACTACCTACTCCAGCACGAGCCGCAAAAGCCATCTGGTCACTGGTCAAATATGGGGAAATCAAACAAGCTAGACGGGAAGAAGAGTCAGCCTCTTGACTAATCCCTTTTTTTGGTAGTAATCACTAATTATTTCCTAATAGTAGAATTCGTCCCGTTATTCGAAATCTAAATTAAAATCAAATTAAGATGATCAAAATGGGTGTAGTGAAGAAAGGTTTGGATGTAGTCCAACGAGATAAGAAAGCTATCGGGCAAGCCCTTCGGCTAGCCTACTACCCAGTGGTCGCTGTTCGTGCTGAAGGCTCCAAAGTGTGGGACAAGGATGGAAACGAATACATTGATTTTCTTGGCGGAGCTGCAGCACTTCCTATCGGTCATCGGCATCCAGCTGTAGTCAAAGCCATCAAAGAACAAGTAGACCAACTAATTCATCACCCACCACTTTACGGATACCATGAATTAGCAGTTGACCTAGCCGAGAAACTGAATAAACTTCCTCCCGGAGATTTTTCAAAAAAGACGATTTTTCAACTCGCTGGCGCGGCTGCCATGGATCTCACAGTAAAACTTGTTCGAGTGGGAACCAAGCGAACAAAAATCATTACATTTCTTAAAGGGTATTATGGCGCACTGTATGGCGCATTATCCTTGAGTGCTTTTTCAACAGTGCAACGCCGGTATTTAGGACCCTTTATTCCAGAGATTTACCATGTACCATTTGCTGACTGTTACAGATGCATCTTCAAGCAAGAATATCCAAGTTGTGGACTGGCTTGTTTGGATTATTTGAAAACAGTTCTAAAACATCTCGTGCCTCCGGAAGAAGTCGCAGCAATCATTACGGAACCCGTTGGGTCAGATGGAGGATATATCTTCCCGCCTCCCGAATGGCTGAAAGGTCTTGAGGAGCTTTGTCAGCAACATGGTATGCTCCTTGCCCTTGATGAGATTCAAACCGGATGTGGACGCTGCGGTTCATGGTTTCTGTCAGAACAGTATAATTTAACACCTGATCTCGTTGCCTTTGGAAAGGGATTTTCTGCAGGAGTTCCGTTGAGTGGTGTGATTGGTCGGGCTTCGGTAATGGATGAATTAAAACCCCCTTCCGCAATTGGTACAGGAATTGGCAACCCAATTGTCTGTGCTGTGGCCATGGCTGTGATGGATGTGATTAGAGAAGAAAATCTCATCTTACAGTGCAAAAAGATGGGTGCCTATCTGAAGAAACGTTTCGAAGAAATGAAAGAAGATCACTCCCTAATTGGCGATGTTCGCGGTAAGGGTATGTTGATTGGCGTCGATTTGGTAAAGAATCAACAGACACGAGAACCTGCGCGACTTGAAGCCTCCAAGGTTTGTTGGCGGTCAGGCGAGCTTGGTCTTATTCTAACAACTCTTGGTGAGTCTGTTCTTCGTGTCTGTCCTGCTTTTAATCTCACTCAAGAAGAGGCTGATCAAGCTCTTGAAATCATCGATAACGCTCTAAGTGATGTAGAGAAAGGAAAAGTTCCTGATACGGCCGTCGCTTCTCTTTCCCCTTGGTAACCAACTAATTAATCTCATGTACCTTCAAGAAGCATTGGCTGAAGCAATTGGTTTTTACATTCTAATATCTTCAATGCCACAGAATCTTCAAAAATTCAAGGTGTAACTTTTGATTAACGTTAGCATCGTTGGTGCTGGACAAACCAAGTTTGGAAGGCATGACAATTATGATCTAAGAGAACTTTTCGTCATGGCAGCCCACGAAGCCATTGAAGAAGCTGGGATAACGCCAAAAGATGTGGAAGCCGCTTTCATTGGGAACCTCTCAGCGGATCAATTCAACCGGCAAACCCACATCGCACCACTAATGGCAGATTTTGCCGGTATGAAAGGTATTCCCGCAACGAAATGTGAAGCCGCATGCGCTTCATCTGCCACTGCATTGCGAGCTGCAATTTTAGCCATCGAATCAGGGCAACATGATGTGGTTATGGCTGCCGGTGTCGAAAAGATGACAGACCTTACCACACCAGGAGTCATTGAAACCCTAGCAATGGCTGCGGATCAAATCTTTGAAGCTCAACCTGGCATCACTTTCCCTGGCATTTTTGCCATTCTTGCTGTTGCACATATGGCGAAATATGGGACTACAAAAGAACAACTGGCTGCCGTTGCAGTGAAAAACCACGCCAATGGTGTCCATAACCCGTTGGCTCAATATCAAATGGAAATCACCTTAGAGAAGGCTCTCTCATCACGAATGGTCGCTTGGCCTCTTGGGCTATTTGACTGTTCACCTATCACCGATGGAGCTGCAGCCGTTGTCCTAACCAAGAATAAGAAAGCCCGAAAATTCACGGATGCGCCTGTGAAAATCCTTGCGTCTGAGCAAGCAAACGATACAATGAATTTGTGTGACCGCACTGATCTGACTAGCCTGTATGCCGCACGAACGGCTGCCTATCGTGCCTACAAACAAGCTAGAATTAACCCTGACTATGTTGACGTAGCAGAGGTCCACGACTGCTTTACGATAGCTGAAATCATTGCCACCGAAGACCTCGGCTTCTTCAAGCCAGGCAAAGGCGGTGCTGCAGTCGAAGAAGGAGTAACCCAAATTGATGGCGAAGTTGCCATCAATACCAGCGGTGGTCTCAAAGCAAAAGGACACCCGGTGGGCGCTACTGGTGTAGCACAAATAGTAGAGCTCTATCATCAGCTGCGAAACGAGGCTGGCAAACGGCAAGTGAAATCTCCAAACGTTGGTTTAGCACATAACGTAGGTGGTACAGGAGCAACCTGTGTAATTCATATTTGTGAACGATGGTGAGGAAAATGAGTGAAGAAACGACGATTAAGAACTATTTTGCGTTAATCAATGAAGGAAAACTCTGTGCTGCACATTGTTCGAGCTGTAACGAACTCGCTTTACCCCCGCGGCTCTTTTGCCCCAACTGTAATAGCAAGACCACTAACTGGACCGAACTGAGTGGCGAAGGAACACTACGTTCCTTTACGGTCATTCATATTGCAGGAACCACTTATGCAGCTGATGTACCCTATATCGTAGCCATCGTCGAATTAAAAGAAGGACCTGCGGTGTGTGCTCGGTTGGTTGGCGTGGATCCCTTAAAACCCGAGGAAATCCATGTTGGTGATGCAGTCAAGGCTGATTTCGTAGAAATACCTGGACCTACTCCAGAAGAGAAGGCTAACCGCCTTGTCTTCCGTCCTGCATAGACATTCTAGCATTCACAATATGGTGTCAGTTAGTTCTTGACCCCTAGATACCGGATAATTGACACAGCGAAAACTTTAGTGGCTTTTATTAGGTCATCGATTGCCACATTCTCATCAACCGTATGGGCTAAGACAGTATTCCCGGGTCCGTATGCAACCGTTGATTCGATACCCGCTCGACGGAGCAAACGCCCATCAGTCGCAAAAGGAACCAGAAAGAACACCGATGGTCCCGCAATTTCTGTTGATGCATTGAAAAGTGTGACTGCCAACTTGTTTTGTCTATGAGTCGGAACCACGCTTCCCTCAATTGCTTCGATAATCTCCATGTCACAATCTGTTGAAATGCCTAGTCTCTCTGCGTGGAACCGAATGAAGTTTATCATCTCCTCTGGTTTTTGCCCGGGTAAAATTCGAAAATCAATTTGGGCTTCACAGCGATCTGGAACTACATTCGTTAATACCCCTCCAGTTATTGTCCCAATATTCATCGAGGTTGCGTCTAAACCCTCTAACACAGCTGAAAGTGGGTTGGATTCTCCAGCCTCTTGGATGAGCGATTCAATCTGTTGCGATTCTTTCTTCAATGCCATGGCAAATTGGGAAACTACATCCTCACGGGTTAATACTGGTGGAATTGAAGGGGGTTTCGCTTCTTCTAAGGCTTGAAGCAACTTCAGCATTATTGTGATTGCATTTTTTCCAGCGGTTGCCATACTCCCATGTGCCTTCTTCCCCTTTGTTGTAACTTTTACCCACACTGGACCCTTTTCACCGATATTCACTGCATAGCCAAGTGGCCCCATTCCCGAAGGTTCTGGAATCACAGCGGCATCGGCCTTGATTTTCTCCCACGCATTTTCGATACACCATGTGGTTCCTAGGGTTCCTTGGCGTTCCTCATCGCCTACCGCATTAAGAATCAGCGTTCCTTTCAACGGCACCTCAAGATCATGTAAAGCACAACACGCCATCGTCATAGCCGCTACTCCCCCCTTCATATCCATAGCACCCCGCCCATAGATTAACCCATCCCGAATTTCAGCCGCAAAGGGGTCCACCGTCCAATCCTCACCTGGAGGCACAACATCCACATGACCATTAAACAACAGCCGCTTCCCCTTATTCACCTTCCAAGTAGCCACCAAGTTATCGATATTTGGGTGTGAGGAAAAATACTCTGTCTGAATTCCTCGATGTTCCAGTGTTTTTCCTACACGATGAGCTACTTCAGCCTCTCCTCGAGTTTCACGGTCCCAACTAGGAATTCGAATGATATCCTGACACAATTTAACCAGTTCATTTTCTAGCCTGTCAACATGATCGAGTACTTTCTGTTCCCATCCATTCTCAGTCAAATTTGACACCACAAAATCTTATCACAGTTTCAAAACAATATTTTGCATTATTAACAACTGTTTAACTTGATTGTTGCTCTAACCGTCAAAATGATACTACCGCTTTTGTAGTACAATCTTCAAGTGTTTCTATCTGAAGTATTAGTAATTTTTTACATCTAACACAGTAGTTTATTATTAAATACCCATTCTAATCCTCTTTACCGATTTATCCACATATTTTGCCTTCTTCTTACAAACTGACAGTTATTTTCCCTTTTTCTTCACCTCTAGCCTATAACCAGTCGAAGAATTGCAAAATCTGGTATATCAGTGATTAGAATTCAGCAAGATTCACTTTTATTCAATTAACCTTGGATGCTTCATCCTATGTAGTTTCATATGAAGCTGGTGGGGTATATCATGATTGATCGACGTGTAGCTGATTTCTTCCAATTTTGGCGTGAGCAATATCGGTGGCCCCTTGGGTGTTCACGGGTTAAAACGGAAAAGAAAATCTTCGAATTTGCAGAAAATGCTAGAGCTGCTGTTTCTTCTGGGAAAGTGGAACGGCTAACTAGTACCTTGATGCAAATACACAGGTGGAAAACGCGTAACCAAGCAGGAATTACAGATAAATATGCTAGACAGCTTGATAAAGAACCGAAACGAGTACGGGAACTCCAAAAGCTGCTGCCAATCACTAAAGAAACACCAAACATGGTTTTGAAAAACGTCTTAGATTTAATGCGATTCCCTGATTGTAACTTACCGGTATGCACAGCACAGTTAAGTTTCCTTTCAGGAAGAGTGTTCCCGATTCTAGATCGGTTTCTGGCTCAATTCTTTAGCCGAAAAGCGCACCCAATGATACTCCAATGGGCTGAATATGATATTCTCAACGTTTTCGAAACGATTGGAAAAATTAACTTTATCCTTGAAGATGATGGACGTAACAAAGAGGTACCTAGGCTTGCAGTTTATACTGAAAACTCCTATCGGTATAATCGAGATCAGTATGTAGAACAGCTTATTCCAAGACTTCAAAATCTAGCTATGGAACTACAAGGGGGCGATTTGACATACCAAGGCATTGATCGAGATCAGCACCATTTTACTAGTGTCGACCTACAAATGGCGATATTTATGTTTGGTAAAAAAAACCCGCGATTATTCAAAAAATTTTACAAAACACTCCCAATTCCTAATCTAACCATTCAAACTTAGGTTTAAAGAAATGAGATAAATCCAAGTAGAACAGATAGTGCTCTGAATAGCAAAGGCTGTGGAAAGAATGGAACGGATAGAGAGATATCGGGAATTGGCAAAGGTGTCTCGCTCGGGGGCAATTACTCGCCGTTATTTTGCAACCAATGCCTTTGACGGAACCTTGACAATTGTAGGATTAGTGTTAGGAAGTTATTTCGCATTAATACTAAATCCTATGACTATTGTGAGAGCGGGAATCGGAGCATGCATTGCTATGATGTTTTCGGGATTTGCAGGGACCTATTTTGCAGAGCGACAAATTCAACGTGATCAATTACAAGAATTAGAAAAAGCAATGCTTCGAAAACTGGATAAGACATTACCTAATAGAGCATCCAACTTTGTGATAATAACTTCAGCAATTGTGGATGGAGTAGCTCCGCTCACAACAGGCTTGGTGTGTCTAATTCCAATAATGGCTACAACATTAGGAATAATCACGTTGAACCTAGCTGTAATAATATCAATAATAATTGGCCTAATTACACTTTTTTTGTTAGGATTCTATATTGGAAAAGTCGCACGAACGAATCCTTGGGTTTTGGGCCTTCAAACATTTTTCATCGGCATTGGTACAGCCATTGCCATCATCATTATACAAATCACTATTTAAAAACATGAAAAGACAATTCCACAAGTAAAAATTTTAAAATGCAATTCAAGATGAAAGCCACCCAAAAAATCGGAAGCGGATGACCATGAAAATTGGAGAGATTTTAGCAAGAAGCAGGAATCGCTTATCACGCTATGGAATAGATTATCGTCAACCGTTTGACACATATTATGATTTGTTCCTAAGTAATGATGAGATTAAACCTGTTCAGATTAACTCTGTGCTAGTGTTAACGGACAAACGTCCCCGTTCGTTGATTGCAATCGCATATGCCCTTCGGTTGGCTAAATCGCTTAATGCCAATCTGTTAGCAGTAACGAGGGGTATTCATCAAGAGCTAGTTAAAGGAGAGGCGGAAATCTACGGAATCAATCTTGCGTTACTAAAAACAGAAAGTAAACAACCTTCAATTGGCTACCTTCTAAAAATAATCCAAGACTTTGATGTTGGCCTGGTTGTTTTTCATAATCTGTATGGGCTCTCTGAGGAACTTCAAGCAAGTTCACCTGTTCCTGTTTTGATTGTCAAAATCAATCAATTCTTCAGATCTACAAAGGAAGTATCCGGAGGATATTTCACGTAGAGACAACTAGGTGTCATATTTGTTAGCAAAGCCACGTCGCATGACTAAGGCGCAGCTGAGAAGACTCTATACACCATTTCAACGTTTCTTCCGCCTAGAAGCGTCGAGTAGTATCCTTTTGATTATCTGTATTATTGTAGCCCTTGTGTGGGCGAATTCAATTTTAGGATTCAATTATTTTGCATTATGGGAAACTCATCTCACTATTGCTATCGGTCTTTTTGTAATTTCTGAACCACTGCGGTGGTGGATAAATGAGGGATTGATGGCCTTGTTTTTCTTTGTAGTTGGACTTGAGATAAAACGGGCAGTAGTTGTAGGTGAACTATCGCGAATACAGGATGCATTGTTCCCAATTCTGGCAGCAGTAGGAGGAATGCTCATGCCTGCCTTAATATATTTCATTATTAATTTTGGAACGGTAGGCGTTATTGGGTGGCCAATTCCAATGGCAACCGACATTGCCCTAGCCTTAGGTGTCCTCGCACTTTTAGGAAGCAGAGCACCAGTTTCAATGAAGCTTTTTCTTAGCACACTAGCAATTGCTGATGATATTGGATCCGTAGTAATTATTGCCATATTCTTTTCAACAATTGCTCCCTTTCTACCGTTAATCATCGGCATTATACTGATAATTATTTTATTTATTTTGAATCGCACCGGACTTCATTATACCCTTGTTTATGCAGTTTTGGGTGTCGGAGTATGGCTAGCATTTCTGCTTTCTGGCGTGCATGCTACATTAGCAGGAGTAATAGTGGCGATGACCATTCCTGCCATCGCTCGTGTAAACACCGAAGATTTTTGCAGCAAGGGTCATATTCTGCTCAGAGACTTCGAAGAATCAAAAAAAACCGGTGAAAGTGTCCTCACCAATAAAACCCAACGAACGGCAGTATTAGGCATGCAAGCCATTTGCCGGGATGTTCAAACGCCTCTTCAGCGAATGGAGTACTTTTTACAACCTTGGGTGGGATTTGTCATCATTCCCTTATTTGCTATTGCCAATGCTGGTGTATTGTTAGTTTTTGATATCTCCCTTCCAGCTGCAGGAACTGTAATCTTTGGAGTAATAATCGGACTGATTTTTGGAAAGCAAATTGGTATTATACTCTTCTCATGGCTTAGTGTACGAACAGGAGTGGCAAACATGCCTAAGGATTTATCCTGGCGCCAAATATATGCTGTTAGCTGTTTAGCTGGAATAGGATTTACTATGTCACTTTTCATGGCTGATTTAACATTTGCAGGAATTCCGTTATTAGACACAGCAAAAATTGCTATTCTTCTTGCTTCTGTAATATCAGGTCTTCTTGGATTTTTCCTTCTTGGAGGAGTAAAGCTACTCTCCGAGTTACAAAATGGAATTCTTAAACGACTTCCGAGGAGAACTACATAATTTTTAACAGAATTTAAGCAGTCTATAATCGAATGTAATGGCACTTCTTGGAATGACCAAGATTAGGATTTCCGATTACAATGGTGGGCTCTTCAAAAAATAAAACGACTGACCAGGCGAGTTATCATCTCGAAGAACCAATCTCTGCAGCTAGCATAAGATTAACAGGATTTCGTACATTCTTACTCACTAAAACAACCATTATTAAACACAAATCGAGACAAGCCTTAACTCCACTTCGTCCAGGATTATTTGGCATAAAATATACAAAAAGCCCATTCTCAATTCCTGAATTAGACACTAAATCAGAAGCTATCATTCTTATTCCAAGAAGAGAAGTTACTCAACGGGCAAAGAGTCAAAAAGGTACTATGGCAAGCATTGGTGACAGACGGTATGTCTTAATTACATTTCACCCTTTCAAGGATGCCACCCTCCGACAAAGAGCAAATCGTTTAGTTTGGCAAACACCTCTAATTCGAATTCGACCTGGATTAATGATTACTCCTCATATCCGAATCAGCCGGTTCAGGCTCTACGAAGGGATATTATTCCGTCCAAGCGAATATGTTCAGCAAATGGTTGAACTTGGAAAAACTATCTGGTATGCCCCGAAACTTCAACTATTAAATCCTAATCAAGAGCGGACATTTGAAAAATTAATTCAGAATATGTTCGAAGAACGCGCTGATTTCATCACCAGATCAAGTAATAAGTTACTTAAAGAAGCCAAGGAATCTTCAAACCAACCTTTGTGGACCAAATCCTGTAAACAACAATTAAACCTGCTTCGGAAACGCCTACGCCAAATCCGAGCCCAATCAGCCTTTTTTTATCGTGAGTTCGGTTTCGACTACCTCCCCATCGTCACCCGCACTGCAGCCAAGGTAAGTCGTGTACGGCAAAAGGTATTGAACATCTAAACCTTATCGATTATTAAATTCAGAGGGATTCATTTTGTGACAACTAAATTACACTTACAAAATCCCCTTTATCTATTCCTCCCCAAAATATATCGGATTTCGGGCATATCGTTGTTATTCCTCTAGGAATTTTCGAAAATGTCAAATTAAGCTATTCTTTCCTCTTTTTGGACTATACTTCGGTTGATTCCAGAACTAGTGATCTTGAAGTATAACCTATTATGGTGCCTCTATTGCTGTGATTACCATGGCCAAAAAGCAAAAGGGACAAAAGAAATCAGGTGCCAAGAGCAGCAAAAAAGAAAAGAAGGGTAACAAGTAGTTTCCCCTTTCCTAGGCTGCGCTGGTATCTTGTGGGTTTGAAATGCGTAGGGAGATTTCCTACGCGTGGATAGCCTAGACTGTCGAACACCAACCAACATACCGAAAATCAAGAGGCTTTTACTTTAGAGGTGAATAGAAAAGATGGTTCCACCCCGTCAAAAAAGACAACAGGAAGAAGAAGAGGAATACGAAGAAGACGATGAAGAAGAATACGACGACGAAGACCTGTCTGAAGAAGATTGGTAACCCATTAAAATTCTAGCATTGGGAGGTGTCGAATGGCACCTCCCTTATGTCTTTTAAAAAAATTAAGGCTAATGATTTAGGTTCTTAAACGAAATGAAAATCAACACAATCAATATCGATAACCTTGGCATATTATAAGTGAGTGAGGTAAGATGAAAAATTCCGAAGTTGCGAAGGTATTACGGGAGATAGCTGATTTATTAGAATTACAAGAAGTTCCCTTCAAACCCCGAGCATATCGTCAGGCTGCCCAGTCAATTGATAGGTTATCAGATCAAATAGTAGCTGTTGACGCACGGGGTGATTTAGATACAATTCCTGGCGTTGGTGAAAGTATTGCTAAGAAAATCCATGAGTTAATCAGTACAGGGCGTTTGAAATATTTAGAAGAACTCCGGAAGGAAACGCACCAAAGAGTGTTAACTGGAAAAGGTCAAGGAAAAGAAGTTGAGTATGAAATCAATGGATTAAAGGTGAAAGCACGGTTAACAGAGAAGTATGAGCGGATTACTGTCCGCGATTCCAGGAATTTCGTTGAGGATTCTTTCCGGACCGTGGATATTGGACCACCAGGATATAGTAAATTAATTCGAGGTCAGCTCAAGAAAACAGGGGAATGGGCTACTGTCACCTATCTCATTTCAAGAGAGATTCGTGAAGAGACTAAGAATAAATTACGCCAGGCAGCGGTAAAAGAATTGAAAAAGAACAACACTTCAAGATAATGCTGTATTCATATGAGTGTGCGTTTTAGTTGTTAGCTCGTTTGTAAATCTATACTTGACAAGTACACTATCATATTGGTGTTCATGCTGCATGTCAAATTTCGCTATCCTTAGATTTATACTTGTCCAAATCATCCTTTGCATGACAGGTGATTTCTTCCGATGAATCGAGAGGTAAGCGTCGAAGAGCGATTGTGCGAGATTTCTGAAAAGGCACAATTAGCTATGCTTTTAGACATCCTCACACCAAAACCTGGAAATGTTCATCGATACCGTGATCATCCAGATACACGAATTATCCATTTTGCAGCCAGCATCACGCAGTTGATTCATCCACTATACAAAGCTGCTGAGTGGGGTTACCACTTGCAAAGTTCTGGTGCTGAGTCTAATAAATTAGGTGTCCTAATCAAACGTGCAGTGCAGGCATCGATGAAGCTACATGAAAAAAATACCCTTCTTGGAACAATTCTCCTACTTATCCCTCTTGCAATAGCCGCAGGTAATGCCATCTCTACACAAAAACTTTCAAAGAATCGTCTTCGTCAAAGTCTAACGCAAATTCTTCATAATTCCAATGTCACTGATGCTATTGAATTTGTTCGCGCCCTACAAATTGCTAGCCCAGGAGGCGCAATTCCGAAATCACCTGAATGGACTCCACGTTCGCAGACTTTCGATTTTCAATCACCACATACAATTGCTTTAGTTCGTCGCGAGAATTACACAATACTTAACTTACAAGCGCTTGCTGCATCGTATGATTCAATTGCACAAGAATATACAACTGACTTTGCCTACACATTCAATACCTTGTATCCTCAAATGATAATCGCTTTGAATCGTTATGCGCGCATCGAAGATGCTGTCCTCGCGTCTTATTTGTGGACGTTAAGCGACCGCCCTGACACATTCATCCAACGAAAAGGTGGGCCCAAAGCCGCTCAACAAGTAATGGAACAGGCTCAGAAAATTTATGCCCGCATCATAAAAACTCCCGCAAGACAGTGGCATGAATATGTTACTCCTTTCGATGAATATCTTCATTCGAAGGGCTCAGAATTAAATCCTGGAACAACTGCTGACCTTCTCTCTGGCGCACTCTTCATTGCCTTGCTTCTCGAAAATATCAAATTGATATTTTGATTTAGATGATTAGAATCTTTTATTGAAAATTGTAGTTTTTAACAGATTTCCAACGGAAAAATTGACCAAAAGTACTCTTTGGGCACTAAAGTCCATTCACTTAGCAGATGTTTCTGTAAGGGATCAACTTGGCCTCTGCTTCTATGCATCAACTTATTAGGAAAATAACTTCAAGTATAAAATCACTTTTTGGTAAAAGACAAGTTTCACCATTTGTTGGTTTCTTTGAATTAGGGCAAGATCTCCATTCATTTAATCAATCTGCAGTTAATACTGCAATTATTGAAAGAAAGAGCAAGACCACTATTGAACGAATTTTGAGTGAACAATTAATCTCATCTAAAATACAATTTACGCTCCAAATTGGTCTAGTCAATGAAAATTTCTATTTCTGGTATCGTAGCACCAGTGCTGACAATTGGCTGAATATCTATGCTGGTGAAACTTTTTACTTTCGCACTCTTGCATTCAAGAAACAGCTGATTGACTATACTCGTCAACATCTTCAATTGAAAAGTGACCGGAGTCTTGGTCGGCTTGTTAGCCAAATTACTAACTTTTTCTACAAAGTTCCTGAAGTAGTTGCAATCTCAGATCTCTTACGAAACCACCCTAGAATGCAAGGTGAAACACTTCATTTTCTTCTCAATGCAACTAATCAGGATTTGAATAACATTAGAAGGCAAATCAGTCACATTGGAAAAGGTCACCTTAACCGCGGACGTATTTTGAACCCTAGATTCCCAAAACTCGAACCCCTAAGAACACAACTGTTCGCAGCAATGATTTGTGATGGGCATCTCAATAAACGTCGTTGTTTGCACTATACTGAAAAAGATTCTGACCGTCTTCAAATAGTTAAACACCTTATTAGCAAACTTGGTGATGTTGAATTTAGTGAGCGAAAGCATTCTAATGGATGTACTCGCCTAAATCTCCCTGCAATAATTGGAAGGTTATTAGAGTGTTGGGGGATGCCTGTTGGTGATCGAGCCATTCTGAACATTGGACTTCCACATACGATTCTAAAAGCCAACCGAGAAATCAAACGAAAATATCTTCAAGAGCTAATACCTGAAGAAGGAAGTTTTATTTCTCGAGATAATTGCTTTAGGTGGTCACGAACTGCAGTTCTTGATGCAAGGATCAAATCTGAAGAATATTCATTCACACCCAGAATCAGCCATAAGCATATTAGAATAATCTCTGAATTCGGCAATCAAACTCAACGTTCTTATGGAAAAATCAAATCAAAAAAACTTATTCGTCTTATTTGGGGGCGCTTGAAAAATCTTAAAGATTCAGAAAAGGCAGACCTAGCAAATGATGCAAAAGTGTTATGGAAAATCGTTTTAGCTAATCCACCAAAGTTGATGAAAGATGAGGTGGCTTTATGCAACAGCCTAGGAATTGGTATCCCGTATAATCCCGTTGTAATCAATCTTTTTGACGCGGGTCGTGTAAGTGTTACTTGGCATGCAACTACTGCTAGTACAACCGATGGAATCAAGTGGGCTTTACAAGCGCTTCCACATGATAAAAGAAAGCGAATCGAAGTTGAGAACTTTTTAGCAACGATCTAGCTTGAGTAGCATTATGGTTCGTATTGAAATGGATGTTTGGCATATTCTTTGTCTCTGAGCAATTCGTCAATGGTGGGTCGTCCTTCAATTGCCCGGCGAATTGCATGTCGCATT
>JAEOSK010000011.1 GCA_016840405.1 Candidatus Hermodarchaeum yapensis
CCGGGTTGAAGAGGACTTCTGGGCCTTGGAAGCGTTCGGCGCCGACGGTGAGGGTGGAGCCGTCGGGGAGCATGTATTTCTTTTCCATGCCGGCGACTTTTTCGGCCAGTTTGGTTTCTTTTTCGGGCTCTAAGGCGACGTAGCACAGTTTTTCTTTGATGTCGCGGACGATTTCGCGTTCCGCGGTGGTGGTGAGGCTGTAGCCGCGTTGTCGGAGGAGGCGTCGGAGGTATTCGGTGATGTCGCGTCCGGCGAGGTCGACACGACTGATGGCGTGGGTTAGGGCAAAGCCTTCATAGATGGGGACGATGTGGGTGACGCCGTCGCCGGAGTCGACGACGAGGCCGGTGGTCCGCCCGGACGCATACAGGCTTAAGACGGCTTGCATGGCGACGTAGATGGCGGGGACGTTGAAGGTTTCGAACATGATTTCGGCCATCTTTTCCCGGTTGGCCCGTGGGTTGAGGGGCGCTTCGGTTAAGAGGACGGGGTGTTCGGTGGGGTCAACACGTAAGTCGTTGTAGAAGGTGTAGTGCCAGATCTTTTCCATGGCGGGCCAGTCAGTGATTTGACCGTGGGCGATGGGATAGACGAGCTTCAAGACACCTCGGAGTTGGAGGGCTTCTTCGCCGATGTAGTATTCGCGGGTGTAGTGTTCGACGTCAGTCATGTAGGCTGGGTACTTGGGGTACCCGATAAGCGTTGGAAAGACGCTGCGTGGCTGGTCTTCACCGGCGTAGCCGTTTTTGCTGAGGCCGGTGCCGTTGTCAACCACCAAGGGTTTGGCGGTGACCATTTCTTCTTCTGCTGCCAATGTTTGGTTCATCTCCTTCGAAGGGTTTTTTCTTAAAAGGGTAAGTTCAGCTGGAATACTGTCCCAGGCTGGTCTTTGTATTCCCAAGAAGTTCTCCCCGAAATTTGTTTATAAAGATTCAGGCAGGTTTTGGCGTCATCTCTATCAACGTTATCAATGATGTAGATGTTGAATTAAACCGCAAACCCGTCTAGGCATAGGTTTAGCAAGACGAGTCATTTATATGCGCGGCTTTCAAGTTATTTTTTGTAGTAACCCAACTTCTGGGTATACTAGCGCTGATGAGTGAATTCGGCAACATGGTGGCACAGGGTGTCTACAGCGAAAGTTAAACGCGTCATCGGGGGCGTTGAGGCCCGCAAAATTATTCTCCGTCAATTACTTGATGGTCCACAGACGGGTTTAGTTCTTCGTGCTGCAATTGCTCGACGAGTATCTAAGCCTGTGGATGAAGTATCTGATGCCATGCTCTATTTTAACCTGCAACACCTGGAAAATAATGGGCTCATCGAGCGGTTCCGGGATGGGAAGGAAAAAGCGGCACGCCTTATCTCCCATGAAATTCAAAGCGTACGTCGTGTGCTGGGTGTTGAAGCTCCTGTTGCATACCTTGGAGCGATTGGGGAAGATCCCGGCGTATTACATGCCGTACCCAAACGTATTCGGGCTGAAACGGCATTCCGTCCAGAGAAGTATCATTATTTCGTGGAAGAAGCCACGCGTCGACGGCTCAGCGGACTGACCCCCGAACGCATCCTTCATGAAGTGCCCTCTGACATTTTTTACAACGACTTGGGTAAGATGTATGAATTGGTGTTTACCCTTTCCCAAGAACTCATTCGAGAACACGCGATCCTCATAGATGTCACCGGTGGCGGCAAGGTCTGCGCTCTTGCCTTGTATCAGTCATCGATTGAGTTTGATCTACCCTGTATTTTTGTGACCGAGTTAGGCACGGTTACATGGATGCGTGGTTGAACAGTTCTGGCGAAAAGGTGACAAACGCACCCTTGTGAAGAATGGGTGTTAACTCATAGCGATTAGTTTGGGAGCAAAAAGTGATATCCGCTTCATACCCAGCTTGAACTAAAATTGAGCCATGACGACTCACTAAGAGTTCACGACTGATATCGCCGCGATCAGCGTAGCTAGGGGGGTCGTCGGGAAATTGGAGTCGACTGATGATATGATGGGAGGTAAAGTCGTCCTCAGCTGCATACCCGCGCATACTCCCCGCTGAAATCACCGACACTGGTCGTTGCAGTGTCTGTGCGAAATGTCGAGCCGTCGCTGCAACGTGTTCGATATTCAAAAATGCCCCTACAAGAATAATCGCGTTCTCATGTGGAGTGCCAAGGGTGCGGGTGAAATTACTGGTCGTGAGAATGATGGGACGTCCGCGAATGCGGTCGGTGAGGAAGCTACGCGGAGAATTTCCATAATCGAATCCCGCTGGTGGGTGAGCGGCGCGTTCCCCAGCCAAGAACCCGTTAGGGAAATGGTAAATCCGTTCACGAGCTTCTTCCACCGTTGTCACCGGAATAATTTGGGAGGCACCATTGGCTAGTGCTGTAATGATGGTACTGCTTGCCCGTAGCACATCAACAAGGATAATCACATGTTGTTGAACCACTGCCTGTGCCAGTGCTTCGGGACCAGACCCATGAGAAACGGATACCGATGACATGATGATAAGGGCTCCAAATCTATACTGGTTTAAGGTTTCGGAGTGTCCATTGCCTGTAACTGGCGTCGATAATAGAGCACGCGATACATGACTGTAAGATGACTCAGGAAAGCGACGAGAAGTAAACCAAGATACGGAAATGCGGGGTAAACCACGACTAGGAGACTTGTTACGACAAGAATGAAGAGGCGTTCTGATCGGGCAGCAAGTCCCACGTCAGTGTCTGTGACGCCAGCCGCTTGTGCCCGACTGCGTGCATAGCTAACTAGCAAACTCCCCGTTATTGCTAGGGCCACCCACCATACAGTAGGACCAAGTTGTGGTAATGGATTGAGAAGCCACAAGAAAGGGAAAAGCACAATCACGTCAACAAGGCGATCTAGCATGGAATCGAAAAATCCTCCAGTGACTGACATTTGGTTTGTCTGTCGGGCGACTTCTCCATCGACGCCATCTAGAAGCCCGGCACAAAACACCAACAAGGCATAGATGACATACCAGTGAAAGAGGAGGAGAACAATTGCGGCACAAAGACCAAGGAGGAAGGCGAGCACACTGATCACATTTGGCGAAATGCCTAGACGAATGAATCCGCGAGCGACGATTCGAACGAGGGGACCGAACACCCGACGAAGGCGAAAGCGTGAAGGCATGATTCTCGTGTCTCTGTCTAGTTAATGTAGTGCATTACCTTTTGTGTCTAACACCGCGGAAGTTACTTCAGCATTTGGAGGAACCTGCGTACGAGGGAAGGTGACACAGCGTGACAGCTGGGTATTTGATTCAACAATAGTGTGATCCCCGAGGCTAGTACCATCTCGAATTACACAATTCGTTCCAATTTTTATTTCAGCACCCAGCAGAAGTGGACCCTCCAACAGCGAGTTTTCCCCTATTGTAAGAGTGTCATTTTCTACAGGACCTGACATCGAAGTGTTCGGAGGAAGATAGGTGCCAGCGGGGACCGGGGTGGGAGGCCAACCTTTGGATAGAATATGGTGATTCAAGGCAACGAGATCAGCTGGGGTGTCAATATCAAACCATCCCTCATCTGTAACAGGAATTCCCCGAATAGATTGACCCTGAGCGAGCCAGCATTGCAAGAGATCAAAGATTGTTGAAGGTTCCCCTTTACACGTGGCTAACGTGTGTTCAAAGAATGCAGAAGTCGCTTTTAGTGCGGGTAGCCCAGAATAGTATTCGGGGATAAATGCGGGGGATTGGGTTAATTCATGGATATGTTGAGATGAATCGAGTTGGAGGAGCGTGCCTGGCCGACGAGTTTGTGGATCGTATAGAAGTGCCACCTCCTCTGATGTGTTCGTAAGTTGTTGCAGATTGGTGGCAGAGATGTATAAATCACCGGGGATGAGGATGCACGGAGTGTTGGCTGATAAGTAGGGGAGGACTGACTGGAAGGAAGCTAATGGGCTGTGTTCCCAGTTTGTTGCTAGCACTGGTCGGATATGTGGAGCCAAGAAGGAATTGGTTAGATATTGTTGAATTTGGTCGCTGGCATATCCCATGGTTACGAGTATCTTGGTGATGCCTGTTGTGATGACGGCTGTGAGTAAATAGTCCAGAAGGGGGCGATTGGCTGCAGGGAGAAGCGGTTTGGGATGGTAATCGGTAATAGGAATAAGGCGGGAACCACGACCACTGGCCAAGATTATTGCCTGCACAGATGGAGCCTCGAACAGATTTTATGCGATGGATGTTCTCTACATTAGTGGTGGCAACTCAAAAATGACTAGGCGTCTGACAGTCAACCCGGAGAATCCGGAGTCAGATGTAATCCAAGAGGTAGTGAATCTCATTCGAAGTCGTGGAATTGTCATTCTCCCGACAGATACTGCTTATGGCTTGGCGGGGAACCCAGCAGATGCCACCATTGTCAATCGTGTATTAACAATAAAAGAACGAACCGATAAACCGGGGATGCCACTTCTAGTAGGAAATATTGCGCAAGCTCTTTTCCTTGGCAAATTCACACCGGTTGCTCAAACTATAGCCACCCAATTTTGGCCTGGAGCGCTCACACTCATTGTTCCCGGACGTCGACCATTCCCACCAGGAATTTCAGGACCAGATCGCTCTCTCGCACTTCGGATACCCAACCATCCTGTAGCCATCGCAGTCATCCATTCACTGGGTTATTCCATTATTGGAACTAGTGCTAACAAATCCGAATTACCTAGCCCTCGAACTGCTGATGCAGCCGCAGAACAAGTGGGATCCTTAGTTGATCTTATCATCGACGCAGGACCCACTCACCATGATGCTGATTCTACCATCATCAATTGCACAGTTGAACCACCAGTAATCATTCGCGAAGGGGCTATACGAGCTGCAGAGTTAGACCCATTTCTTGAGTGAGAAGAAAACCTGTAGTCCGTTGACAGAGAAAAACGGTTCCTGAAGATTTAAAAACGGAAGCGTGCACCCATTGAGCCATATGCTGTCGGTCAATGATGAATTTAATTTGCTAATATCCTGTCGACGGTTTCAAGAAGCCGAAAGTTGTCAAGAGCTGCGGCGGATTATCGACGAGGATCCGACTCTGGGAACGCTTGAATGGTGTAAAATGACAGGAATCACATGTCTTGTGGTTGGAAAAATCAGTCTAGATGCACACGAGTTTGTGATAAAATTAAATAAAATTGTCCATCGAATGCCTTGGATTATCAAGGATTTGCTGAAAATCCATCCTATTGATTTAGTGGTTGAAAGCACCTTTGATGGAATTCGAGCGGGGAGTAAGAAACTAGCTAAAGGCATGACGAAATCCGCGAAGTTTCGTGTAAACTTGAACCGCAGAGATACTGGTTTGGACCGAGATAAATTATTACATGAAATCGCCACGCAGTTTCCAGGAAAAGTTGATCTCGAAGCATATGACTGGGTTGTAGGTGTTGAAATTCTAGGACCAGTAACAGGTCTTGCCTTGCTCCGAGAAGACGAAATTGTGACACTTCGTCGTCCTTAACGAGAAATTGCGAGAAGCGCACATCGATCATATACAAGTTTTTGTAGCGCCGCTATTCGATCTTCAGAACTCTCCGAAATCATTATCGCATCGAGTTCTCTTGCTGTAATTTGATAAGCGTCTTGAATGGCTTGTTCCTTCTTTTTTGAATTTATTTCTAACACGACTGGATCATCGGTTACATTAGCAAGATGTAAGAAATCTTGATGAACATTTTGAATCTTTGTGATGCTCTCACCAATGATTACCCCACCAAGGTGTAACGTGGATTCTGTAATCCCTAATAGGTTCAACGCTTGAGAAATTTGACGTTGAGCGGCAGCAAATCGAAGGAGTTCCATGGCAAGGGTTGAAGCGCGCTGCGTACCGCGATGAAACGCGGTTAAAGCATGGATTGCAGCGAAGAGTAAATGTTTGGGACTAGCTACAGTATCGGCATTGACTAATTGAAATGTGGCATCATGATCGAATGCAATCCGTTGAGCTAATTCCACGAGGTCAGAAGATGCCCCTGATTTTGCTAGAGTGCCACCAAATATGCCGATCTGGTGAAGCATCGGACCAATGCGTGTTTCTTGGAGAAGTAGAGATGTCATCTTTTTCACCTGAAGATTGGGAAATCATTTGCAACTGATTAGAAGGGGAAGGTCCAGAAAAACCAATCTGGTAGGGGTGAAGGAAGCATGGTTCGAAGGATGAAAGTTACGTAGAGCCCAAGTAGCAGTAATAGGAGTGAATAGATCATGAGGGCAAAATCACGTTTTCGCAACTTAAGACCATACAGGCTAGTCCGTGATGCTGTAGAACCGAAGGCACGGGATTCAAGGCTTTCTGCCACTTGAAGAGCGCGGCGTATTGAGCTAACGATAACAGGAATTAGGATGGGAATATAGTTACGAACACGTTGGAGGATGTTGCCGCTTTCTAATTCAAGACCTCGCGACATTTGGGCGTCACGAATGGTTTCCGTTTCTGTAGCGATGGTGGGAACATAGCGTACAGCCATGGAGAACGCAAAGGCGAATTCGTAGGGTATGTGCATTTCTATGAGGGCTTGGGCGAAGTCGTCGGGATGGACGGTTAGAAAGAAGATGGAAAATGCCGTCATTAATGCTGTGAGTCGTAGAACGGTGGATACCGCGAAGGAGAAGCTGATAAAGTATGAGTTTATGATGAGAATGAACCCTGCGAGAAAGGCAAGCCCCTTGAGGCTTCGGGACCATTGCCCGATGGACTTAGCTAGGAGGACAAACGGAAGCATAGATAGTATGATGATTAAGAGCGGGAGGAGTTCCAGAAAGAGCATAGCAAGAACGGAAAAACACACCGCCATGAAAAACGTAGTGCGGGGATCGAGGCCGTGCATGAAGGTGTGCTTCTGCTTAAACCGAAATGCTTCAAAGATAGCAGCCATGTGACGCTTCACCTAGACCTCCGGAGTATTTGATTAACCGCCTTGACTGCTTCAGTAAGTGTCAAGAGATCAGTAGGAAATCGTGGTTCATGTTCAGCGAGTTGGTGGGCAAACTGGGTGAGTTGCGGAGGTAAAAGGCGTGCCCGTTCTAGAATTGAAAGATTACTGAGAATTTGTCGAGGGGTTCCATCAGCAATAAGTTCACCCTGTGATAAAACGACAATACGGTCAACGGCTTTGACAGCAAATTCAACATCATGAGTGACGAGCAATAGGATATGATTTGATTTGCGAAAAGAGGCTATAAAGTCAAGAAGTTTTTGTTTTTGCAGCGCGTCTTGCGCCTGAGTCGGTTCGTCTAAAATGAGCACCTGCGGTTCGACGCACAATACAGAAGCGAGAGCTAACCGTTTTCGTTCACCACCACTCAGCAGGAATGGAGATTGGTCCTGATACTTTGTGAGTTCAAACAGTGTCAGAAACCGATTCACCCGTTCATCAATTTCTTCTTTTGAAAAGTTTAGGTTTCGCAGCCCAAAGCCGATTTCCGCTTGAAGTGTGTCAGCAAAAAGTTGGTGATCCGCATTTTGGAATACAAATCCGACTTTTCGCGCAAGTTGTGCGGTGGATGTCTTGCGAGTATCAACGCCTTCGAGGTAAACTGTGCCACGTGTAGGTTTCAGCAGCCCATTGATATGCTTGGCCAAAGTGGTTTTTCCTGCACCGTTTTCCCCCATTAAAGCAACAGTTTCACCAGGTTGTATTTGCAGACTGAGGTTCCGAAGAACGGGTTGATTAGGTTCGTACTCGAACCAGACATCGTCAAAGAATATCATTTGCGAAGCTCCTGCAAGATCGTTTTCACCGCTTGGTCAACTGAGAGGTCAGTGGCCGCGCGGATATTGGGATGCTTTATACGTTTCAAAAGCTGGATTATGGGGGGCACAGCTACTCCAACCTTAGCAACGGTAGGTTTGTTGATAACCTGACTGGGTGGACCCTTGGTAAGTATGCGTCCTTCTGCTAAGACAACGAGTTCTTGGATGTGTGGGAGCACGAGTTCCAGTCGATGTTCAATTAATAAAATCGTTAGCCGCATATCCCGATTTAACTGGGCAAGCAGTTCTAAAACTTCAAATGCTGAAAGAGGGTCAAGGTTAGCCGTGGGTTCATCTAGGACGAGGATATCCGGTTGGAGTGCTAAAACGGCTGCAATAGCAACGCGTTGCTGTTCGCCACCCGATAATTCGTAGGGTGCTTTATCTCGAATATCTTCAAGATGAATTTGTTGTATTAGAGTTTCAACTCGGTGGCGAATTTCATTACGGGGAACTCCGAGATTCTCTGGACCAAATGCCAGTTCCCGTTCCACCGTTGGAGCAATTAATTGATTTTCTGGATTCTGAAATACTAAACCGACTTTCTGCGCTAGCTCATGTGCGGGGTGTTCTTGAGTATCTAAACCATGGACTTTGACTGATCCTTCAAGGGTCCCAGGATGAAAATGCGGAATTAACCCATTCAAACATCGGGCGAGAGTAGTTTTTCCACAGCCGCTGGGTCCAACTAGCCCGAAAAACGCCCCTTGAGGGATAGATAGAGAAATATTGTCTAAGACTTTGGTGTCGGAAGTCGAATACGTGAAGGAGAGCTGGTCAATTTCAATGCTCACACTGGGTCACCCAACGGCACCTGAATTCGGGGTCGTGTGGGATGTGTCATGATGGTCTTTTAGAGTTTTCCGGAGCAATTGTAATGCTAACCCTAAGGCATGATCGCTGGATGCCTTTCCATTAGCCCCCGCCGCTGAGGGATGGCCTCCTCCGGCACCTCCAATCAATTCACCCAGCGGCTCCATTACATCCTTGGCGAGATCTAACCCGTAATCACGGTTTACAGCGGAGTTGCATCGCGAGCTTACGCGAACTTCATCCTTTTTCATGGCACAGGCAATAGCGATGTCTGCCCCTAACCCAATAAGGGCACGACTTGCACTAGCCTCATAGGAACGGATCGTTGTTGCAGCGATTAGGAGTCCAAATTCATCGTACACGACTGTTCGTTTTGCCGCCTTTAACCGGGCAACCCGCTCGGATTTGTCCAGTGGTGTAGAAAGAAGATTCAGAACGCGTTTAAAGTCTGCACCGTAGTGGAGTAATGAGAGAAAATGTTCAAAGGTCTTGTTTGTGGCGATATGAAAATGGCGGGAATCATATACAAGACCACAGGCTAGAAGCGTTGCCACATCAGGCGAAGGTGAATGGTCGCTAGCTTCCCAAATCTGTAGCACTAGTTCTGCTGTTGAACATATTTCATCATCATAAAGGCTGAAGTCAACGAGTTTGGGAAGATCCTTGTGCGGCACGTGGTGGTCAATGCAAAAAGTGGTAACATCTTTTTTTGGGAGATAAGGGGCTAGAGTGCCCATTTGTTCGACATTATTCAAATCGATCAAGATTATTGTAGAATGTAAGGCAAGATTTTGGGGAGTGGCAAGGGGGAGGTTGAAGGCGTTGGCTACATTTTTTGCGCTTCGATTGAGACTTTCAGCGAATATTTGAACGTTAATTTTAGAACGAAGTGTGAGGAGATTTGCTAGGGCGGCTGCACTTCCCACGGCATCAGGATCAGCACTTTGGTGCATGACAATTGCTGCTGAGTCTTTGATGTGGTCTGTAAGTGTTGTAAGTAATTGAGAAGGGGATAATTGTTTCAAGGGATAGACCCGCCATCATTTTTGTGATGCCGGTGGCAGGCTTGGATTTCGTACTAGCCTGCGGGGGCAGGACCTGGTTGACCTAGCATTCCTCGGAGGGTTTCTTGGAGAGTTTCGAATTGTTTCCGTAATTGGGCTTCCTGTTTTTCTAGTGATTTCACTCGAACTTCCAAGGCCTCGTTCTGTTCCTCCAAGGCTTTTTTCGCACTGGCTTTAGTTGTCTTAAAGAGTAATGGACCAGCGGCTTGATAGACCACACTCTTTGCGGTAAGGCCCTTCACCTGCTCAAGGGCATTATTGGTTTCGGCAAATTGCTGTTTGACTTGGACCAGCAAGGCGGTTACATATTGTAAACTATCACGTGTTTGTTGAACTCGCGCAAGTTGTTGGCGAACACGTGGTGGAAGTTCTTCACCCATTTTTCATCACCGTAAATTGGTGTACACCATCAGCCACCAAATACAATCGCACAAGCGAAGTGGCGGCGGCACGAAGCGCCGTAACGTCCTTGGCAGCAAGGTGAAACACTAGTTGATTCTGATTGGACTTAACCAGAAGCGCAACTCTTTTTGAATCTATCGACGCAAATTCTGGTTTTAGGGCAGCAAGGACTGCATCCCGGTTTGCGGGATTTTTTGCATGGAGTGTTATGGTAAGCTTGTATTGTTGAGTTTGTGCTGAATTCGAGTTCCCGGGAGGAGTTACCATCGTTTATGATCTCCCATTGGTTTGGTTAGGAATTGTTTGGTTACTATTGAAGGCCCTAGTGGTTGTTGTTCATCCAGAGACAAAAAATCTATCGACTTGTATTGAGCAATTCCCACCCGTAGCAGTGCTGCTTTCCCTTTCTGTGTTGGAAGTTCTTCGCGAGTAGAATACGGCACATCTATTGCCTGTGCTAGTAGTTTAGCTTTATTTTGGTCAGGTGAGGAATCGGGTATGACATACAGATTTTTGATTCCACTTGTGGGTTTAACCTTGCTTTCTCGAAGTAATCGGGTTGTTTTTATTATGATGGTGGGAGGTTGAAATTCCCAGATTTCACCGTTAAATTCAAGAAATCCAAGGCGCCCCGGGTTTCCATGATAGGCTCCAACAAGCATTATTCGCGTTGAACCAAGATTCTGTGCTGTATCACAGAACTCACCAAAGCTTTGTTTGCCTCGAGTAAAGCGAATGGACCCTGGAATTACCCGAGAGAGTTCTTTAATGAAGCTACGAATACGTTGAGTGGGTTTACGAGTCGTCCCAATGGCAATCACTATGTTCGCCCGCTCGCAGAGCGTTCACGAAATGACCGGAGAATTTTCTGAGCGTCGGTAGCAGGAACATAAGCTCCACCTGTGTAGGTATGACCACATTTACGACAGGTCCAGATTCCGGTTGATAAGCGACGAACCGCTTTAGTTTGACAGCTGGGACATTTATGCAACATTTTCATGTTGGCTTCAATCTTTGCTACTCGCTGTCGAAGTGTGACTCCATATCGAGCGCCAAAACGCCCTGCTCGTCCTGCTTTCTTTGTTCGACCCATGGAATTACTCACCGTTGGGGAAGCTGTTTACGCATCTTTTTAACAATTTTGCTCGCGCGTTCAATGGCATCAGTAACTTCCTGATATGTGAAAGGAACCCCACCAGACTTCTGCATCGAAGAGATGGTGTCATCACCATCAATAGCAATGGAAATTCGACCGTCCATGACATTCTCTTCTTCCAAGGTGGGATCAGCAACAAGTGTCCCATCAATTTTCGCAAAGGTGACCGTAAGTGGTGGTGGACCCATTTCGAGAGGAAACGTTTCTTCCAGTACTTCAGCTGTGCCGTCCTCAGTAACATTGACCTTTGGAAGTTTAGTGTTCATCAGAGCGCCGATTGCCGCCAGGGATGCCGCATCAATGAGATTACCATGGTCTGCAAGGATATACAAGTCTAACATGACCAAGTAAACGTGCTCACCAGATTTGATACATAAGGAAGACCGTTGAATCGCACTTGAATGGCGAATTCCACGATCCACCACTCGCGCTAATTCGATGGCTTGTTCACCAGGTGGACCCAACTCAAATTCAGGAGAAGCAATGGGAAAGAGTTCAGCGGAGGTAATAACAACTCCTTCATCAGGAGTGTCAGGGAAAGGCCTTCCGACCTGGATTTTAACACCAGCAAGTACTCGACTCTTACCTAACCACGCTTCAGAAGAACCCTCAGCCTTGGAAATAACGTCTTGAGTTAATTTGGTTGGTCGAATTTCATCAAAACCTCGACCGTCAACTCGCTTTCCTTCGCGTAGTAGCGTACTGATTCGTTCTCGATCAATTTCTGCAACTATTTTCATTATCATTTCACTCCGTCTCTTTTGGTGATTCAGTTTTCTTCTTTTTCGGCGTTTTTGTTTTCTTTGTCGTCTTTGTTTTTTCTTCGGCCTTCGCAGGGGTAGTCCGTTTGGTGCGTTTTCGTGTTGGTTTGGGCTCTTCTTCTTTGGGCTCTTCTTCTTTGGGCTTTTCTTCTTTGATTTCTTCAACTTTCTCAAGAAGTTCTGGTGAAACTTCAGCGATTTGATCACGAATCTTAGCGTATTTCTTTAAGAGAACTTCTTTTTGCATTTCGTGAATCTGGTGGATGCCTTCTTCAGCCATTTGAAGAGCAGTGGCTAATTCTTTCTTCGTGAGTTTACCATCCATCTGGAGAAGGGTAATTTCACCACGCTCGGGAGCCATTACTGTGGGAACATCTGCATCCCCAATTTTGTCTTCGATATCACTTAAATCTACAGCGATTTTCCCGTCGATTTTCCCTGCAGCGACTCCTGCAACGAGCCCTCGCATTGGAATGCCAGCATCTGCCAGGGCAAGAGCTGCCACTGTAGCACTGGCACACCGTGACCCCCCATCAGCCTCGAGGACTTGTATAAAGACATCAATGGCAGCGCGGGGATACATTTTCAGGAATAGCATAGGTTCAAGGGCTTGGCGCAGAACCATAGAAATTTCATGCTCTCGACGACTAGGAGCGGGGCGTTTCCGGTCAGAAACAGAAAAAGTCGCCATACGATAGATGACCCGGAGCAGGGCACGATCTGATTGGGCTAAATGCCGTGGATGCAGTTCACGTGGTCCATACACCGCTGCGACGATTTTGTTCCTTCCATGTTCGATGTAAGCAGATCCATCAGCTCGGCTGAGGTTTCCCACTTCCAAGTGTATGGGACGAAGTTCATCGAGTTTTCGTCCATCCGTTCGAAGTCCCTTCCCATCAATTAGTGGTTGTTCTGCTTCAGCTTTCTTATCACTCATCTTTTTCACCTTTCATATCAGCAAGCTTTGCACTAATGGTTTCACGAACGCGATCAGTTAATCCGCTAGTATGGGCTTCGCGTTCAATTTGACGAATTGCGTCAATAGTTATGTCAACACGGTCAGGACTCCCCTTCATCCAGACAACACCATTTTGTCCAACGACTATGTCGGTTTGGAGTTCGGATTTCAACATATTAATCATCGAACCCTTCCGACCAATCAGTCGCGGTACACGAGCAGGAGTAATCGTCATGAGAACTCCTCCACGGATTTTTCCAAGTCCACGGCCTCGTGTCGTGATTAGGGGGTCCCGCGTTCGATCTGCAGCAATTATTTCAGCTACAACAGATTCACCGAGATCATACCATCTTCGAAGGTTTTCCTTTGCATGCGTCGCATCGCGACGAGAGAGGGCATGCATGACTGGGAGCATCGCAGGATATGGACTATTTATGTCCACAAGCCAGCCATTTAGGGTCACTTCAACAACTTTTCCGATGACAATGTCTCGGACTTTAGGAGTATATTGTCCCTGTAAGGGAACGACATAGATGGTTTTTCCTTTCATCTTTGCAAGTCCAATGACGGCTGCAAAGACTTGCTCTTGTTCTTTGTAGGCACCATCGCCTTGACGATAATCGCCTTCAGCAAGTAGTTGGCCAGGAACCACAATGTCTTGTTGTTCAAAATAAATTGACATGTGAGTTTTTCCTCCTATATTGATTCTTTTTTGAGTATCTTAATTTCGGCGCGTCCACGGGTAAGGTTGTTCAAAGCATCTATGAGTTCACCGCGGAGGCCACCTGGAACCTCGACGATGGCAATCCATGAGCCATCTTTTTGCCACTCATCCTTTGCGATGGTTCCTAATCGTTCGACAATTCCGTAGGCTTTGGGAGCAAAGTCTGGAGGGACTTTTACCGCTAATTGTTGGATTTCCATCCGAATAGGAATAACTGGTTGCAGGGATTTAACGACGTCCCGGACTTGCTCTTCTGCAGTCCGTGTGGAATCAATCACTATATGAGTTTCTTCCATTGCGGACTCGATTCGTTTAGGTGGATGGGGGAGCCCGGTTTTAGGGTTGATGCAATTTCGGACGATAATATCAATAACCTGTCGTCGTCGCTTCTCCACCATTTCACGGCGTTGTTCTGCCGTGAGTTGAAGTGAACCATTTTCCAATATTTGCTTGGCTACCTCAAGCTCATCTGTAGTCCCAAATGCCTCTTCTAAAGCTTCAACCGGCGATTTTTTCCCCCGAAGGGCATCCTCATAGATAGTTTCCCCAACTAGCACCTCTCGGAGTTCAATTTCTTCACCTTGTTTGTAGCTCCAGGCTAGTTTGGGATCCACTACAATTTCAAAGCGTTTTCCATGGGTTTCAAATCGCGCTAGAACAGCATCACCTAAATCGACGCGTTTATCGCCACGCATTCCTCCGGTTCCTGACATTACAGCTATCACTCCTTCATGGGGTTGTATCAAAAAGGGCTTGCACAGACTTCTCGTCTAATAGTGTGAACCGCTTATCTTTAGTCATTACTTTTGCAGCCATAAATCCCTCTGGTCGTAGGGGCGAAGCGGCTGTTGCCTTATGTACCCGAAGAGCTAATTTCAGGGCGCCCTCCACATTCAAATCAGATCTATACTCGCGTTCTAACATTGCATTCATTTCATCTGCTCCATTACCTACGGCTTGAGCCTTATAGCTCCAAAAGGTGCCAATAGGCGTAGTCATATAGAGTTGGGGCGCTGAATCAACTCCGACCATTAACGTTGAAACGCCATACGGTCGGGTGCCTCCCTGTTGAGTATAGGATTGGACATGATCGCTTAGTTTCTTTCCAAGAACTTTAACTGAAATAGGCTCACCAAACGTTAGTTGATGGATTTGTGCCAATTCACGGCCGTAGGTTACCAGAGTACGTGCATCACCAGAAAGCCCAGCAATGGCTGCACCAATTGCATCGTCAATTGTGAAGATTTTATCATTATGATTAGGTTCCTGAAGAACGTGTTTTCGGAGGACCGCAGTGAGTACAACGCCATCGGTGCCACGAATACCAAGAATTGGAGTGCCCTTTCGAACCGCTTCGAATGCGTATTCAACCTGAAAGAGGCGTCCATCAGGACTAAATGTGGTTAGGGCGATATCGTAGCTCGCTGTCTGGCTTTGCAATGAGGGTGCCTCCATCAACGTCTCATAAGAAGGGAAGTGTGTTGGCCCTCTTACTTTCACGTTACATCTTACAGTTTTGCCGTTTAGGAGCAGCGCCTTTAAAATTTTATTCTTGACTGCCTCTCAGGCTCAAGAATGAACAAAACACACCTAGTCCTGAACAAGGTGGATATAATAGACGATCCCAATGCAAAGTAAGGCCGTAAGGAGCGCAGCAAGCCCACCAAACCCAATAAAGGCAATAACAACGATGATTATCCAGATCAATACAACTTCAAACCATCCAGCCGTGTCTCCATACCATTCACGAAGGTTTCCAAGGAAAACTATCAATCCGATGAACATGATCGTCAAAAAAAGAATTGCCAAGATCCCTGTGACAACTGGCCCGAGTAGTTCCAGAGAAGGAAGCAGGGGACTAGTTGGGATCACCATTAGCGCAATGAAAATGCTGAAGATTATAACTGCGAACAAACTAATGAGTAATGTTCGCCGAATGTACCGACGCTCTCTACCTTTGTCTGACGACATTGACAATAGCAGCCTCACTTTCACGGGCTTGGGATGCGATGACTCAAAAGGTGAGAAGCTTAAAAGTCTTTGGCTGTGGGTTCCCCATGCCAGTACACCGTATCTGGACAATACGCATAACCAGACCACAACGCCGACAATTATACCGAATTCGGCATCGCGCCACACCCCTTGAAGGCGTCGCTTTACTTTTTGGGATATATGAGGATGCCAACACTGCAGTCCGTGTAGTAAGAATCGATGAAATGGAAAATGTGGCTCAATCCAAAGCAACCTTTGCGATCGACCCAGAGGAACAGTTTCGGATTATTTCCGAAGCAGAGAATCAGGGATTAGTACAGGTAGGAATATATCACTCCCATCCTGCACCACCTAAACCCTCTGGTTGGGATCTAGAATACATGGCATATAATCCCGTTGTTTGGATTATTGATGGTGTATCAATAATTGCCCGACGAATGAAAGCCTATCAACTCATTGAGGGAAAACTGCATTCAGTTCGAATTCAAACCGTTTAATTAGTAATGACAAGAGGTGGGGGCTCTCGGCTCGTCGCGAGATCGTCATAGCACAAGGCTCAGTATGGAGCGGCGGGGCTTCACTGAACCCCGGAAAGTATGAAGGCTACGCGAGCTTTATCTGTTTTGGCACTCAACTCAAACCTGCATCTGACAGTCTTTTAATCAAGAGAAAACAGCTATCTGTGTTTCCTAGGTTTGATTACATCTCGGGCATCGAGTTGTGGAAGCAAAGATACTGCTTTTCGAATCGTCCCACTTATTCCAACGACATGAAGCAGAAGCGGAGTTGAATTACAGTTTGTCATTGCTGCGAGGGCAGCCCGCAGAGGTTCCACCTGATCATGTTGGCACCGAAGAATCGCAGCGTGTGATTCTTGACGATAAGCGATTAACCAAAACCCGATGCGGCTAACACCTAATTCGCCATATAATTCCTGTAACTGTTGCCAAACTGCGTTCCGAAAAGTAGATTCTGAGGGAAGTTTCTCCTTCGTGTGAAGGCGAACCGCTAGATACCGGCGTCGAGAACGCATATCTAATCCTTCCTCCTGTGCGGCTTCGATGAGCCCGAATTCATTGAGGTTTGTAATTTCTTAATCAGCTCTAATGGTCTTTGTAAGATTGCATTCTTCGCTTCTGTCTCAGGAATGCTAGCCAGATAACCCAGTGCTGCAAGATCACGGGGAGCCCTTAACCCCCAATAATCTGTTGTACCGCTGGTTAGAATTAGGTTACATTTTGCTCGAAGCAAATGGTCTATTGCATTTTTCATGACCCGCATGAGCCGGGAACGGGCTGGTCCTTTATTGGAAAGAAGCTTCTGAAGGCAGATTTCAACTGGCTTGTCATTGTTGGCTAATGCTCGAGAGATTTGAGAATCAATAATTGTGAAATCATCTAAGTCTTGGAGCATTATCATATCGACTTCAGGAATTTCTGCTGCAGATAACCAGACAGGTTTTGTGCGACCATGAATGACAAGAAGAGCAGCCTGATTACGTTGATTCTTCACAAGACTCCGCAGTCGGGTAGCACTCCGAGGTGTTAAGGTTACCCGCTGAATGATATTCAAATCCTTTTCATGGAATCTTTGACCGAGAGGTCGGGATGACTCAAGGGCAAAACCAGCAAATTCAAGTTCTCGAACCAAATCAAGAAAATGCTTAACGTCTGAATCACTCTGCCGTTGCGTTAAACGAACATCAAGATCATAGGTTCGCATGCGTTTCCCCTCCTAAATGAGTTTGAATTGACGACAAAGGCTTTGCAGTTCATCAAGAGTATTTTTCGAACCTGCAAATCGGATTACCAGACGCAGTGAATCACCCTGGTTTAATATGCGTAAACGTCCTTGATAAGATTCCTGCTTATCAAACCGTAGAAAAATGTGCCTTTTCTTGTTGATACGACTCTCGAAGGTTTCAGCGATTTCCCTTCGATCTTCTACAAGGAGTCGATTTCCAATAGACTGCACAACAAGTTTCACTTGCTTACGTTGGTCTAAGCATATTTCCAAACGAATAATTGGATTATGAAAATGACCGCGAACTTTATTCCGCTTGAATTTTAATAAGGCATGAACCTCTTCGGGAAACAGATTGGTAATTGCTGTTTTGACTTTCTCTTCATCCTCAGTTGCATGCACTAGTGCTTGTACATCAATTCGAGCTGGCCCCCGTTCCGATACGGACACAGGTTCGTCACTTCCCAAAAGGAATTTAGTGCAATTACTTTCCTCTTCGACCATATTTCCCGATACTAGGACGAAGCTTCTCGGCGCCCTTTCCCTTGTGGCGTAGACCACGTGAAGTTTTACCTGCAGGAGTTAATCCTCGAAATACTCGACCCTTTTGAACTGGTTCACAAATCCAATTAATCCGCTGATCAGCTTGGATTGCGGGATGAGAAGGGTCAACCAAGACTATCTCATACCAGAGACTCTTTCCATCCTCAGCGATATAGTAAGAACCAAGCACTCGTAGATTCGGGAATTTTCGGGACGCACGTTCCTCAGCAATCCATTGCCGGCTACGACCAGGTGTAATTTTCACCGTTCCCATCTTCTTTGGTTTCCGACCCATCGTAGGTCGTGGTTTCCGGCGAGAACCGCGAGTTATACGCTGGCGAACTACAATGAAACCCTGCTTTGCACGATACCCAATTTGACGAGCACGATCAAGTCGAGTAGGTCTACTAATGCGGTTAGTTGCAGGCTCTTTTCGCCACTCAATTAGCCGCGTGCGAATCAGGGCTTTCAATTCTTTATCATGGCTAGCATAGAGCTCGCCAATGTGTTTGTACATCGACGTAGACGCCTCCGCGTAATAAGGGATAGCGAACCGCCATTGTATATAAAATTGTTATGCTACTACTTGAGAAGTGCTAATAACTTCTCAGCGATAACCATGGAATTCGCTCGTGAAGCTTCATTGGTCTGAGCACCGATATGAGGGGTTGAAACAACGTTTGGTAAGGCAATGAGCTTTTTGAGTAGCTCGTTGGAAAAGGGAGGTTCTTCTGTAAAGACGTCGATGCCTGCCCCCCCGAGATGGCCATCAACAAGGCTTTGGTACAGGGCGTCCTCATCAACCACGCCCCCTCGAGCGGTATGGATTAAAATTGCTCCTTTTGGCATTGCAGAAATTTCTCGCTTTCCGATGAGTCCACGAGTTTTAGGTGTTAGAGGTACATGTACTGTGAGGATATCAGAGACTGAAGCCAATTCGTCCGAGGATAGAAACTTGACGCCCAGTTTCTCCATAACCTCAATCCGTTCAGGCATGATGTCAAAGCCAAAGACTGACATCTCAAATGCCAGAGCACGTTTTGCAACTTCTTCTCCAATGAAACCAAACCCCCAAATGCCCATTCTTCGTCCGCGAAGCTCGCCACCTTTACTTTGCTTCTTCAACCATTGCCCTTGTCGAATTCCTTGATCAGCAAACGCTACCTTACGAATAACAGCAAGGGCTAATGCGAAGACCAGTTCAGCTACTGACACAGAAGGTCCTTCGGGAGAATTTATGACAGTGATTCCATTCTCCTTGGCATAGGCTAAATCAACATTATCCAGTCCAACGCCAGACCGAGCAATCACTTTCAATGATTTGCCGGCTTCAATAACATCTCGAGTCACCTTTGTGCGACCACGAACGATGATCGCATCATACTCCCCAATTGTTTTTACTAATTGGTCTTCCGTGATATCTGTCTGAAGAGCGAGATCAAATCCGGCTTTTTGTAATTGCTCAACAGCATCATCATGAATTGTATCTGCAACCAATATGCGACTCTTTGCCACTTTTTTCACCCTTTTTTCTTTGAACACATTGCTTTTCTAATCGGAACTAGCATTTTCATCTGCGAATGCTGCTATCGCTCTGATTTATTTGTTGTCGTTATTATTAGAGCATGGAGTTTGGTTGTCTTGCTGATAGGAATCGTTGGAAAACCGTCATCGGGAAAGAGTACGTTTCTTAACGCAGCCTGTCGTACTGCAGCTAAGGTGGGGGCATATCCCTTTACTACCATTGAACCAAACCCAGGTACAGCCTATGTCCGCGTTGATTGTATCTGCCAAGAATTTGAGGTTGAATGCAACGCTAAAAATTCCATCTGCCGAGAAGGAGTTCGCTTAATTCCGGTCGATATGCTTGATGTAGCAGGGCTTGTCCCAGATGCCCACAAGGGTCGTGGGCGGGGTAATAAGTTCCTGGATGATCTCCGACGAGCCGATGCGTTTATTCACGTCGTTGATGCATCTGGATCGCTCGATGCTGAAGGTCGTGATGTAGAACCAGGATCTTGGGATCCCAAACAAGATGTTGAATTTTTGGAACGAGAAATCAGTATGTGGCTTGTCCAAATTTTACAACGGGATTGGCGTCGTCTCTCACGAAGAGCTGAAACTGAAAAAATGAGTATCAGTACCCTATTGGGAGAGAAACTTTCAGGATTACAAATACTTGAGACAACCATCAAAGAGGCGCTTCGAGATGCACAACTACAAACCGATAAACCCACGGAGTGGACTGACGAAGAGTTGGAAGTTTTTGTACAGAAGCTTCGGCATCGAGCCAAGCCCATGGTGATTGCTGCGAATAAAATTGACCGAGCTCAAGCAGACCATTATTTCGAATCACTGAACCAACTCACTGATGAAACCGTTATCCCTTGTTCTGCCGCAGGAGAACTAGCTCTTCGAAACCTGAGTGAAAAAGGTATCATATCCTATCAGCCAGGAGCAAACCAATTTGAGATTCTCCAATTAGAAAAACTTGGAGAAGCCGAACGGAATCAATTACAACGTCTACAAACCGAAATCCTCGACAAATATGGTTCCACTGGAGTACAACAAGTACTGAATACTGTTGTTTTTGAAATCCTTCAACTCATCCCCGTATACCCTGTCGAAGATGCAAACAAACTCAGTGATCACGATGGGAACATCCTTCCCGATGTCTATCTTGTCCCAAAGGGAACTACAGCCCGTCAACTCGCCTATAAAATTCATACAGATCTTGGCGACACCTTCATTCATGCCCTTGATGCAAGAACGAAGAAACGCCTAGCTGATAATTATGAACTCCAAGCCAATGATGTCATCCGGATTGTTGCAGCAGGAGCCACTCACTAGCAACTAGCCTTCACGTTCATAATAGCCCCAAGACTTCTTAGAACCAAAACTCCGTACTCCTTGAGTTTGGAGCTGCCGTCGCAGCTCTTTTGCATGAATCGTAGTAATCTCACCTCGTTTTTCTAAAAAGTCGATAATTTGCATGGCCTCCTCATCGGTTGCACAGCGTCTTAGGAAATCGACTACGTCAGGAGAGTGGCTTGAAAAACGAGGTTTATCGGTAGTAATTGACTGCTGCGTGCGATTCGTTTCATCCCACCGAACGCCTTCTATCAAGACCTCGGATGTAGAGGACTTCATTTCCTTAGCTAAATGGGGTAACCGTTCAAGCAATTGTTCAGTGAGATCTTCACCTTCATCAGCTAGAGCATCGTTATTGTTAGGTTCAGAAGGAGTAGGTTTTTCCTTCTTGGATGGTTTTTTCTTCGAACCCATTTTGGATTACCCCGGCATGTTGAATTTATTCAAGACTGTTCTAGCTTGGAAAACTGCCGCAATAAAGTATTTCGCTTTGTGCCTACATCGATTCTATCCCAGGGGAAATGAACCTCAGTAGAATAGTCCGCTGTTGCCAGAGTCTCAAGATTTAGGTCTAGCCCTTTAGCTGTTTGAAACCATGTTCCCGCTGTCCTTGTTGGTTTCCGGGCAACTGAATTAAGTAGTGGAGCAATCTCGCTAGTACCTCGTGAAAGAGCTGCCTGTATGACAGCCCAGCGTGGATTTGGTAAATCCAGTTGGATACGTCCATATCGTCGAAGTCTTTGAAGGTGTCGAAGGCGCTTCTTCAAAGTGTTTAACGGTGTAAGACCAACCCATTGGTAAGGCGTATGTGGCTTGGGTATGAAGGGTGCCACGCTCACATGAAGTCGATGACGGCGATCAGAGAGCTCAAGGAGATTGACACAAAATTGCTGTATGGCTTGAATATCGTGATCCGTTTCAGTAGGCAATCCAATCATGAAGTATAACTTGAATTGATTAAACCCTGCTGCTAAAGCCTCACTGAAAATCTGCTTGAATGTGTCATCAGGAATTGCTTTTCCAATAACCGTTCGCAGTTGCTCTGATCCTGCTTCGGGTGCGAAAGTTAGCGTTCGTTGTCCCCCTTCATAGATAGATTTGAAGATGTCTGTATCACTGACATCAGCGCGAAGGGAAGGAACGGAGAGTTGCTTGCCCTTACTCACAATGCCTGCTAACAACTCCTTCAAGTCTGAATGATCAGTGAATCCAGATGCTAGCAATGCAACTTTGTCTACTCCTGTGCAGTCAGTTCCCTCTTCAACAATGTGAGTTAGGGTCGAAAGAGACCGCTCCCGACGAGGATTGCACTGGTAAGTTGTCAAGCAGAAATCACACCTGCGATCGCACCCCCGAGAAATTTCCGCTAACAAACTTTGCCCAAAGATAGGTTCGAGCTCAGGAGGATAAGGAGGATCAGGTAGAATCTGACAAGTTGGGTGAAAAGCAGCATCTAAATCTTTGACAAATGCGCGCTGTACTGTCATCCTCTCTGGTAGAAAGAAATGAGGACCCAATGACGAATCAAAATCAGTTTGGCTATTAGCTTCTAAAAGAGCATTAAGCAGTTCTTGGTAAACGGGTTCGATATCACCAATTTGAAAGATATCTACAAAGGGTAGCATAGGAAACGGATTCGCTATGACACAAGGGCCGCCTGCGACAACCCAAGGCCGTTTTCGGTCAGCAGCTAATGGAGAAATTCCCGATTGTTGAAGCATTTCAACTGCATTGACGAAATCATTTTCAAATTGTAACGAAAACGCTACCACATCAAACTTTGATAGTAATTGACCTGATTCTAGAGACTGGGCTGGCTCGCCAGGAACATGAAATGCCCGTTCACAGGCAACGTCAGGATGCTGGTTGAAGAGGATATACAGGAGATGGATAGCAAGACTTGTCATCCCAACGCGATAGGTGCTTGGGTAACAAAGTGCAATGCGTAGTTGGACCTTTCGCCAATCCTTTTGCACAACATTGCGTTCTCTTAACTGAACAGGCATCTACACCAAGCCAACTTCGTGTATCCCTTAACACTTCTAGTATAGTATAGTTCTCTTCCTAGCCCAGTTTCCCCGTTACAAAAGCTTGCCGACTTAACGGTAGTGGATGTTGAGTAACCTCTGGAGTCGGACTAATGAAAAAACAAAAGGATGAAACGCGAGTTTAATCACTTGAGAGGGATACAAGCGAGTGGAGTGAAGGAGATTCGACTGCTATTCGCCCCTTCATTGATTCGAGCTCTGCGAGAAACGTTCGCAATGCTTTTGCTCGCTTGAAAACACGGACTATACCTAGTTCAGTGATTCGGAGTACCGCTACTCGGTTCATCACTTCCACATAGATACCACCGAGATACAGATCATGCTTCAAGAAGATTCTCCGCCCTGATTCATTCTCTGCATTTCGAGCTTTCCAAAAACCCTGCCGCTGAAGTGTTCGAGCAAACATGCTAGCCAGACCCGAACTAATAGCGTATCAAACGCTAATAAGCCTTACCGGTTCGCTTTCCTAGAAAACCGTTTTAAGTCGGTTTAATTTCTAACGAAAAACCCCTAGTTCCACGTTGGCTTTCAAACCTAACTTTAAAACAAACTTACAGAAACAAAGGTTGTATAAAAAGCGGTTAATATCCAGATAACATGCGCGCGCATAAAGGGGGTAATATCGACTCGCTGAATCTAAGCCGAGGCTGTAGGTTGAGTAAGCAGTTTGCTTTTTCGAATTTCACTCTTGCGCAGAGGAAAGATAGTCTTTGCTTTGTTGTAAATGTCACTACCAATTTTTCCAAGAACGCATTCTTGAATGAAGGCATCAAAGTTGAGTCGTTTTGCCCGTTTGGTGATTACGTCTTGCATGACTGAACGGATGGCAGATTGTTGGGTGGTTTTTGCTCGTCGCAGGGGAAAGGCGATAGCGTAGATTCGAATCTTGAATTCGTCTTTAGTCGTCACATCAAAGATGCCATCAATACGGCTGCTGCCGCGACGAACTAAACTGCGGAGATAATCTCTGGTGAAGTCGTGACCAGCAAAATGAGTATATGCTTTATCACCTTTCACATCGTCTATTTGGAAGTAAAGTTTGATGTGAATTTGGTTAAAGTCTCCTGAGATAGCGTAGAGTGTGGTTTCTACCTTTCGACCAACGAGGATCTTAGCGTTTGCGGCGGGAGTTTCCCCTATCTCAACGTTGCCGAATGAGGAGGGAGCAACCATCATGTACCAACGCTTTTCTCGCCATTTGTCACGAACTCGAGATGGACGGCTCATTGTTGGTTACCTTGTCTTGTATTGATGACGCGTGAAGGGCAAAACTTGGTCGCGGCTATTTAATTGTTTCCTCATTGTTACTATCTTCGTCGGAGGGTTTCGCCGCTTTCATTCGACCAAGTTGTTTCGTAAGGATGCGTTCGATGACTTGGAGAAATCGTTCTTCTTGGCCACGCGGAATGGTCGCACCAGCAGCAATATTGTGTCCACCCCCTTCGGAGCCACTTCCAATTTCTTCTGAGGCGAGTTTCATGGCTTCACCAAGATCCGCTCCAGCGTCAACTATCCGTCGAGTGGTTCGACCCGAAACTTTGACTCGTCCATCACGTGAATAGACGAAGGCAATAACGGGCTTTGACCAGTCTAATATTCGGGAGTTCAGGGCCATCCCTGCTATGGAACCAACGATTGTATCAGGTACTTTGCTTTTTGCGTGAAAAGTTTGAATCAATTTTCGGGCAACAACGGCGTCAGCATCTTCAGTGAGCCACTGTAGTCCCAAAGCTAGTTGTTCACGATATTCCTTCAAAATACTCTCAGCTTTCCGATAGAAGGCTCCACGATTGCCCATACAAATTGCTACCCCAATTCCGCCTTGATCTGACCGCCCAGTAGCGTTGAGGAGCGTGGCAAACATGCGAGCATCACGAAGGTAGCTTCCTTTTTCTTCATTTTTTAAGGTATAGACAACACCGATGAGTGATTGAGCTTCACGCGGTGGGATATTTTGCTTAAGCATGTAGGTTATAAGAGAAGAATTGAGTTGCCGTTTCTCTTCCTTTGATAAAGAAGCAATTGTTCGTAATCGGTCACCCTCACGAAGTTCAATATCAAGGTCAGCGAGAAAACTTAGGGCACCTTCGGGATTACTACTAATGCCGGGGATGAAAGGATCACTTGAATATTGGAGCGCAATATGAATGGGTCGTGTTTCACGTCCAAAGATTCGTAAGTCAATGGATTGATCGATAACATCTGCAGCAATGGCATCCTCAACAATGATTTCTTTGTTCAAACCGATGAACGAATGTTGTTTGCCACGATCTTGAATATCTCCTAGGGCGCCGACTACGGCTAACGCTGCCAGGTCTTCATTTGACCCACCCAGATGTCGTGCAGCTAGGTAAGCAACACCAGCCCCTGAAATTTCGTTGGTTCCATCGAAACCACATAAATGGGGATTAAGCTGGCGAAAATTTGAAGGTAATCTATTCTGATCTGGTGGATGATGATCTAAGATTACAACCTCTCCTTTGCCCAATGCCTCCTGGATGTGTGGAAGTTGACCACTACCCAAGTCACAGAATATATAACGGCTTAATCCATGAGCGGCAAGTTCTGAAAGAAAAACTTGGTCAAGCTGACGAGTGATCCGAAGATGAAATGGTGCGTTTCGCCGAACCAGTGCTGAACCAATAATACCTGCGGCTGATATGCCATCAGCATCGAGGTGAGAAATAACAAAAATGGGCTCGTTGGTTTCAATCCAGTCATTAATTCGACTCGCCGTCAGGTCTGCGAGTTCTAAGAGGCGATCCAAATCTTTTGTCAAGGAAATCAGCCGGCAACCTTCTAAGCCTAGCGAATGAGAAGTGCGGCTTGCTCTGGTGTATATCTCCAGTCAGCGGGGAGAACACCACGTCGACGATAATATTTCACTAGGCGGCGAATTTTACTCTCAATAAGGCGAAGGCCATACCGAGAGTGAAGGTCCTTTTTTGAATCTTCCAAGTGTCTTCGAAGCGTAACGGCTCGACTGATAAGGTGGAAAAGATCTTCTGGGACTTTCAAGGATTGCTCGTTCTGGTTAAGAATTTGGGTTATTGTTTTCCCGGTAATTGCTTTTACAAGTGGAACACCATGTTGATCGCGGAGAATCAGCCCAATCATTGAGGGTTGGTGGCCTTCTTTTGCTAACTTCACTACGAGTTCTTCAACCTCTTCCGGAGTTCGTTGACACCAATCAGGAGTTTCCAGCCTAATTGGGCGTTTGGAATGAGATTTTCCCTTTTGAGAGGAATGCATTCGAGCCATTCAGTACACCATGTAATCATTCTGTTTTCTGGACCAAGATGCTGGTACTATTTTGTAGCACCGGAGAGCAGGTAAGAACAACGCTATTTAAGAATATCCCTGTTGTGTGCCGAATCAACTCTGTTCTAAAAGCCAATTTGCAAACTTAGCTAAAGATTTGGCACGGTGTGAAATACGGTTTTTCATTTCTATTGACATTTCCGAATACGTTGAACCATCGCCTTCTTTGGGAATGAAGATTGGATCAAATCCCCAATGGGTTCCACGAATCCTGCGAGAGATTGTTCCATCAGTTTTTCCTTCAAAGAGTCGAATTTCTTCTTTAGGTGCCCCATACGCAATGACACTGCGAAACATTGCTGTGCGATTCTTGACACCTTCCATCAGTTTGAGGATTCCTGGGTTACTTATTGTGTGAAGGACGTAAGACGAGTAAGGTCCTGGAAACCCATTATAGTGATTGATGAACATCCCAGCATCTTCAACAAAGAGTGGTTGATCAGCTTTGAGTAAAGCCTGTCTACAGCTATCGCGAGCGATTTCATTCAACGAATTTGACTGGATTTCTATTGGGCGAGCTGGATATTGCTCAATAGTAATTCCAACTCGTTTCAGAATGTTTTGGGCTTCGGCAAATTTGTTCTTATTCCCTGTGACAAAGAGTAACGAACTTGAAGTCATATTGTTTCACCGTATGCGTTCAGAGATGTATCTTCCTCGACTTTCAATTGCTCGAACCTTTCGAAAGACGGCTGAGGCGTCTTTCCCGTAGGAGGACTTGTATCCTTGCTCAAATGCAGTATAACAAGTCTCCCAATGTGAGTAATGGGTGCTTCGAAGAGCTTGTCGAAGTAAATGTAAATCGGTTCCAAAGTCTTCGGTGTTTTGTGTCATCGTGGCTAACCCAAAGTCAATGAAATAGACGATATCTTGGGAAGGCAGAAGTAGATTCGATGTGGTCAAATCACCATGTGTGAGTTGATGTTTATGAAGCCGAGCAACTGCTTTGCCGATTTTTTTGAAAAGCCTTCGTCGGTCTTTTTCACTGAGTGTGGGCAACTGCTCTTTAACACGTGGTCCACTGATAAACTCCATATGAATGGTTGCGGTATCGGGGTTGACGTGGAAAATTATTGGAGTGGCAACACCTGCCCGCCGCGCTGAGGAAAGTGATCGGGCTTCGCGTATTGTTCTTTCACCACGAATTTTCAAATCAAGTTGTGGTATCCGATATGGTTTTTGAATGCGATGTTTTCGAACCACGGGGTATCCATACCAATCCTCTAAAAACAGGGACGCTTCTGCGCCTTTTGCGATTAGCTTTGGCATCAGTGGTTCATTCCCCCCAAGGTATGTCAATCTGATCCAGTCTCCATTTAGGGCGAACTTTACTTTTGGAGAGAGGAGTTGTTGTTTTTGCGTGGAGCATCAGCAACCCGTTGTAGGCAATCATAGACCCATTATCACCTGCATATTTTGGTGGGACTGATGCAAATTTGGCGGATTGTTCCTCCGCCACGAGAGCAAGCATCTCGCGTAATCGCGCATTTGCTGCAACACCTCCGGTGACAATAACTTCTTCACGACCTGTATGGGCTAAAGCCCGTTCGACTACTTCAGCCACCATTGCAAATGAGGTTTCTTGGAGACTATAACAAATGGTTTCCAGTGGCGAACCATTTGTTAAGAGGCGTTTTGCGGCAGTTAGGAGACCAGAAAATGCGAGGTCCATGCCTTTAACCGTGTACGGTAACTCCTGATATTCACCTTTAGCTTGTTTAGCTAGTTGTTCGATTTTGGGTCCACCCGGATGCGTAAGATTAGCCGCACGCGCAAATACATCTAACATATTTCCCAGGGCAATGTCTAAGGTTTCCCCAAAGATTCTGTATCGCCTAGCTTCCAACATGGTAATTTGGGTATTTCCTCCTGACAAATATACAACAAGAGGTTTCTCTGCTTTGCAGAAGTAACGAGCTTGTTCAATGTGAGCTACACAATGATTAACCCCAAGAAGAGGAACCCCAAGGGATTTTGCAAGGGTACGGGCCATGACTGCCCCGATTCGGAGTGCAGGGGGAAGTCCAGGTCCTTGGGCATATGCAATCCCCTTCACTTCAGTGAGGGATACACCAGTTTCGGAAAACACATCTTGGAGAACAACATGCAATTGTTTTTGATGGTGTTCAGCAGCTTCTCGGGGATGAATTCCTCCCACTTCTGGTACATACACTGATTTACAATCAGCAAGGATTCGCCCTTCTTCATTCACAACGCCAATCCCGAGTGTGTGTGCAGTGCTTTCAATACCTAAGACAATCATTGGTATCAGACCAGATTAGGAGATGACGGCTAGAGGCAATTGAAGGCATCGACTAAAAGTGTTCGTTCTTTCAATGATGCTGAACCTATTCTTCCTTCGGTTTCTCTTTTTTCGAAGGTTTGAATTCCGTAAATCCACAACTACCACAGTGGAACCGATCAGCATGTTCAGCCATGAAGGTTCCTTCTCCACAACGTGGGCAAGAGCGGCGTTTGCGCTCGAGTTTGCCATCCTTTCCTTGCGCATAATATTCATGAGTTTTTGTCGTCGCTGTTCACCTTTCCATATGATTCTAAAATGAGTTTTAGGGAGCATCCTTTTCTTTCGGAGGTTTCTTAGTTCCCTTCTTCTTTTTAGGAGCAGCTTCTGCTTTTTTCTCCTCTTTCTTGGCAGGTTTCGGTTCCTCTTTGACGGGTTCCTCTGCTGCCTTCTCCTCCTTAGGTGGTTTCGCTTCTTCCTTTGCTTCTTCTGGGGGTTTCTCCTTCTTTGGTGGTTTCTCCTCAATCTTCTCCTCTGGGGCAACCTCCACTTCTTCCTTAGGAGCAGGTGGGGCAGGTACCGCCGGAGGAGCTTCTTCTGTCGAGTGGCGCTTTATAATATGATTCTGTTCCTGAGCTAGGGCTTCTTCTTTTGAAGCATACAGGTGAGCAAGGCCTCGTGTCGACGATTGGCCAAATAGTCCCTGTAATTTGATAACATATAGTTGATTTGTTTGACAATTCATTTGCGCTGCAAGTTTGTCACGGACATCTAGACGTGGGGGGGTTGCTGTCCCTGTGTGTTCGACGAGGAAGGTGATGTCCTGACGTTTGAGGAGCGAATTCTCATGTTTTTCTTCAATCTTGATTTTCATCATTTTGCACCATTTGTTGTAGTATGGTGTCAACCGCCTGTTTGTGTTCTGATGCCACTTCGATGACAACGATTCCCTGATCAGGGAGACCATAAACGACAGCGGAGCCAAGGGGCGCAAGCGCCACCGCAGGTAGTGCCGTTAGGTCCTCCTCGCCCTCTATTAAGAGTTTCGCAGTTTTCCCAGTTTCGCCCAACATAAGGGATTGTTCAATAGCAATCCACACTTCAGGACGAATTTCAGCAGCAGGATTAGTTGCATGAAACGTGACATCAGTTTGTAGGTCGTAGTCCAAGGGATCGTGCCGTTTTGTTTTTCCGTCTAGAATGGAAAGTGTTGCTTGACAATTTACCTTTGCTAGGTTGATTGATACGAGATCACCCACAGCAATTACAGGGTTTAATTTCCGTTTACGGATGTGTGAGCAGGCATCTTCGGCTGCTCCTAATTCTGAACGTGAGAAAAGTTGCCCTTTGGGACCCTTGAGCGTTTTTCGAAGATGTTCAGGGAGTATTAAGGTGAGCTCTCGTAGCTGCTTTGCAGCCAACTCAATAACCTCTTAACGTACTTGGAGGGCGTACTCTCCGGGTTTGGTAATGTTAAGCTTTTGAGCAATCATAGACTTGTCAGGGTCAAAAATGAGGACGAGCCCCGAAAAGCTCGATGAGAGATTGGTACTTTTACAAATTGGACAATGCGATTTCGTAGTCATTACGTGGCAGGATTTGCAAGCTTTACGTTTTGCCATTTTCTTTCGCTCCTATTTCAAATCGACTCGAGGGAAGAGACTGCAGGATTATTTAGATTTGTCCTTTCCTTCTTTCTTTTTCTCCGCTTTTCGTTTGGATTCAAGCAGTTTTGCGATTTCTTCCTTAATCCAATCTAACTTTCCAAGAAAAGGTTGTCGCATTGTCAGTCCTAATTTCCCACTGCGTGCCCCACCATCAATACTCACAGCGACAATTCGTGTTCGGACAAGGTCACCTTCTGTGATAACACGACCGGTTTCCTTACCAACTAGGGCCGCACTTCGAGGATCATAGGAGAAGAAGTCATCGGTTATTTGACTAACATGACAGAGCCCATCCAGAGGTCCAAGTCGAATAAAAGCTCCAAAATCAACGACTTCTACGACTTCACCTTGAGCAAGGTAATTTACTTTGGGCTCAAAAGTTAGGATTTTGAGCGTGACATCATGATAGGTGGCGCCATCCCCAGGAATAATTTTGCCTATTCCAATATTGAGAACATCAGTGACCGCAATGACGAACCCGAAGTCGACATCAATGATGCCTTCGTATTGTTCTCGAAGAATTTCTTCAGCGACTACGTACAAGTCCTCACTGAATCGGTTTGGCGGAATTCGCACATGCCCTTTAATGGTGACAGCTTGGTAGATATTCATGCCTCCGATTTCGGAACGGTTACAAGAGGGGCTGATAAGCTTTTCTATTCTATGGGAAAGCAGGCGTTTCCTGTGTTGTTGTTATTCGGTGAGGGCGAGAACAGCGAGTTTTCTTAAAAAAATGACGCGAGACCCTTGTTTTTTCAATTCACGACGTAATTCACTGTCGTTTGTGGCGACAAGTGCACCGGTTTTAGCGGAGTATCGAAGAAGGGCAGTATCTGCATCCATTTCTGGGGTTGGATGAGCCATGTTTTCCACGATTATACAGTGGAGGTCTATTAGTTCGAATGAGCTTCTTGCTGCCCGCTTCTCTTTTTCAGATCCTTTCAGCTCAATCCATTGTAATTCTTGGAGAATTTGGGGAAGCACTAGAAATATGACGGTTCGACCGATTAGTTTCGGGATTTCTTCAAAAATATCAATGCGCCGTTGAAAGGGAAGGAGGAGAAAGTTGGTATCAAGTAAAACATTCGCACCTTGACTAAACGGATGTTTATTCCTCAATGACGGTGCCCCATCCAATCAACCGCCACCTCATTTCTATCTGCCGACTAATTGCTACGCGTTGACCAGGTATAATCGCAACAGGTTTCCGAAGTGTAAAGGTGGTTTTGTTTTTGCCTGCAATTTTTGTAATTTCCCCGACAGTTGCGGAAGAGCCGACAATAAGCATGAGCATCTCATTGAGTTTGATATTTTGCACAGCCACCTGGTCGACGGCACCCACAACACGTTTCAATAAATGGGTTTCGAGGGTAATCTGTTCCACAATGGAAGGGAGTTGCCCAGTGGGTCCCGCGAGATTACCAATTAATGAATCAGCACGAGTCAACGCAGGATCAAGTTTTGTTCCAACGCCAATTAAACCGCTGGGATGAGCAGTTTTCAAGGATTTCCCTTGACCAGTTTGGATGCTCGTTACAGAGGTAAAAAGGGGTGCGTATGAAAGGGAGGATTTTTCCTTTTTCACGGGAATTCCGGGTCGAATTTCCAGTTCATCCCCTACGTTCACCTTTCCTTGGATAATTGTCCCACCGATAACACCGCCCCGTAAATCTTCGGGTCGTGTGCCAGGTTTGTTGACATCAAATGAGCGAGCAACATAGAACAATCCAGGTTTATCTAAATCCCTTTTTGGTGTAGGAATAACCTGTTCAATTGTTTGGATAAGATAGTCAATATTGGTACCAAACATAGCAGAAATTGGGATAATTGGAGCATTTTCAGCAATAGACCCGGCTACAAAGCTTTTGATTTGATTATAGTTGTTCATCGCTTCCTTTTCAGAGACAAGTTCGACTTTGTTTTGTACAATTATGATTTTATTAACCCCAATAATTTCCAGAGCTGCTAAATGCTCTCGTGTCTGTGGTTGAGGACATTTCTCATCAACTGCAATGAGTAATAACGCCCCATCCATTAGGGCGGCACCTGAAATCATTGTAGCCATTAGGACTTCGTGTCCTGGTGCATCCACCAATGATATTCGCCGCAACGGTTCTGCAGATCCCCCGCATTTCTGGCACTTTGAAGTTGTTGAGTATGCAGCGGCTCCTTTGCATTTTGAGCATTTATAAAAAGTCACATCAGCGTACCCTAATTTGATTGAGATCCCTCGACGAATTTCCTCAGAATGACGATCTGTCCATTCACCAGACAATGCCCTAGCCAAAGTGGTCTTCCCATGGTCAACATGTCCAACTAGTCCGATATTGACTTCAGCTTGTTTGGGCATCGTTTTTTTCGCGGACATAATCATTCTTCATCTCATTTGGGTTCAGGTTATTTTCTTCTTTTTAGGATGAGCTCTTTTCAATTAACTCAAGGAGATCAGTTTCTCCGTGAGTGACAATTTTCACATTAACTTGCACGATTTCATCGGTAATCTCGTTTCCACGGACACGGCGACGACGACGTTCTCCCTTATTTTGCGGTTGATAGCCGATACCTCCACTAAGCAGTGGACGCTTGCGAACTGCACCGTGAACATCTGGCCGCATCGGTGCACCGTCGCCATCACTTCCACCGGTAATTTTGAACTGATATCCACCCAGCCCTAGGGAACTACCCTCTACTATTTCGCCGATAAGTTTTCCATGGAGCGTTCGGCTATATTGTTCACTGAGTTCAAGTTGGGTGGTTTTGCCACTTTCAGGGTCACCGATGACTAAACGGATGCGTGTCATATTTGAATCCTCAATGTGTATGTTTAATAGCGTCCTTTTCCAAAGGAGCGCAATGGCAGGGTCGTAGCTTGGGGTAAGCGCTTATCAATTTTACCGTCAAATGAGAGAATGTTTCTCGGAGAAGAAAAGTCCTAAGATTGGTGTCTCTATACACCCCAAAAGGGCTGGACGTATTTTCGTTTTAATTCCAGGAATTCTTGTAAGACTTCCAATTCATCAGAGGTCAGTTTGTCCTTGAATTCTTGATTGAGTCGGATTACCATGCCTTCGGGAAGATCGATGTATAGGATATCTCCTTCATCGATTTGCCGGCCAACAGTAACGCCTCTGATGGAAACGGCAACCTCGGCACCAATCCGTGCTTCGGAAATGGTTTCTCCTTTATCTTGAATCTGTTGAATGTTGCCAATTCGCTTATTTTCAGGTGTGATGAGTTGGCTTTTTGCTTTAATACGGCCTGCAACAACTTTTACACCTACAACAGCAGGATTACTTTGGCGGAAGACATAACCAGGCATTAATTCGATTTTTCCGGGAAACGTAAGTTCCTCTAGCATAGCTTCTTCCAATTTTCGTCGTTTATCAGCCACCCAAGTCTCATATTGATCGACAAGGTCATAGATTATCTGACTTTGGAATATTGGTACACCCTGCGCGTCGGCTTCAGTCGCAGCATCCGGCAGCGGTTTGGAGTTGAAAGCAAGAATCACCCCCAAGAAAGGATCAGCATCAGCAACCGTGGAAACCTCCACCACGTCCTTTTTGGAAATATCTCCAATGTCCGCCCGACGAATGGGAATTTCACGTTCACGAAGAAACTCAATGAGTGCTTCTAAGGACCCCAGTGTATCAGCTTTCAAAAAAATACCAATTTTATCTGTTTCAATCCGAACGGCTTCCATATCCTGGATAATACGCTCTCTTGCAGAGATTGCTTCTTCTTCAGTGTTAGCCACAAAAAGCCCTGCTCCAGCAATCGCATTATCTAAATCAGGAGCTGCAATTTTGATACCTGCAGCGGCAACGACTTCTTTCACGGGAGAAAATCGTTCCCGGGGATCCCGAATTTCATCAAGCGGTTTAGGCATTAGAAGGGCTCGAGCATGGGTGGTTATTGGTTCTGGGAGCCCACCAACTACAATTGTGTCACCTTTCTTCAGAACACCATCATAAATGATAGAATCAATGGTGACGCCTAGCCCAGATTCTTCCTTTACTTCAAGGACAACACCTTTTGCAGGACCTGAGGTTACTTTGAGTTGTTTTTTGAAGAATTGTTGGGCTAACCCCACTAAAACCAAGAGTAAATCCGACAAGCCCTCTCCAGTTTTTGCGCTTGTAGGAACGATTGCCACTGTTTTAGCGAAATCAGTGATGCGATCATATCGATCAGATTGAAAATCTTCCCGTGAAAGCTCTCCCATGACTTCGTAGATTTTTTCATCTAGTTGTCCTCTGACATATTCGGATTGGGCGGCTATCGATTGGGAGATGACCCATGTTTCTTGGGGTTTCCACCCTGGTAGTCGATCAACTTTATTGAGTGCAATTATGAAAGGTGTTTTGCGAGCGCGGAGAATGCGAAGAGACTCATAGGTTTGGGGTTGGAGGCCATCTACAATATCAACGACCAAGATTGCTATGTCAGCCACTGCGCCTCCGCGTTTACGAAGGTTAAAGAATGCAGCATGACCTGGCGTATCAATAACGAGAAGTCCAGGAAGAGTAAGTCGGCGTTTGAACGATTTCATGAGAGGCCCGACTAGTTCTTTCACGGTTGAAATCGGGAAAAAGCTCGCTCCAATTTGTTGTGTGATTCCTCCAGCTTCTCGGGCTTGAACCCCAGTCCCACGGATTTTATCTAGCAGGCTCGTTTTTCCAGTGTCAATATGACCCAACATGGTGACAATTGGTTGGCGGATTGGCATTCATGGCACCTTCTTTGACAAACTGGAATACTGGGAGCAATGGTCTCTCGTTTGGTGGGACAAGATTGCGATATTTAAGGCTTATGTAGTTAGATTCCGAACCCATCTAGAATTATTCCACCTAGAGAAGGTTTTTTGTAAACGAAGCCAATTGTGCCTGCACAAGGTGTTTCCAATGGAACAAACTCTGCTGGTGCTAAAACCGGACGCGACAATGAGACGCGGTGTTAGTGCTGCCATCTTTGAACAAATTCTGACTGCGCTTCCGGATATAACGATAAAAGGTTTCACAGAGATGGCCGTACCACAACATATAGCAGAAAAACACTACGCCATCCATCAAGGAAAATTCTTCTATCCTTGGTTGCTGAAATTTATCCAAGTTGGTCATGTGATTGCAACAGTGTTAGAGGGGAAACATATCGTCGCTCGTCTTCGCGATGTTCTTGGGGCCACTTTTGTTGAGAAGGCTAGCCCCGAAAGCCTTCGTGGAAAATATGGTCTAGTGGGCGGGGTAAATGTTGCTCACGCCTCTGATGAACCTGAAAATGCAAAAAAAGAAGTAGCTCTTTGGCAACACGAAACGAATCTGGATCTTGCTCAAGACGGATTTGAACCTATCAACGCGTATATTGTTAGGTGGAGAGAGACACCAGTATTGGCCACTTACGATATTCGTCAGATCTGCCAGGAATATGCTCAAGAGTACTCAAATCGAGAACTTCACCAAACTCAGATAACAGACTTCTTAGTGGAAGAATGCCCAGAATGGCCTCACCAGGATCTCCAAAAACTTGCAGATGCAATTTTGGGGAATATGGACCTGGACCGAGATAAGTCATAAGCACTTCGAAAACAATTGCATCTAACGACTTGGACCCAAGAAGTGTTGTCCCCTATTTTCCTTCTTTGGATTTTGATTTTTTCTCTGTCTTCTTATCTTTGGGCTTTGACTTCTCTTTCTTCTTCTTCGCCTTAGTCTTCGCCTTAGGCTTCGCTTTAGGCTTTGCCTTAGGCTTCTCTTCCTTCTTCTTCGCCTTAGGCTTCGCTTTAGGCTTTGCTTTCACTTTTTTCCTAGCCTTGGCAGCTTGAGCACGGCGACGAATCCGTTCTTCATACACTTCTGTCCATTTGAGGCGGCGAGCTCTTCGTTTTAGATAGATTTCACTTCGACGACATTTACTTGAACAAAGATACAGGAGGCTACCATCACCCTTCACGTAGATAGATCCGGTTCCGGGTTCGACATCTGTCCCACAGAATGAACAGGTGTATTTTTTGACCATTCATATTCCCATCCTTGTTGACGGTTAGGGCGTTCTTATCTTTCGAGCCTCGCGTTCTGTTTCACGGAGTAACAGGATGTCGCCTTCTCTGATTGGACCCTTCACATTGCGGGTGAGGATGCGACCTTGATCACGCCCTTCTAGTACACGAACTCGCACTTGGATGATTTCTCCGGTGAGTCCAGTTCGACCTACGACTTGGACTACTTCAGATGGAATACCCGCGTCTTCTTGACTCATTTTTGGGTCACCAGTTCAGGTTCCCTATTTTTGTAGATCCTTTAGTTTCTTGGTTAGGTCATCGATGAGCCGTTGTGCTTCACCGGCTTCAATGATGGCTGCAGAGGCAGAAGGGACATCAATGCCAAGTGCAGAACCAAGTTTGTTTTTGCTGGCAACGAAGATGTAAGGAATATTCTTTTCTTCACACATAATTGGAAGATGAAAGATGATTTCTGGAGGATCTACATCTTCAGCGATGGCAACAAATTTTGCTATAACTCGTTCAACGGCTTTGGTTGTTTCGTTGGTTCCTTTACGGACCTTACCCGTATCACGAGCGACTTCAACTATCTCATATGCGATATCTTGCAGTTCTTTTGGCGCAGTAAATTTTACATGGGGTTTTGACAACAAGAGCACCTCATTGCTTATTCATCGGGTCTTGTCGAGGCCAGCAGCCGATAATTATCGACCCGTGGCTGTGGCGACTGAGTAGCAATCGACACGGCTTTTAAAGCTTTTTCCTCTCACACTATACTCTGACAAAAACAAATCTAACGAATACTCCGCATCGCAAGTTCTTCGAGGTTATGTCCACGGAGTTCAAGCCAATTACGAGTAGCCCCCTGAATAATGAGTGGTGTTTTTGTGAGGTCTTCAAGTGTTTTGGCACCAACGAGAAACATTGTCGCTTTTAGTCCTTGGATAAGAGAGGCCAAATATACTTGAACTGCTTTGGCATTGAGCATTGCAGGAGAAAGAACGGGAAGTGCAACTCCTCCAACAGTAGCACCCAGAGCGATAGATTTCGCAATATCTACGCCTGTTCGAATTCCACCTGATGCAATAACTGGTATTGATAGATTCTTTTGGGTAACTTCAAATGTAGCAACTGCAGTGGGGATGCCCCAGTCTGTAAACCAGCGACCAAGTGTGGCTTTCAGGGCATCTTCAGTTTTTGCACGCTCAACCTCGACAGCGGGCCAGCTTGTGCCCCCCAGTCCTGCCACGTCAATGGCTTTTACTCCTGCTTTTGCAAGTTGTTCAGCGTTATCAGGATTTATTCCAGCACCTGTTTCTTTTGCAATAATGGGAGTTGAAAGACTTTTTGTCAATCGTCGAAGGGCTTGAAGTACTCCTGAAAAGTGTGCTTCACCTTCGGGTTGTATAGCCTCTTGGGCTGCATTGAAATGGATGGCAAGGGCATTGGCTTCTAGCATTTTGATGGCGATTTCAGCTTCTTTAACATCATACCCTAGTGAAAGTTGAGGAGCACCGATATTTCCAATTATGAATGCTGTAGGAGCGTTTTCACGTGTGACGCTAAAGGATGGAGCGAGAGTCGAATCTTCTATTGCTGCACGTTGGCTTCCCACGCCCATGGCTAGACCTAAGGCTTCTACTGCTTGAGCAATATGATGGTTAATTGGTAAGGCTTCCTCATGGCCGCCTGTCATTGCTGTAACCATGATGGGAGCCTGAAGTTTATACCCGAGGAAGGTACACTGAAGATTCACGTCATCGAGGTTAATTTCAGGTACTGCATTATGGATTAGCGTAATATCATTAAAGCCCGCAGGAGTGTTAGATTCTATTTCTCGGTCTAAGCAAATTCGAATATGCTCTTGTTTCCGATCTTCAGTGCGTGTTCCTTTTTTCTTTGTATCCGATTTCATTCGTGTCGTTACCAAAGCTAAACCCCCTTGAAGAATGAAGAGAGTTCCAATTGAACATCAACAATGTGTTAGTGCTATGAGTGTTACGGGAGTTCTACCAACCCGTTTGTTGCGTCAACTCGAAGTTTCTGACCGGTCTTGATTTTCTCAATTGGAATTCGATCAATGGCAGGGATGTCACTGATAATACAACCAACGGCAACAATGGTTTCTGTTTCCTGGTTTATAATGGCTACTGGTCCCTTCCCCGTTTTCGCCAGCTGGTACAGGACATAAGAACCAACAGTTGACCCTTTTCCACGGGGAAACACGAGAACCTTACCTGTGATTGATTGCCCTTCTAACTCATGATCTTTTTCGACTATTACACCTGTTTCAGGATCCACTCCGCCGTAGAAGGAAAGGCCTTGAGTAGTAACTAGGGCTTCTCCGGTGACCTCACCCGGGGAGATTTTTCGACCCTCAAATTTTGTGGTCATTCTGCGAACGCCTCCTCTATGCATTCTTCGAGTGAGCAGTGTTTGGTTTGGAATTTGTTACGTCCCCGGCCATAATAACAACCTTTTGCGGAGTCTGTACATAATCCTGTAAATCGACCCCTAATGGGAGCCACAACACAACAGGTATCACAGGCGAACTTGATTCCGGTCGCTTCGATGATTTTTGTATAACCCATTCGGTCAGCAACTTGTTTTGTTGGTCGTGCTGTTGTAATCCAGGTTTCTTTCTTCACATGTTTTCCTGCTACAAGTTCAGCGATATGACGTATTTCACGCAGTGAGGCATGAGGACAGCCAATACTCACAAAGTCAATCTTGGCGTCTTCTTCGTTCAGTTCCTTTTCAGCTTGTGCTAAGTCGTTTTCACTGACAATGATGTTTTCTTTGGGAATCTTGGTCCTGTTGGGAGTTACCCCGTCCATGTGAAAGAGTGCTGTGCCCCCGTATGTGGCAATTGAGGCACAAAAGGATTTGAGTTCGTCAGTGTTTGCTACAGAAATGCCAGTGATATAAGGGATAGTCCATTCAGCATTAGCGTCAAGGATGTCTCCAATGACTTTTCCTAAAGTTCCAAATTGAGCTGTTCCAGATATTGAGGGTTTCACAGTAATTATTATGTGAGCTTGGCGATTTTTCTCGAGATGATAACCATACTCTGGTGTAAATCCAGTTATGGCTGCAGCCAATGCACTGGGACCACCTTCGCGGTTTGTTTTTGCCCCAATTACCGAGTTGGCAAAACACACTGCACTACTTTCAGCCCAGGCGATGTGTTCTCCAAAATGGGGAAGATTACCCACTAAATATGGTGTACAGGTACAAGTTGTGATAATGCCCATCTTCGCAAAAGCATCGATTACCCGTTCTTGATTCTTGGCAAATTCTGGATCAATACCTAATACCCGCCAATTTTCGAGATCCATACCAGCAGGGTTGAGTGTTGTTAGGACACGAACCTGTCCATCTTCAGCCATTTGTGCAAGCCAGTCTAGCCCTGGTTCACCCAAATTTGCGTAACTTACACCAGCGATTTGCACTGAAGTAACAGGAACCATACGTTCTGCTTCGTATATTTCACCGAGTGCGTTGAGAATTTCCATACTTTTCTGAGCAGCGTAACCATGTTTGCCTTGTAACATCTCTTGATGGAGTTTAGTTAGTTTCATATCGCGAATCACTCCTCGAGGTACTTCTTCAAATCAACTTGAGGAAAGCTTGCCTTGGCAAAGGTTTTCCCTTTCTCGACTTTCAGAGGAGCAGTAAGATCAAAACCTAATTTGGTCGTAAGGTAGGTTCCAGGCTCAGAGCTGGGATCCAAACTACTTCCTCGTTCTTTCTCTTTGACAACGAGGTCAACATCTCCTTGAAACCGGGTGGCCATAGCCCATTCCACGTCATAGGGATCATAGATGTCGATATCCTTATCGACAATATAGGCGTGTTTGAGACTTCGGTGACCTTCAAAAGCGCCTTCAATGGCAAGTTTACCGTCTTCTTCGCGGTGTTTATCGATTTGAATTACCGCATGGAGCCAGCTGCATCCACCAGGGTCAATATTCACATCTAAGCAGCGAACACCCTTCTCGTTGATCTTACGGAAAATGGTTGGTTCCCGAGGCATTCCCATGAGTACCTTATGCTCAAAGGCACCCGGTAGAAGAGCCTGCCATATTGCATCTCTTCGGTGTGTGATACAAGTAACTTCAAAGAGGGGTTCATTTCGGATGACATCATAGGTTTGAGTTAAGTCAATGAAAGGACCCTCGTCATGTCGTTTATCCCTGTATACTTTACCTTCGAGGACCCACTCACAATCAGCGGGAATGAGCAAATCTGAGGTTTGCGCTTTCACCACCCGAATAGGCTCTAAGGCATTGGCTATTTCAAGCTCGTTGATGCCAATTTCGACACTAGTAGCAGCTGCAACCAAGATGTTTGGTGAATTACCGATACAAAATGCAACATCCACTGTTCCAAGGTCTTCCATGAAAGTGTGAAAATTCCTTTTGGCAACGACGCGTGTGCTCATTGTATCCTTCTTAATTTGCATCGCTCGGTGGAAGTCAAGGTTTTGTCCATATTTGGGATGCCCGGCCACAACAACAGCTGATGAGATATACGGGCCACCATCTCGCTCGTTGTGAAAGACAATAGGCACCTTGTCGAGGTCAACCGTTTTTTCAACAACTTCTTGACAGGGAGCAACCTTGACCTCTTCAGGAGCGGAGCGGTCTTCAATGGCTTTGCTAAGAGTGGGAATAATTTCACTTGTAGATATGCCGAGATAAGAGGCAATACTATCTTTACTACAAAAGAGATTGCCCATAATTCGGAACTCCGAATCTTTCACGTTTTCAAAGAGGACTGGTTTTGGTTCAACTGTTTTTAATATTCCAGCAGCTTCTAATCGTTTTGACACTGGTTTTGCTATTTTTAGAAGAGAACCTTCTTTCCCAAGTTTTTTTAGATGTTCTCGCAGACCCATTACTATTCACCTCTCAAGTTTTTAGACTCCAATTCTATATCGCCAGGCTGAAAAGCCCCGTTGTTTGATTATACCAAACACATTATTTTGGAGATCCCGTCCAGGCGTCAATGCTACCATATTGCCACCACGTCCAGTACCCGTTAATTTGGCACCCCACGCTCCTGCTTGCCGAGAGACGCCCACGAGTTCCTCTAACTCAACACAGGAAACCCCAATTTCAATTAGCAGATTATGGTTTTGATTCATGAGTAAACCAATTAGTTGGAGATCCATGTCATCGAAGCCTTTCCGTGCAGTTTCAGCAATTTCTGCATAATCCTCAGCGATTTGATCCCACCATTTGGTTTTCTCTTCTTTCAGTTTCCGTACATCACCGACCACTTCTTTTGTGCTAGCCGTGATGCCAGTGCTGGCAATTACTATGTCCGTAGGTTCCTTCAGTTTGATTGTTTCAATGGTAGGGTCTCCACCGTTGAGATCGCGTTTATACCAGACGATTCCACCAAAAGTCGCAGCGGTATTATCAATACCGCTAGGAGTGCCATGATAGCCTAGTTCGCCCTCATAGGCACATGCGTTGACTTTATTGTCATCCCAACCTAGCCTGAATTCGTCGCTTAGCGCCCGTGCAATGGCGGTACAGCTTGCAGCACTTGCTCCGATACCACTGGCACAGACAAGTTTGCCACCGAGTGTAATGTGAAGACCTTCTTGACTAACATCAATATCAGCAAAACGGAGAATATTGTCAATGGACACTTTTTGCTCATTCAATTTCTTTTTCTTGTATCCAGGGACCGCGGGACGATTATCGGTGATTTTCCAACCGGGTTCTGAAATTCGTCGGACTGTTGCAATTGTGGTGGATCCTACGGCGGCAGCTATTGCCGGAAACCCATAGACAACAAAATGCTCACCAAAGAGGATGACTTTACCAAAACCTGAGCCTCTGCCCATTGTTATTTACCTCCTGAAATGAAATTGTAATCGGAACTAGGCATTTTCGCCTGATTTCATTTGGGGAATTACGAGTCGTTTCCGAGCTAGGCGCTTAATAGCCTTTCCATGGTTTGTTGAAAGAAGTAGAGACGAGAAAAATGATTTGAAAGAAGGAAAAAACTGAGTTTAGCTTTCTATACGGCGTAGGATAGCTTCAAAGTCTTCTACTTTGAATGGGAATTCAGCTTCAGGAGCGAGCTGACCTCGTTCTCGAAGAATTTGTCGGGCTAGAAGCCAGTAAGTCAAAGATAGGGATTTACGACCTTTGTTATTGCAGGGAACTGCGAGATCAATATATTGAAGTGAATTATCAGTATCAACGAGGGCAATGATGGGTACACGAATTTTTGCACCCTCTCTGACCGCTTGAGCATCAGCCCTAGGATCTGTAACTAAAAGAATCGTTGGTTCAGTGTACTGTGGAAGTCGGGGATTTGTGAATGTACCAGGAATGAATCGTCCGGAGAGTGGTGTTGTGCCAGTTACTGTACAGAAAGTTTGGATAGGCTTTTGTGCATATTGCCGGGCTCCAACCACTGCAACCGTAGCTGGATCTGCGCGAGCTAGCATTCGAGATGCGACGCGAATACGTTCATCGAATTTGCGAATATCAAGGACGTAGAGCCCGTCTTGGCGTACTCTGTAGATATACGGTTCCATGGTAACGGTTTTGACCTGCGTCCCAATGTGAATTCCAGCCGCCAAATATTGGTCAAGTGCAACGAGAAGATCTTCTGTCATGGCTAGGACCGCTCCGCAAATTGTAAAATATCATCAATGATGTCAACGTGGCTAAGTAGCATTCTTCGACAACAATAGCGGTTCAAACCCATTGAATCCAAGACAGCAGCAGGATCTTCACCTTGTCGAACACGGCGACTGAAGTCTTCCCATTTATCGGCAACAAGTCGACCGCACGTGAAACAACGAATCGGAATAATCATCTTTTAACGCTCCATGCTATCGATAGCTCTTTTGTTTTTTGGCGCGTGCGCCAGGACCACCAAATTTCTTCTTTTCTTTTCGGCGCGAGTCTCCAGCCATAAGTGTTCGATCATATTCAACGAACTGTCGTCGGAGATCGGCACTTTTTGTAAAGTCAACTAAACCGCGAGCAATTGCTATGCGAGAGGCTTGAGCTTGTCCCATCACTCCGCCGCCACGGACATTTACTCGAATATCAACATTGGACTTAACTTTATCACTAGCAAGAAGCAAAGGTTCTTCGATGATGTATCGAGCGATTAATGGGGTAAAATTCTCAATCGGTGTCTTGTTAATAAAGACTCGACCGGTGCCTTCACGTATGGTTGCACGGGCGATGGCCGTTTTCCGTTTTCCAGAACTGACGACTATTTTCATGTTAATCCCTTCCATCCAAGTTCACGGGCAATTTCACCTAAATAGATTGTACGACGCCCTTTTCTTTCATATTCAGATAGGTCAAGTTGACGTTTTGTTTTGATTCCTTCAGGAGCGCCAACGTAAACACGAAGACGTTTCATAGCTTTCCGTCCTCGATCCTTTTTCCATGGCACCATGCCACGAATTATCCTTCGAAGCAAACGGTCAGGGTGACGGGGATGTAAAGGACCCTTCCACGGGGCAGTTAGAGTTCGAATTCCAAGACGTTCCTTGTATTCTAAGATAAGGCTTGATCGGTCGCCGGAAAGAACTGCTTTTTCAGCATTGATAACTATGACATGTTCACCTTGAAGAAGCTCTTTGGCAACAACACTGGCTAAGCGCCCAGCAACCGTGTTGTTTGCATCAGCTAATAGGGGTTCAACGGATTCCGGAGTTTCTTTTACTGCAGATTGCTTAGCCATTCAAAGTCCTCCTTAGTTAATGAGCTTGACATTCTTTCCTGTGGGATTCATTTCCATGAGTTCCTCAAGTGTGAAACACTTCCCACCTTGTGCTTCGATTTTTGCACGTGCCTGCGCAGAGAAATCGTAGGCCGCCACCTGAAGTTTGTCCACGACTATACCATCAGAGAGAACCTTTCCGGGTATGACCATTACTTGACCCTTTGTGTAATGACGTTGAAGGTCACCGATATTAACGGTTACACGATTGCGACGAGCAGTTTGGAGATCCTCATAAAGAGTTCGCCAAATACGACCACCCGGGTTCCGAGATTGCCGTTTAAGTTTGATAATAAGGCGCCGACGAGTTTCATCAGGTGATTTTGTCTTCATAATCTATCACGCTCACTTGCTCTTTTTTTTCTTAGGTTTTGAGGAAGCTTTTGTCTTGGTAGTCTTTGCCTTCTTCTTGGCAGGCGCCTTCTTTTTTGCAGGGGCTTTTTTCTTGGCAGGCACTTTCTTCAGCGGGGGAGCTCGTCCAGGGAGAAGTGATATTAACTCTTCGTACTTCTTGCGGATGACATCGAAGCTTTTTTCCATGATTTTTTCGGGAGGAAGGGCACCTGTTGATTCTATTGTTACAAAGAAGCTATTTTCATCATAGGTGACCGTGATAGCTTTTACATCGCAAGTTTCAACACAAAGATTGCATAGAGTGCAATTTAATTCGTCGACTACCACGGCTTTTTCATTTTGCATTTTAAAGACCTTTCTGAAACAGGCCGTCACACACTCTTTGCAGCCATAACATTTGCCAGTATCCACTTTGACACTGGGGATCATCTTGTATGCCATGGTAGAGACAGGTTGCCATTTAGCATGATCTTGTCCGATACCCAATCGAGCGTACGCTTCAGCGACAATTCGTTGGCCCTTAGCAAGTTTTGCAATAGGGATTTTATCGCTTATGGGAATCGTTTCAGGATCTTGTGGCTTTAAGTCCCCAGTTGTAGCGATATATCCATCTTCAGGCGCTTCAACTTCCATGGTGAATCCAGCTTGACAAAGATGACAGCCCACGCCTTCACAAGTACATTCCTCCGGGCGGACGTATTGATCGTAATTAGTTTTGAGAGGCACTAACCCGAGACGATGAGCGATGATTTCATCAAAGATGGGGGATTGATTCTCAAGAATCACTACTTCCTCTATTGCCATAGTAGGGGTTTCAGCGATTATGATTCGGCGGAGGGCATTCATTAGACCTGGACGTACATTTTCAATGCGTAATTTGAGTGTGTCTTCCGTTTTTTCAAGTACAGTCACTTTCATACCTAATCGCCTCGATTTTTTACCCTCGCTAATGCTTCTTACACTCTTCGACCACGGCGACCTCCAGGACGACGAGTACCGTCATGAGGCATTGGAGTTACTTCTTCGATTCGTCCAATACGTAAACCAGCCCGCGCCAAAGCACGAATGGCAGCTTGAGCGCCTGGACCAGGCGTTTTGGGACCATGTCCTCCCGGGGCTCGGACCTTGATATTAACTCGTGTGATATCTTTATCCATTGCAGCTCGAGCAGCACGAAACGCGGCTTGCATTGCAGCATAAGGAGAACTCTCATCGCGGTCTGCTCTCACAATCATTCCACCCGATGCACGGGCAATCGTTTCAGCACCGGTTATATCAGTGATATGCACGATGGTGTCGTTATAGGAACTGTAGATGTGTGCGACACCCCATTTTTCCTTACTATCTACAGGAGTAGGTGTTCGGGCACGCCCACCTGAACGAGGCGGTCGAGATCGGGTTCGCCTGCGGGGTTTTTCGTCTTCAGGAGCTTTAGGTGCTTCAGGTTTTTTAGTGGCTTCTTTCTTCGGAGGCGCCACCTCTTCTTTCTTAGGAGTTTTTTCTTTTGGAGGAGATGTGACTTCCGTGGGTTCCTTCGTTTTCTTTTCTGGTTTCTCCTCCGCTTTCTTTTCCGGCTTCGCTTCTGCCTTCTTTTCCGGTTTCTCCTCAGGCTCCGATTTTGTTTTCTTTTCTTTCGCCATAATCAATCAGCACCCAAAAGTAATCCACTTTGCACTAGCATAACAAATTACGAAGTGGTTTTCTTCTTCGATGAGGGTTTCTTTTCTTTTGCAGGAGGTTTTTCCTCCTCCACTTCCTCTACTTCTTCCACATCCTCAATATCGATTTCATCGTCAATTGGTACTTCCTTTATGTCGCGGATTTTTTCAATTTTGACCTCAATACGTTCTAGCTTCTCAACGGGTTCTTCAGGCGGTTTTGTAGGTGGTGTGACGGGTTCACCCGTAGGTAGTTCGGGATGATTGGGTTGTCGGTAGGGACTATCAGGAGTGTATGCGAGTTTCTTTTCCTGATCTCGATGCATGAGCATTCCAGGAGAAGTGACACGATGTTTATCTAAGGAAATATGTCCATGTACAATTAATTGACGGGCATGATGCATTGTTTTTGCGAGGCCTTGTCGTACAACTTGGGTTTGTAATCGACGTTCTAAGATATCTCGAATTGTAAGATTCAAAATGTCATCCATTTGGGATTTCTCATCAATTAGTGACAGCCGATTTACATGATTTAGTAATTCTTTCTCTCGTTTTCCCCGTGATTCAAGGGGTAGGGCTACAAGATCCCGAGCGGTACCTCGAAATCGGGCAAGCATTGTTCGATGTCGCCAGAGTTCGCGTTTATTTCGGAGCCCATATTCTCCTACATAAATCAGCTCATCCGCTAGACGCGTCTTTTGCCAAGGATGCCCCGGTGCAACATATTTTTTCTTGGGTTTCCGTATGCCGCCCATAACCTATTCGCCTTCTAAGCTCGTCGCTTCCGTGAAACGCCAACTGTCCTTCCTCTTCGACCTGTTGTCCGAGTACGCTGTCCTCGAACTTTCAAACCTAAGCCGTGGCGGACACCCCGCCAGTTTTTCGTTTTCATAAGATAGTCGATATCCATTTTCAACTGGAAGTCAAGATCCGCTCCGATGAGATGCTTATTGTTTCCTGAAGTCATATCTTTCTGTCGATTCAACATCCATTGAGGAATACCATGTTTCGAAGGGTCTTGGAGGACCTCCTCGATTTTTGCCACTTCAGCGTCGGTGATGTAACCCGCGCGTTGGTCTGGGTTTAACTTGGCAACCTTAACGATAGCCCGGGCTAATCGACGACCAACTCCTTTAACAGCGCTTAAAGCCCTGTCAAGTTTCTGGCTACCGTCAATATCGGTACGAGCAATTCGGATGATATGTCGATAGGAAGATGACAATTTAGCACCTCAGGTAGCATTAGCTCTGAGCTACGGCAATCGAAATACAGAACCGCTTAAAAATGTGTTGCCTTGACTTGCCATACTAACTCCGAATTCTGATAGCAAATCTCCAAGTTGACCTTCAGAGAAAAACAGCTTTATCTAAATCTTTAAAGGTGCTGTACAGGAAATGAACGCCAAGCCGCGGTAGCCAAGTGGTTTACGGCGCAGGCCTGGAAATTCTCGATTACTAAACGAGAACCAATCAGCCTGTGACCCCTGGGTCGCACGGGTTCGAATCCCGTCCGCGGCGCCATCTCCTTGTTTTGGAAATAATATCTGCATGAAGCATGTGTTTAGGATTTTCGTCGCCAAGCTGTCGGATATGTACCTGTAGACATAACTACTCTCGCCGTATCCGCAACTATTCCTGACTTAGCTTCTAGAACCTGTTTGGTTGCCATCAGCGCAGTCGCTAACGCGACCAATTCACCTTTTTGGGTCATGAGGGCGACGGAGTCACCCGGTTTGATATCTGCATGTAATTGTAACACTCCAATTACAGCAAGATTTGCGCCATGACAGATAGCATTAACAGCAGAATCACGTATGATGATCTGCGCAAGATGTTGAACTCCCTCTTCAAGAGGACGAATATAACGGCGAAGGAGACGGTCTTCCTTATCTTCCTGCCAAAAATGAAAAGCATCAACCAAATCATAGAGCGAGATAAAATTAGCATCTTCTTTAAAGGGTCCAGTGCGTGTGCGACGGAGTTCAGCCATATGCGCTCCACCGCCAAGAACCTCACCGATATCGTAACAATTACTTACAAAAGCAGCACCATTCAATGCAAAATTATGAAAGTGATCTACTGTGATATCATAGACATAACCAAAATCCGGAATTGTTTTCTTAATCGTTTTGATTTTTTCCAGAAAATAATTCGCCCCTATTTGTCTTTGTAATTCTATTAAGTCAGAATCGTCTTTAGGTATTAAAGCAAGTAAAGATTTTACCAATCTTGACAAAAGGCGTCTTGTTGGTCTTTGACCAGATAGGAGTCTATTAAATGCTCCTCCCCTGTATATTGAATTTAGTGATAACCCATATTTCTGAATTATATTTTTAATATGTGCTACACAGGAGAGAGGCATTAAGTCTTGAGATCCATATGAGGTGTATCGTGAAAACTGTGTATCAAATTGCTCAAGCTTTTTCATCTTTTGTGGATGTTTGCATTTCATTAATTGGGAAAAGCGAATCTTATCAAAAGGCGATTTAAGTACTACATGATACTTCAGGACTGAATCACTCTTATCGAACGTTGGTGACAAGCTCTCATATATCTTTGAACGAATTCCAAGGCGTTTTAGTAGTAGAAATATTTGCACTGCAACATGTTTGTAAGCCGTTTCATATGCGATTTGTGTATAAGGTGAATTTGTTTTAATGCTAACTGTGCCATCGCCATCAAAATATCCCGATAAGAAACTGGAAATAAGATTTTTTGAAAGCGAAGAAAGATTTTCTAAATGCATGGTTTTCTTTGGGCTAGTAATTCCTAATTTTTTCGCTATCCCTGCAAGTACTGGGTTGTTGACCGTTACAATAACAGTCCTAGATATCTTAGTTTGAGTAATTTTGCTTGACGGGAATAACCGATTCACAATTGAAATAAATGTTTCAATAAGTTCGATTTCTGTGTTTGTGAAAATAACTCTTGTAGGTCGAACGCATTTCTTTTCCTGCACTATACTGCCATCAGACGCTACCAATCCTAGCAAATAGAGAAGTTCTGAATTAAGTTTTTTATCAGTGATTGCGTAATACGCACCTCTCTCTCCTTTGAAGGCTTCAGTCAATTCGCATACTGAAAACCAATCTAACTCAGTTTCTTCACAAACCTGACGGAGATATTTAATTCGGATGCCCCTTTCTGGTTGGAGAAAGATTCGACGATCTATTCCCAAAATTCGACAGGCTTTGGTTAGACTCCCATATGACCTTGAAAGGGATTTTTTACATTGTTTTTTCAGTTCGTTTCCAAAGCAAAGGAAATCAGAATCTAGTAACTCGATAAGATATGGAATTTTATCAGATTTTAGAATTAATTCGCGAGGACTAAAAACAAAGTTTCCTGGAACGACATCTTTTGCATCTATCAATAATGGTCCATTGATATCGTCTATTAGTATTTCATGGTCAGGCGTAACGAAGAGGGTAATACCCGAATCGAGTTCGAGTTCAACCATCTCAGAAGGGGCAGGTAATCTTTGGATTCCGGTTATTGAAGAAGATACAACTTTGTGTTCGTTAAGACTCAAAGAGACCGTCTCTAAGGTTTTCAAATTAAATTGATTGGAATTGGTAACACCTAGGCTTGAGTCAATGATATCAGAGATTTGATGGAGTCCTCCATTTTGTAAAAAGAGGAATGAGGAAGGAGCAACACATAGTTTTCGAATATAGGTGCCCGCTTGACAGCCAACTTGAAAGAGCACGTCTTGCCCGTCGATTTCTAGTATATCTAAATAGTAAATCTGTCTTGTGCGGAGTCGTCGTTTGACGGAAGAGCGGAGGGGAGGACGTTGATAGATGGTTCCGACAAATTCTGCGGCAGCCTTTCGAATGTTATCTTTGGATTCTTGTTGATGGAGTCGCAGAATGCAAACATATTCTTTGCCAGCTTTTAGCAGAACATTGGCAATTTTCGTAGCGTTTCCTAACATGACAGGTAATACACCGGTTACCTTTGGATCCAATGTTCCGGAATGCCCTGCGCGATTAAGGCTTAGGATTCGCTTAACCCAAGATACCACTTCATGGCTGGTGGGTCCTGGAGGTTTTTCTGGGCCTGTAAAGGGTTATTGACCCCTTCAGAACAAGCTATCCAGATTGATTATACCATTCTGAAATAATTCAGGAATGGTTCGCGTTCCAGGGACACGACCATAGGTGGGATTTGTAGTATCTTCGGCGCGCGTTACCATTTTCCGCTGTTTGTCGGCAGGTAGCCGCGGTTTTGTCACGTCCGATGACCTCCTCTGCCCCTAAGGGCGAGTCGGTATTACTTCTTTTCTTTCCCTTTCATAAAGGGTGTCAGTTTTGCGCTGGTGATTGCCTTCGCGATGTCTTTGTCTTCCGCTCCAGCTTTGATATCGACCTTCTTCGTTGTTATTTCGAGATGATCCACATTGGATCGTCGTCGACGAATTCCTGTTACTTCTGGAGGTCCCGAAATTAGAACGAAATTTTTGTCGATACGTTCCACAATAACACATTTCTTTCCTGTTTCTCGACCGTGTGTTTTTACACACACTCTTCCAACTTCAAATAAACTCATAGGGATTGCACCTCCACCGGTGGACTGTCAGCTGTTGAGTTGCCACGACAGCTTCATTCGATTGTCGTTCCGGAGGATGCGAGGTACGCCTTGACCGCTGCTATACATATATTTATCGTCTCAACTGCGTTCCAACGTTCCGTGTTAATAATTAGGTCAAATAGCCGGGTATCGGATACCTCGATGCCGTAGAATTCTTGAAATCGACGTTGTTCGCTCTCTTCACGGTCTCGCGTTTCAGTTAGAGTTTCTTCATAATCGCGCTTTTCTCGATTAGCAATCCGAAGTGCCCTCACTTCTAGCGGAGCCCGGAGATAGATTGTAAGGTCTGCGAAGCGCCTAGCTACCCACCCAGCGATGTATGCATCAATAACGACATTTCCTTTCTCGGCTTCGCGTTGAGTCCGTTTGTCAATTTCTTGATCAATTGTTGGATCTTTTTCTGCAAGTTGACTTAAATCTACCAAGGTTATACCCTTTTCCTTGGCTAGCTGACGGAAAATCATACCAGCAGAAATATAACGGAGGTTGAAGGCGTCAACTAATCCCTGAGCAACCGTTGTAGTGCCAGCACCATGCAACCCACTAACCGCAATTGTGATGGGCATGCCAACACCTTCAATTATTACATTCCTGACCCCATTCCAGGCGTCATACTAGTTCCAAGGATTTTCTGGATGACCATATTCATTGTGAAACTGCAAATAATATACCAGTAGACGTAAGTCAGCCCCATTCCACCATCTGGAATGTACATGCCCGCTGTACCCGATGGCCATTGAAAGAGTTGCCAACCAAATCCGTTGCCAAACGGTCCAAGAACCGAAGCAAAATTCAGAGGAGAGTAGAGCACGGGACCATAAACCGGAAAAGACCACGCATCAGGTCCAGGGGGAACAATGAAGATTCCATTCATGATTGTAAAGGTGAGCATGAATGGTATAATGGTGAATAACATAGGCATACAGGATTGTTTACTGACATCAGTTTGGAGTTTCATAATGTAGCGTTCCCGACGCTTAATCTTCAATTCAAGTTTCCGTTTTGTTTTAGGATCAGTTACTTCTTTAGCCTGCTTTTTCATTGCATTCCATTCATTGATTGCTTCGCGAGAACGTTTCAGACGGTCAAAGTCAACAAAATGGCGATTTACCAAGTTCGATGTCAGGGAGATGATTACACTAATCAACATGACGACAAGCGCTGAAAACGGCGGATAAGCCCACGCGCCCAAGGCATTTCGTAATATTATTGCCAAATCAATGAGAGGATTCCATTGCACAATCATCACACCTTCAAGAGTAAATCGGCAAACGCGGTTGCTGCTTCCTCAGCTTTACCCTCTATGTTCTTAAGAATCATGACGGTAGCCCCCGTCAATGTACCCACAGCCACCGCAGCGGACCGACAGAGCAACTGATGGGTCTCAATATTATCAATTAGCTGCTCATCTCGTGTCCGTGTGGCATCTTTAGCCCGACGTTTCGCGATATTTACTGGATCAGCTTCCACTAAGACTATCGAAGCTGGACGAATCGCTTCAGCGACCCATTTGGGTAAGCCGATGAGAAAGCCACCATCCGCTGTCTGAATTAGTGTATGTGTATCCACAACCACGACTTGTGAACGGCTCATCGCAGCAATTCGTTCTCCTGCAAGTTTCTGCACTTCACGTTGTTTCTTGACAGGAAGCTTCCGAAGATCATCCCGATTTTCAACAAGACGTCGCTTTTGGGCAATTTCAAACATCACAGACCCATATGTGATGAGCGACACGTTCACTCGATTCTCAACTTTGCGAATCCCATCAGTAACGACCGTTGTTTTCCCCACACCGGGGACACCACTGACGACCACGACTTTGCGGACTTGCATTTATTTGCCTCCACCAAAACGCTGGCTCCATCTAGGTCTCAACCTTAAGAGCTTTTCGCGCTTAGTTAATGTCCACACCTTGATAACCACTAGGCTACTCTATTCCAAGTATACCACGCATCATAGGATGCATCTCGCCTAGTTGTTCCTTAGCGAGGATTTCGAAATATTGCCGCATGATGCCTACAGCAAGTAATATTCCGATACCACTGCTTAAAGTTCCCATTAGGTCTGCGCCAGCTGCAAGTGCGCCGATGAGAAGACCACCAAGGATAGCTACAACAGGGATGTATCGGTTAAGGATTTTCTCGATGACCGCAGGTGATCGGCGGAATCCCGGGACTTGCATGCCCGCTCCGATTAGTTGTCGTGATACATCGCGTGGTGAGATACCTGAAACGTCAATCCACAGCCTGGCGAATCCAGCACAGAAGAGCATCAGGAACAGGGCATAGCCTATGGCTTGGAGCCATCCGAGTTCCCCAAACAGCGCAGGGATTCCCACGGGTGGTGTTAGAAACCAGACAAAACAGATGGGATTGGGCGCGAGATAATTAGTGCCTGTGGGCTGGTTGTAACTGGAAATTAATTGGAACCAGAATGCCAGGGGGTGGGCTCCCGGAGACCCAGGAGCGAGGTAAAGGCCGAAGGCGGGGTTAGTCCAAAGGATTTGGGTGATGAAAAGGATGTTGGCATAAAGGGCTTGGGTGAAGATGACGGGGATGTTGGAAACGTAGAGGAGTTTGATGGGGTATTGCCCTCGGAATCCGCGGTACCGAGCGTATTGGAGGGGGATGTTCACGCGGTAGGATTCCATGAAAATGACGAGAACAAAGACGACGAAAGTGGTGATGACTCCAAATAGGCTAGCCCGTGGATTCTGAGGTCTGAACCATATGGTGAAGAGGTTTGCTACATAGCCCGTTTCATTCGTTACTGGCTGGTAGATTGCGAGGGGGTCCCAACCAGCAGATGCCCAGGCCCCCATGTTTTGGAGTAGATAGGGGAAGATACCACCGTACGTGAGCTGTGTTGGGACTGTTACGATATCCTGACCCTGTGGTGGGAGGATGGAGAACATGCCCCAAAGGATTTGTGTGCAAACGTTGGCCATGATGAAGAGACTAACACCGCTACCAAGTCCCCAACCCTTCTGCACGGTCTCATCCATGAGGATGACGACGATACCAGCGAACATGAGCTGGATAAATACGAGAACAGCACTCGTGAGAAAGAGCTCAGTTCCCAATTGCCCGTAAGCCCCTGCCCAGATATAAGCAAAGGCTTGGAATGCTGTCATGAAGATGGCAAGGACTTTTTGAGCTCCGGTGTAGAGTGACCGCTGGTAGGGATCAGACATATCCACACGGATGAGTTGTGAGCCAACGAGGAGCTGCATGATAAGCCCTGCAGTTACAATGGGTCCAATGCCAAGCTCCATGAGTGTACCACGTGTGGAAGCAAGAATAGTACGAAGCCAGTAGAAATAATCAAAGCCTAATTCCTGGCTAATACCGTACAGGGGCAGATTCGCCATGATGAGGTAGATTACTAAGATAATGGCAGTCCAGGCGAATTTTTCTCGGAATGAAACCTTGCGGTCAGGTCCCTTAACCTCTGGCATGATACGAATCAGTGGACGTAACGCGTTGAGAAAACGACTCATGCCATCAGCCCCATATCATTCCAAGTTTTTTTGTTTCATTTTTGTGAAAATTGATGAGAGCGGAGGGTGTGAAGGTTTAATTGTGTTGTGGTTCAGGTCTTCGATTTACTTTTTGTAGCTGTCGCTCGTTTCGATTTTGCCTTCGTGGTTGAGGATTTTGCTTTGGTCGTGGATTTGGGTTTTGGTTTTGCTGCAGTCTTTGGTTTCGGTTTCGGTTTTGCAGCAGCTTTTGGTGTAGGCTTAGGTTTCGGTTTAGGTTCAGCCTTCAGTGAGGGCGCCTTGTGCGTAGTAGGTTCCTGGATTGTGCCATTTACTTTCCCCCCTGCTGCTTTGATTTTCTCAGCAGCGCGATGAGTGAAAAGTGGCGCCGTAATTGCAAGAGGAATTGAGATTTTACCAGCACCAAGCACTTTATCGAAGCCATGTTCTTCTAGATTGATAGCGATTGGAGCATCTTTTGTGGCAGGTTTACCAGATGTAAACCGTGGGAGTTGTCGCACGACGTCTCCAACATTAATGGTGTTATGAGATTGGCGGAGTTTTCCATATCGATGAAAGCCGTGTTTTCCGAAACGATCAGGGGTTTTAGCGGTGACATAAGTCCAATGATGTTTCTTTCCACCAGTTTTTCCTTTACCGCCTCGTTGACCGCCTTTTCGATGTTGTCCAATACGTCCATAACCATGAGTGCGACTACCTCGATGTTGGCGAACACGTTTGGATTTACGTACAGTCATAATGATTCTCTCCGTCTCGTTTACCTCTTTTGAATTTGAATCTCTAAGATTCCATTGTTGAAATTAACTTGTGCCGAGTTGGGATCAACCGGTGCTGGAAGGTCAAGATTTTTGGCATATTTTCGGTCTTCGGTATCAACGTGGATTGCCACACTATAATCTGAAACCTTGACGCGAAGATCATCTCGGGTTATACCTGGAAGTTCTGCCACGATAATGATATCTTCATCTTGTTCCATTACGTCGATTAGGGGTTCTCGTTCTTTCCGCACCATGGGTGGTCCTCCCTCTGGATTGAGATTACCAAATGGGTTTAGCCGCATCTTACCGTCGGGTCCAACAGCCGCTGAGAATCCCCAGACCATTGGATTCTTCTGTAGATGTTTCAGAAGTTCTTCGAATTGGTCTTGGGCTTCAGTACCAAACAAATCCTCAGGATTAGTATCAGCGAACATTTTCATCATTTCTTCAAACATGCGTTGAATAGCCTCAAACTGCATATCGAAGGAGTCGTCATCCCACCAGCGTTTCCGTTTTTTGCGATCGTCTTCTTCAGTTGGCAATTTCATTCCTTCCATTTCGGTTAATTGTAGTTTATGACATCCGTTTCAGGAGCCCGTTGATTTCAGCTCCACGATATCCCAACTCTCCTTTCTGTTGAACGGTGCGTTTTATGCTCCTTTTAAATCCCTTCGATGGAGGGTGCAAACGAAATACTTTCTTCAGTCTAGGGAGGGTCGTGAGTTCTTCTTGCAATGCTATGAGTGCCTCGGCGTATTTGTCAATCGTTTTGTATTTGGTGTATTTTGACACGTAATGATCGGTAAGCGGTTTATCTCCTGCAAGTCGACCACGTCTCTTCAGGAGGCGGGTTAGCGTGGGGGCATCAATTTCTCCCCACGTTAACGCATCCTTTGCTTTTTGCAACATTCCAACATAGGTACTGCGTTTATCGATGACCACAGCATGGTTCACACGGCTGAGGTTTAACTGTAACAAGGTTTCCTTAGCTTCTTGACGTAGACCGATACTACTACGTATCCGGACCACAGCAACAAGTGCATTGTCTTCTTTCGATTCTTTTGACATCTTATTCTTCTCTCCGTGTCCAATCTCTAGGAGTCATGATTCTGTTGGTTTCTTTCAACGCACCAAAGACTGATCGAGCGAAGTTCAACGTCGTTCGTGTATGACCACGAGTACGTGACCAAACGTCGTGGATTCCAGCCAACCGTAGAACCACTTTAATGGTGTCAGCGGTAACCAATCCAACGCCTTTAGGCGCTGGTAAGAGGGTAATTCGAACACTACCTGTCTTGCCCTTTACTTGAAAGGGAACCGAATGGGGATCTTGACACCCGCATTCCCAACTTCCACAACCTCGGCGAACTGAGACTATATTGAGTTTCGCGCGAAGAATTGCTTTACGGATGGCAGGTCCGATTTCCGGTGCTTTGCTTTCCCCAATCCCAACAAAACCGTTTTCATTACCGACAATTACAGTTGCTTTGAAACGGGATTTTTCGCCTGCGTCAGTTTGTTTTTGTACCAGGTTAATATCGATGACTTCTTCTTGGAGACCCGGAAGGAGCACATCAATAATTTCAGGTTCCTTTATTGGTACGGCTAGTTGAAAGAGATCCTCAATGGAGGTAATCTCTCCCGCCTTGACCTGATGTCCAACTTTGGTGACAGGCTCCCATTCTTCAACGACAAATTGGCGGGGACGTTGACGTCGACTCACGTTGTTGACCTCCTAGAACTGAATTTTGATTCAATTTTCTTTTTCGTGGTATCGTACAAAGTGGGCAGTTTAGTTAGATCCACACGTCCCTTCGAAATATCTCCAAATTGACGTTTGAAGGTCGAAGGTTGATTGTCACTCAAATCCTTTGCATAATTGGCGATATGTTCTCCTCGAATCCGCTTCTCCTCGGGGAACATCTTATCTGAACAGGGAATAGTAATACCTGAATCGATTACACCTCGCACAGCGGAGAAGATTCGTGATCCAGGAATAGGCTTTGTCAATCCAATATCCACAATCGCAGCAGTGACTCCATTGTTGATTGCACGGTGACCAGCCAGGAAACCTGTTAGATAAGCCGCAGGTACGTTTTTGATACCAGCAGTCCAACCAAACTGTTTCAATTGTCGTGAATCAGCTACTGCAACGCTCCGATCACCCTCAGGGAGAGCTTCCATTAGTTGAACAATGATTCTAGTACCTGTCTTCCTGACGACTAACCGAGGTCGTCCTGAGCCGACCATACGGCGTCTTGCGTGATAGTCAGTTTTACTTTCTCGTCGTCGACGAAACGGAACTTTATAACGTGGTCCTGTTGCCATTTTTTATCGCCTCTTCATTTTATGCTCCTGGATGTAATTGTCGACTCGACGTACGGAAGGAAACACTCCACCCTTCGCAAGCCGATATAACCGGCGGTAGTCGCTAGGGCGGATAATGCGTCGAGCCCTGAGTTTCTTGAGGTGTCGGCGGATTGCACGTATCTTAATCATCCACCGTTCTTTCCCAGAAACCTTCGCCGTACTTTTTCCCTTCCGACTTCCATGCCCTGACCTGAGTCCACGTTTACGCTTTTCGAATAATTCTTTGGCTCGAGCACGGCTTACTCCTTTAATTGGTAACTGTCGAATCGCGCCCTCATGGATTAATCGCCGGATGTCATCACGCCGGATAGCCATGGCTACATCATCCAGGCGATTTGGATCAATCCAAACCCGATTCTCACCGACTTTGAGAATCTGTGCTGCTAACCTTCGTTGGGAACTGACTTTCATTGTATTGGTCACCTTCTATAAGATTTCTTCAGTGGAGAGATCAAAAAGTTCTCTTACCTCCGATTTCAATTGCGGATTCAGAACGTGAAGACCGAGGTCATCGGCTCGTTCAATAATTGCTAAACGTTTCCGGTCGCCAACTCGGTGGGCGATTCGGACCGCATGGATTTTCGGATGTAATCCGTCCATGTCCTTGATGTTGTACACCAGCACTTCTTGCATACCGGAAGGATGAAGCCCACGCAGTTTCTTGGAACTTCGGTATCCGATTCGCGGCATCGCCGGATGTCCCTTTTCTCGTTTGCGAATCATAGAGTCAATGCCCTTGGGACGCCGCCAGCCAGTATCTAGACGTTTATACCGCCAACTTTCAGGACGTTTGAATTTCGGCTTCCGTTGATTCAATATACGCTTCTTAGACAATTCCTGTTTGAGCTTCTCAATCCGTTTGCTTCTCTTCATCACATATCACATCCGTGTTGGCTATATCTTCCAGTGTCGCTCACCAAGCTGTTTTTCGTAAACATAAATCCCGTCATGGAATTTGCGGGGATCCTTTCTTCGCAGTTTTGTGGAGTGTTGAATATTCGCCGCAGTTTGCCCAACCAATTCGATGTCAATACCTTCTAAAATGACATCGTCACCTTGAACGGTGACTGTTACACCTTGGAGAATCTTTGCTGAGCGTGGCGCTTTCTCACCATAGAAGTTTTCGACAATTAGTCTGTCGCCATCAACTTTGACGGTGGGGGGGAAGTGGGCAAAAACCACTTTCATCTTATAAGTGACTCCGTGGATTACACCCAGCATCATATTCTTGATATGAGAAAGGATTGTTCCCACAAGGGCAATTTGCCGGCTACGAGGATATTCGACTGAAACGTGGATATTATTTCGGATTTTTTTGATGTCGACCTCAGCGTGGGTAAAGTCACGCTTGAGTTCACCCTTTGGACCCTTTACAGTGATTAGACTATCCTCAACTGTGACTGTGACGTCTTCCAGGATAGGAGTTTGTTGTTCGTGATGGGTTGTTTTAGGTGGCATGACTGTCAGATCCTGTGCTTAGTATACGTAGGCGATTAGTCGTCCTCCATGTCCTTGTTCTATGGCTTCACGATGGGTCATGAAACCCTTGGGGGTAGATACGATGAGAAAGCCGAATGCACGAGAGGGTAGGAACCGTTTTTCCCAGTCTTCAAATTGGGTGCGTTTAACGGGGTGATGGGGCGAAATTATACCACATTGGTTAATTCGACCTAGTAATTCAACGCGAAGCATGCCGGCTTTACCATCATCGATGAATTCGAATTCGCCAACGTAACCCTTTCGTTGCATGATGCGAAGTGCAGCACCAATTTTCCTCGAGGCTGGAGCAATGATTACCTCAGACTTATGAAGCATTTCGTGATTCATGATTGTTGAGAAGGCATCGGCCAACGGATTTTTCACGGGCATTATCATTTTCACCTCTAACAGTATTTACGAAACCCGAGTTCTTCTGCGACCTCTCGGAAACATCGTCGGCACAGGCCAATATTGTAGCTTCGAATAATGGCACGGTGTGTACCACATCGTTTACATTGACGGTGGCCTTTGCCTTGCTTCTTCTCCCTTGACATTAGAATTCGTCCTCCATATCGGGTGTAGTGAATTGAATCCCCAACTCAGTTGAGAGAACACCCATTGCCTCTGAAGGTGTGATACGATGGCGACGTGGGACTTTGTGGCGCCCTCGTCGACGGCGTGTAATACGGAATCCTGGTCGCTCAGTGCAAATACACACATCCATCCCGAAGATGCCCAAGGTAGGGTCGTACTTGACTCCGGGAATCTGAATGTGCTCAGATATTCCAAAGCAGACGTTACCAGAGTGATCAACAGCGCTCTCGGGAATTCGAAAATCGGTTACATCGAGCGCCCTTTTGGCAAAATCCATCGCTCGATCTCCACGAAGTGTGACTTTACACCCCATGGGTTCGCCTTTTCGTAGCCCAAAATCACGATTATGACGCTTCGCTAATACATCCACTGGTTTTTGCCCTGTTAATTCTTCCAGAATCGTTTTGGCTTTGGCTAATGTTTCGCCGCCAGATCCTAAGGACATATTGATAACGACTTTTGAAATGAAAATTTGCCGCATGATGTTTTCCTTTTTTGCCTTTGGTGTTGTGGGAGTCTTTTCAGTGGTCTCGGTTTTAGGAGTCGCTGAGGCTGTTTTAGCCTTGGCTGTTGTTGCGCGACGACGTGTCGTTTTAGCTTTGGTCGTAGTTTTTTCTTTGGACATGTTTAGCCAGCCTCCGGAATGGATATCAGGGGTTCATCTTCGCCAAGCGGGAACACATACCGGATTGCCGTGAGGATAGTTTTGTCTCCTGAACCTTGTAAGGTTCCAAGTTGATTCTCTGGATCAATTTTTGTGAGTTTACCAACAAAGCCGGTGTGGTCACCACCGGTAATGACCGCAGTTATGCCCTCCTTTAGGGGAACGTGGTTCTGAATTGTTTGATCGGGGAGTTTGATGAGAAGCATATCACCAGGTCGGTAGGTTTCCTTTGGTTTTGCTTTGGGATCTTTTACAGGTAAGAGGATTGTGCGACCATCGTGGAGGTGTAGTTGAATGTGACCTTTGGCGACAGTATTTTTCCCTGTGATTTTACAGGGTTTGAGTGCTTGTTCTTTTTTCGTAATCTTTACGAGTTGGATGAGATGTTGAGAATCTGGAACTACACGAAGACGGGTTTTTGTTTCTGGAATTTCGATGACATCCATGAGTCCGACTGGAAATTTGTAATCCTTTCGTGTTCGTCCATCAACCTTTACATGACCTTGGGTAATGACCCGGCGAGTTTCGGTAAGTGTAGTGGTGAGATTTAGCATATCCCGAACTACGACGCCCAAAGGGAGGCTCTCGTGAAGCGGGTGTGCTCCAGGGTTTGGACGGATTGTAAAGGGATGTACTTTGCGTTTGATTCTCCAATGTCGTGGTGCAGATAATCGTTTCATGTGTTTTCGGGGACCCTTTGCCATTTTTTCTAATCCTCCTTTACTTTCAATTCACGTCGTGCGGCGGCTATGCGATCGATTACATCTTGACGCATTTTGTCGATTTTCAACTTGGTAATCATAACATTGGATGGGTGAATAGGTAGAGAAACGGCAGTCCCATCCACTTTCTCTATTTGGATGTTCTCGATATGGATCCTGAGATTTTTCATATCCACGGTTTCTATATCGCCCTCTGAGTCTCGGAAAGCTCCACGGGTAATATAAACAGTATCTCCTTTGACGACAGGTATGCGTTTTATTCCATGCTTATCGACAAGCTCAGGAGCTAATCGAGCGGTAAGCAACTTATGTCGTCGTTGCCACTGTGCTGAATAGCGTTCTTTTCGCTGTTTTTTTGGTTTTTTCGACGTCATCTTTTCTCATCGTTCCTATACAATGATACTAGCAACACTGGCTATACGTGGCCAACGTTCAGCGGCTTCCCGGGCGATTGGTCCACGGATTTCTGATCCTTGAGGGTCACCCACTTCAGAGGTAATTACAATGGCGTTATCTTCGAAGCGAATCCATTGACCACCCTTACGTCTGAATGGTTTTCGTTGGCGAACAATGATGCCACGAAGCACCTGTCGACGCATCTTGGGTGTACCGGCTTTGCAGGAAACCACTACCATGTCTGCTACACTGGCAGTAGGATTGCGACGGAGGCGGCCGTGGTATCCAATAACCGAAATGAGTTCTACGATCCTAGCGCCGCTATTATCTGCGACTGTAAGTCTAGCACCAGTGGGTAATCCTCGGCTGATTCGGGTTTTTGAAATTCCTGCAGTTTTTCGGCCTCGTTTCACCATTATGATTCTTCCTCCTTTTCTTTAAGGCATTCAACGACAACATAGGACACTGTTTTGCTAAGAGGACGACATTCGGCAATGCGAACAGTATCTCCCACTTCACAAGGGATACAAGGTGGAAGATGGGCTGCCGTCATAGAGTGGTTGCGTGAGTATCGACGATATTTTTTGATGAATCGCAGGTAATCTCGACGGACCGTGACTGTACCTTTCATCTTAGTACTGGCGACAATGCCTTTCATAACCCGCCCACGAACAGGCAAGGTGCCATGAAATGGACAATTAGCATCTTGGCACTCCTGTTCTGGAGGATTCACTTTTAGACCAATATTACGAGCTACCATCGTAGTTTTTTCACCCTCCTTAATCGTTCTGCGGGATGCCCGAGTAGGGAGTTCCCATCAAGTTGTGCGGTTTCACCATTGGGCAGGAATAGTTTGAAAGTGCTTGTTGCTTTGGGTATCTGCCGATGATGAAGACCGTCAAATAATGTGAGCGTTCCATGAGTTTCATCAATAATGTGACCAGTTAGTCTGTTCAAACTGGGATTAGTGGACTGCACCACGGTCGCGGATAGTCCAATAAGCGGACGGATTGAGAGGCGCTTTGAATAACGGAGCATCATGATGTCTCTCCTTCCTCCATGTCAGCAGGAGCTAGACGTGCTTCCTCATTCACGATAGTAAGTATCCGGGCGATACTCCGGCGAAGCGCCCGAATGGCACTGGGGTTTTCTATTCCAGCACCAGACATCATTGCCGCTCGTTGTTTCGCGAGTTCAGCACGCAGTTCGTTTAATTTACGTTTTCTTTCCTCAGGACGCATTTCCCGGATCTCAGTCACCGTAATTATTGCCATTGCGTTTGTGCCTCCTTCTCATACCTCACTTTTTTGAAGATGATTTACTTGATTTTGCGGCGGTTTCCTTGCTAGGCTTGGTTTCTGATTTCTTGGCTTTCGATTTCGCAGAATCCTTCTTGGTTTTCGCCTTGGGTTTTTCTGCCGCCTTTTTCGTTGTCTTAGTTGTAGCCTTGGGCTTTGCCTTAGCTTTGGGTTTCGTCTCAACCTTCTTTTTCTTCGCTTTCGGCTTTTCCTCTACTTTGGCCTTCTTCGGCTTTGCCTTGGGCTTCTCTTCCACCTTCTTCTTAGCCTTGGGCTTGGGTTTTTCTGGTTCCTTCTTTTTCGCAGGTGCAGCCTTAGGCTTCTTCTTCGGCTTTGGCTTAGGTTTCTCTGGTTCGGGTTTCTTTTCCAGTGGAGGCACATCTTCAGGCTCAGGTTCAGGAATTTGGTCTAGTTCCGATTCACTAGGAGTGTCCACTGCAGGAGATGGTTCTCCACTTTCTTCAATGAATTCTTCAATGGGCGGCGCTTCTTCTATGGGAAGTTCTTCCTCAATGACTTCAATTTCTGAAGCTTCAACCGCTTCAGTGGCAGGAACCGGCGGAATTTCTACTTCACGGTGCATAATTATCGGTCGATCCGGAGCAACAGCATCAGGAAGCATTACGCGTATTTGTACGCCCAATATTCCAGGTTTCATAATCGCATAAGCAATGCCGTGACTAACAGCAGTGCGAATAGGTTCACCAGTTTTGGCAACGAAGCCACTTCGGAATTTTTGGTATCGGGCTCTTCGGCTGGTAAGCTTGCCAGATATGGAGATTTCCACGCCCTTAGCTCCAGCCCCGACAATACGGCGAAGAACACCATACGCTGCACGACGGAAATGATCGCCACGTTCCAGGCGTTGAGCTAGTCGTTCAGCCATAATGGCGCCGTTCAGCTCAGGAACTTCAACTTCACTAACTTCAATTTGTGGGGCTTCCAACCCGAATTCGTGTTCTAAGGTCTCCGTTAATTCACGAACAGTGGTTCCTCGTCGTCCAATCACCATTCCAGGACGAGAGGCATACACAACTACACGCATACCCAATGGCGTCTTTTGGAGATCAACACCAGCATACCCTGCGCGACGGAGTTCACGACGTAAGAAATCATTTACTTTGACTTTTAATAACCCTCGATTAATGAAGTGATCTTCAGCTGGCATTCTTATTCCTCCGTTAATACAACTTCAACGTTAACCATTTGTTCATTGAAGGCCGTTGACCGCCCACGCGCCCTTTCTATGAACCGTTTTAGCATCCGACCAGGATAAGCCGAAATATGCGTAATACGAAGCCGATCAAGGTCCAACCCCTTGTAGTCCGCATTATTCTCCGCGTTTTCTAAAACTCGTAAAATTGCTTTTGAAGCTTTCACCGGATACCGTCCGGAATCCGCTTTGTATAACCCTCGTCGATGACCCACCTTCTTGTCATACCGACGATAAGGCACAGCTTGGCGCATGGCTATGACATCTTCGAGGTAAGTTTTTGCCGCCTCTAACCTGAGCCCACGAAGCTCATTACAAACCTCCCGGGCTGCTTTAGGCGACATACGAACCTCACGTCCTCTAGCCTTGGCAGTTTTGTCTGGATCCAAACCAATTATTGAATAGCCGAATTCAGGCATGGGTATCCAACCTAACGTGGTTAAGTCACTCACTTTGCGGGTTGCAGCTACAACGAACCGAAAGCCACATGACCCTCGGGACTGGTCCGCACTCCCAAACAACGTGAGAGCAGAGGGGGAGAACTACAGTGCCCTATATAAGAATTCTGCTAGTCTGTGCCGTTGTCCGAAACTTACCCAGCTAGGACACCTGACTGGCGTTCGGTTCCTGCATCATCGACGGGCACTGCCCCGTAGGGCTGTCACCTCCCGCCTCAAGATAGGCGTTTTCGGTCTCCGCGCAACTCGCGGCGACCCGAGTATTACAGGGTCTGGTTGCCTTTTATAGGTGGCCACTCCACGGGAGAAGTGAAGGGCAGAGGTTACCATTCAGCCGGGTTCCTGACCATAGGTTGCCATCACCGGGAATAAATTCATCAGCAGTCGTTAACCCCTTAATGGTCTGCGTCCAATGCCACGGGCTCCGAGCCCGTTACAATCACGTCTGGAAGGACCTTTCGATGCTTCCGAAGAAATGCTAAATCAGCCTTCTGATCCCGACCCGAATCAGGAAGCAACTCCGGGATACTCGCAATACGAGAACCAATCGGATAGAACCGCTTACATTTTTCGCAGCGAAGAGCACCCACATTAATTTCGAGACCATGGAAATATTCGACCAGTGGCACAACATCCATAGGATCCGGCTTCTGCCGAGACAAACTAGCAAACACTTGCCGCGCCTTCGTCAACCGTTTGTCAAAGGTCTTATCCTTCGAGAGATTGTGGACAGGTTCCAATGATGGCTCACTTAGCACACCCTTCTGATGATGCACAATCAACTCCCCCGCTAACCCCTTTTTATCCTTCAACCGATTTGTCTCCACTTGAACCACATAGGTCGTAAGCGGATGTTCCTTACAAATCGGACAAGCCAAAATATTGAGCAACCAGGGCTTCATAACACCACCTCTAAAAGACCCACTCTCATTCACAGTTAGCCCCTATTAAACATAGCTCTTCACTAATCAACACTCAGACTTGCCTCAAGCACGAAGGTTTAAGCCAAATAAGCTCCGAACATAAACCATGCCAACGCTCCTTGCCCACATCGCCATTGCAGGCCTTGTCTGTCTAGTTCTCGTCAAGGAGCCCAAGTGGGTACTGCTCCTCGTCTGGGTCGCCATTCTCCCAGACTTTGACATCTTCTTTGGACTTCATCGCATCATCTTCCACTCCCTTTTCCTCTTGGTCCCAATCAGCGTCGCCATTATCGGCGTTGCTTATCGCTGGTACCCCCAATACAAGGAACCTGCCTTCATCATCGCCTTTTGCCTCCTCAGCCACACCATCCTCGACTGGCTCCAATACTGGAACGCCCTCCTCTGGCCCATCCCCCTCGCCTTCTGGCTCAACATCCAAATCACCATCCTCCCCACCAGCCCCATCCCCACACCACTCCTCATCATCGGACCCATGATCGCCCCACTCCACGTCCTCTTCGAACCCAGCACAGGCACCCTCTTCGACCCCCTCACCACCACCTTTTTCCTCCTCTTCCTCGCCGTCGCTATCCTCCGCATCTGGCCCGACTTCTTCCAACGACTCCGTACACACTCAAACAAAACTAAAGAAACTACAACCCCTGCTGAACCAACCGATACCGACCCTTAGCTAGCCGCACAAACTTGCCTTGTTTAATGAGCTTCGCCATCCGATCCGCTAAATAGGCTGAATACCGATCTGCCACCAATCTCTGCAACATCCCATCCTCTTTCAACTCAAGCAACGCAATCTCCCCACCTCGCCCTTGAGCAAGCTCGATAATACGTTCACGAATCGCGGCAGCACTCTGCAACTTTTCCGCAAACTCCGCATCCAACAACTGCTCCTCCCGCACCACCCTAACCCTCCGCCGCACCAGCCACTCATCAAACCCAATCTCACCCAACCAAAACTGACGATACACAATCAAGTCCTTTACTAAGAAATCACACTGCTCATACCGCGGCGCCAACTGCTTCGCAAACGCCACCACCATCCCTTCAGAGACCTCGCCCTTTCCCCAACCCACTGCTCTCGCAAGCGCTACCACCCTCTTCCCATGCATCCACTGCCGCCGCCCCTGCAAATACCCCCGCACCGTCGTCTCCGGCATCCCTACTGCCCGCGCCACCGCAACCGCCGTCCCAAAACGGTTCAATAACCCTTCACGAAGCTGCTGCCACCACTCAGTTCTCACCACAATACGATCCATTTCACTCCAAACACCATCCATTGTCCGCTCAAGAAAAGCGACTCCCGCAGGTGTCGTTTTGAAAAACGTCGTAAACTTCTGCTTCTCAACCCTCTCAATCCACCCAAGTTTTCGTAATCGCTGAAACACCTTAAACAAAAAATCCTCCCGCACCAAAAACTGTCGTGCCACATCTGCTACCGCCCCCACCTCCCGCAACTCCACCAACGTCAAGAAATCCAAATCAAACCCATCCAACTCCCGTTCGCTCCAAACCTCATCACACGCCAACTGAAACTCTAACCGCTCCGCCCGCTCCGGATGCGTAAACCCAATATGCTTCGCATACCACAAAAACAACGGTCGATACACATCCAAAATAAACCAACTCCGAAACGGCTTCACCGCCCCCACCGACTTCAGTAGAACCTTACACTCCTCTGAGGTCACCGTTGACCCCATCAACTCCACAATTAACCTACGCATCTGTTCAAGAATCGTAGCACCACCCGACGTAAACCGGATACTATGTGCCCCCACATGCCCATCATCATCTCCAAAGGTTCGGACAACCTCAGCCTTCAGCGCAAAAGGTAACTCAAAAAATGCCTTTGGTAGCCTTCCAGACAATTCATCAAATTCAGCATCAGGATACCAATGACGAATCACGTAACCAATCCACTTAGAAAACGCAATATACGACCTTGATTTTCCACTTTTGTCCTCATAACTCCGTGAACACTCCGAGATATCACCGAAAACATTGCCAAGGATTTTGTGAAATTGCTTTCTGAGAAATTCATTTCCGTTTGTATAAGAGGGTGTCCTTGCTGAACCAACACGTTTTGGTAAGTACCCATCTCCGATAAGATGTACTACTAAACGGATGAGAGCTTTATTCTCTCTAAAAGGAAGCTTGGGATCTCGAAGAATCCCTCCTCGACCATAGCCCTTTATCGCAATGATATTTTTTTGTAAATCCTTGAGGGCGATAGCAACTTTACATTCTTTTGAAAGAAGTTCAAAAATACGCTTCAGGTAATCTAACCGAATAAAAGGAGGGTTCTCATACCTTCCACGATATTTCACCCATTCATAGACAGTTCCAGACCATAAATTCAAGTAACTTGAGATGTAGTCTAGAGAAAGGCTATTTAATAATCTTGAAAAGATGTGGCTCGAAAACTCTTGAGAAATATTAACATAAACGAGTGAATTGGGTAATTCATCAACAGAGAAGCTTGTTGTTTTGTTCTTCAAATTTGTACCCTAAGTTAGCCTGCAAAACAGTATAAAAACACATCAAAAAGATTAAACAGTTGTTTTATTTAAGGGGTACATATTGGCTTCCACGTGTGGCGCCGATTCCTGGGTTGCCGTGGCGGACGGCTTTGTTGGTGGGGGCGTATTCGCCGAGGTAGTGGCCGATGTGTTCGATTTTGATGTCGAGGGGGAGGAATTCTTTGCCGTTGTGGATGCCGATGGTGAGGCCGACCATTTCGGGGAGGATGATCATGTCGCGGTTGTGGGTGCGGATCATTTTTTTGGATTTGTGTTGGCGGGCTTTGCGGAGGCGTTCTAAGAGTTTTTTCTGGCGTGGGGGGAGGCCGCGGCGGAGGCTGCGGCGTTGGCGGGCGGGGAGGAGGTTGATGAACTGGTCCATGGGCATGCGTTGGAGGCCTTCGAGTCCGAATCCGCGGTAGGTGAATTTTTTGACCATGATGGTGTGCCTCACCCAGTGTTTTTTGGGGACAGGTGTTGGGATGTGATGCCACCTTTTAAGCGTTACTCCTTGCTGTATCCCCGTCCTTTCAGGAGTGAGCACAACGGTTAAAGTCTGGAGAGGCAGTTGTCGAAGCGTTGGCGAATGGCAGTGTCGAACACGTCGAAGAGAACCGCGCTGGTCACTGGTGCGGCGGGATTCATTGGAAGCCACCTCGTTGACGCCCTATTACAACAAGGTTTGCAGGTTGTGGGACTGGACAATCTAACAACGGGGGATAAAACGAATCTTACCACAGCACTCGAGCACGAAGCATTTCAGCT
>JAEOSK010000063.1 GCA_016840405.1 Candidatus Hermodarchaeum yapensis
ACCCACGTTATCTCTTAAAATGGTTTTCCTTGAAGTTCCAGTCATCTGTCGCATACTTATCGCTACATAGCTCATGGGCAAGATTCCTTTCATAATCTGTGAGATCTTGCTCCATAAACTCTGCTTTGAAAGCCTTTTGGAACCCCTCAACTAGTGCTTCATATGTTTGTTCGGTGGATACGCTTGCCTCAAGCTCCTGCTCAATCGACGTCAGCCTCTTACGCGCAACTCGTAAAACGTCATCCAAAGAGTTCGCCCAAGGAACCTCAAGGAAGGTAAACATCTTCTCTAGGCCTGTCCGCATCAAGAATGTTCCGTGCTGGAGTAGCACACCTTTCTTGCGGGCTTGTGCGCTCCCTGAGAACTTTCTTCCGTTTATGGTGATGTTGGGGCAATGGTTTGGGTTTCCCGGGCGGAAGTCTGCGCTCACTCCCAAATTCTTGGCAGCTTCGACGAGTCCTCTGCATATCCTGTTGTAAGCGGAAACAACATCCTTCGACCCCAGATCCTGCGCGTGCACGACGGCACTGTAGGTTATCTCCCCTTCAGAATCGTGGTAGACCGCGCCGCCGCCTGTGATTCTCCTCACGATGTCTACCCCATGTCTTCTACAGTTTTCAATATGAACTTCCTCCGAAACCTTCTGAAACCGTCCGACAGAAATGGCTGAGGGCTTCCATTGGTAGAAGCGTAGGGTGTTCGGCACGATTCCCGCTATCCGAGCTGTCAGAACAGCCTCATCAATAGCCATGTTCATGAAGGCGTTCCTAGTCTCTAATTTGAGCAGTCGCCAGTCGCCCATTTTCCTCGACTCAGAAGGTTCTGCTATGAATTGAATCCAAGTTACTAGAAAGCTAAGCGGCAATTAGGAATATCAAAGTTCCTCCAAATCAGCGCTTAGAGAACCGATAGTAGAAAGGTAATGCCGAAATAAATCAGCACTGCTCCAAACACCGTCATGGCCGCTCTGTACCATCTCGTGCCAGCAATCTTCGTTCCTACGTGTGCGAGGTGAGCTACCGCGGTGAGCCACGCGTAGTCCATCCAGACGTGGCTGATATACATCAAGAGAACACCCAGCAGCGACGCAAAGGCCAGCGCGTCCACAACAAGTTTGCTGCCGACCGCAAGCCACCAAACGATGAAGTAGGGATTCAACCCGGTCAAAACCAAACCTAAGAGCAGCGGGTTTCGAGAAGTTATTCCACGAGAGTCTGGATTGTCAGATTTAGACGTGAGGAAGTGGCGGATTTGCATAGCGCCAAAAATCAGGAGAAACAGACCTCCCGCGATGCCTGTTGATAACTTCACAATTGGTTCGCCTGCAATCTCGGTTGCAAACTCGCCGAAGACGAGGGCGAGCAGCAGGACGAGGGGGAACTCAACCAAGGTGTGGCCGATTGAAAAAGCCAGACCGCCCTTGGCTCCTGATCGGGTGCCATGCGAGACGGTGGCAAAGAAGAGGGGGCCAGGTGCTAGGGCTCCGGAGGCGGTGACGAGCACGACGGTTGCAATGAAGGTCGGTAGTTCCATATGACTACAGAAGTTAAGCTGAATAATTAAATCTTCCAAGCGTAGTTTTTCGCTTTCCCGTTAATCATGCATGCATAGTGGCCACCTTCGGACTCTCCGCCCTCATCACCTGGCTACTCAATGCAGCCAACGATGTTTACGTCCTGCTCTTCCATTCACGTCATAATGTGATTAGTACCGTGTGGACGGTCTGGGAGAATATGATGATCTATGTAGTGCTAGCGATTTTCTTGGCTGTCCTTTTGATTCTTTGCTTCCGCAAGTTACTGCGTGGAATCACAATTAGCCCATGTATTGACCATATCAATGAACTGTGGTATCGTCATTATGTGAGCTTCTGGCAGTTTCACTCCCCTTCTTGCGCTGTAGTAAGACCTAACTTCAGCACAACCTAGTGGTTCTACAATTGATGTGAGAACTACGGGTACGAATCTATCTGCCTCCAAATTGAGCTCTTTTCTCATCTCTTCGCAAGAGCGTATACAATCTGTCACGACTTGAATTTCCGCCATATCCTCCAAGTTCTTTGTCACTCTTTTTTCTATCTCTTCTTTTCGGAAGATAACGGCTCTTCTGATAGCCTTTCTATCATACAAGAAATCATTAGCTTTACATGAAACGACGAAAAGTACCTTATCATATTTGATCAATCTGTCGACTTCAAACCCCTCTTTCTGCGGTAGCTTGTTCAACCACGGCTTTATTTCGGGATACTCGTCTACTGATATTTTCCTGCTTCCCAAATTCGTAATCGGTAATCCGCTCTCAGCTAGTTTCTCATCCGTGTAATTCTGAAAGGTTTTTCCATACTGATCGGCCCATTTTCCACGAGCCCCGAGTTTTAGATTATCCAACAACATATCCGTTATCCATGTGCCCCAAAAATGATTTGATGGTATGAAGACCCAAGTCATCAAAACGTAGGCTTTCTTCCCGTTGAACTTGATCGGGATCAGCGGTGATTTGTAGAAATCTCTTCCCGGTTTGTATTTCAGCAATTCAAACCATCTTTGAGTATCCGTATTACTCATATGCTTCCTGAATTTCATCTTCAGTGGCTTGCGCTTGATATACAAGAAAGGCATAGTGCTGAGTGACCTTTTTGCCTTCTCCAGATGGTCCTCGGAAACGCTTTTGAAGAATTCTGAAATGTTATAGAGATCATCCGGTTCCACATGAAGAGTTTCCTTGAAATTCTTTCTTAGCAGATTACCTACTTTTGCTCTTCTTTCGGCAAAACTACTGAGATACCAATTTATCCAATGGGGATCTAGACCAGCAACATCTACCCAACTTTTGAATGCTTTGTAGAGTTCATCTGACCTTTCTTGAGCTTCTACAATACCGGCATCGTTAACCTTGATTGCATGTAACGGGTATATCTTTTGCATGTGAAGCATATGTAATAGAAAGCCAATTGCCAAATGTTCCCTTAAGACTGTGAAGATCTGTACGAACTCATTTTTGCCAACCACTTGGACCGCTGTTATTCTACTTCGTAGGATGATGTCAAGCATAGCTTTCAGAGAGAGGATCAACCAGTAAGCTGGCACATTGATCTTGTCAATCATGCCATCTTGTTTGATTAGTAGGTCTCTTCCAGCAACATAGTTTAGCGACTGTAACAAAACGAACAAGAATTTGCTTTCTCTTCCTTTGATTCGGCTTCTGAACTTCTCCTTTTCCAAGTTCAATTGTTTCTTGATCGCTTTCTCTACCTTCTTCTTGCCGCAAATAATCTGCATTAAGGGATACCTAAGGATATTAAAAAAAGTGCAGAAATTGAACTTTTCCCTGTGTATGTTACAGAATATCTGAAGACACCGTTATTATTTTAGAACAGACAAGTGCGTGTTCATAGATGCTATTGCTAAGTTTCTGCTTTTGTCGCGGCTTGATGGTCCCAGACGACGATGGCTATGGGAATGAAGGCTACCGCAAAGCTGAGGAGCAGTTCCCCCCGTGCGTAGCAATAAAGACGGCCAAGCCCATGAAGAAGATCAGGCTTGTAGGGATTAGGCTGTCTGACGTTACGGATTGGTTATTACAACTTGAGAGGTTATGGAACTGACACTTGCGTTGAAAGCATGTTCTGAATACCACGCTTCCACCTCTTCCGCAGTCCACGTTGTACCCTTCAGCGCATAGTCGAGGTGGATGGTTATGTAAGCCGTGGCGTTAGGAGCTAGGTTGTACACGGTGATCGAATTGTCCGTGAATGTGCAGTTGGCTGTTATGTCGATGGTACGGTTGAGATCCGCATAGATATGTATTGGTCTTGCCCCCTGCGTTGTAAAGTTGGGGTCTAGGGAATAGGTGATCGTCATGTTCCGTGTTTCTGACCATGTGTTGTTAACTAGGATGTTGAAGTAGAACTGTCCAGGATTGGTAGCGGTTAACTTGTAAAGCTCAGTGTTGCCATCGGGCGTAAAGACCGCTCGGAAGCTTTCAACCTCTCTGAAATCGCTGTCTGTTATCCAAGTGTTGATCGCATGGATGGCAGACGAGTGTTCACTTCGCGTAAGCTCGCTGTCCGAAGTAAAACTATGCTCGAAAATGCCGTCGCCCTCAGAATCTAACAGGACAGTAACACCTTCTTCACCCTGAGAAAGAGCAGCCCAATCAATAGTGTATTGGTGCCGCGCATTGGTTAAAATTGGCATATCAGTGGCAGTGAAAGTATTGCCTTCTCCCTGCATGAAAGAAGCTACCACAAGTCCATATGACCCGTCTTCTGTGCCTGATACCTCATAACAATACAAACTGCTTGGAGAAAGTATCATGACAGTGTTGTTGAAATATGCAGAATTCGGAATTTCTTCTATTACTTCTCCATTTACTAAGCCTGTGACTCGTCCCTCAGAATCGTGAACCCTCAGCTCGCCGGGGCTATGCAACCGTGCCTCAATGATTCCTTCTGATAGATCGATCTTGAAAAGTCCATCTACTCCCGCTGCGTAAAGGACGCGGGAATTTGTGTTAGAGGCGAAAACTACTTGTCTAATATGCAAGCCCAATTCTTCGCCATATTTGTCTTTTAAACCAATAGGGAACCAGTTCTCACCAGAGTCGGGTGAAGAATAAATATCCTTTAGTCCCCATTCACCTGCTACATAAATCAAGTCTGAACAGTCGGAGTGTGGGCATATTGAACCAGTTTTTCCGAACGAATGGGCTACTGCTCCTGGGACGGGTTGCACAAAAGGTAGAGAGTTGCTATCACTGGTGCCACTTGCATCTTCCCAAGTATCGCCCCCGTTTATGGATTTGTGAACTTTGTAGTTTTCTCTTATAACATAAACTCTGTCAGCATTTTCGCCATCAATAGCCATGTCATCCACTTTAGGTGGGTAGAGGATTTCCCCTTCTTCTAGGTGTGGTAGAGTTTCCCAAGTATCGCCCCCGTTTTCAGATTTAATGAGATAATACACCCACTGTGCAGCAGCCCAAGGATTAAGATCCGGTCGCGGAAAAGCGTAGGCACTGGCGTATATAACATGCGGATTAGCAGGGCTAATGGCAAGATTGTTTGCAACAACTACTGTTCCTCGAACCTGTTGCGCGCGCTCCCAGATTTTCTCCCAAGATGCTCCTCCGTTTGTCGTCTTCCAGATTCCTCCTTCAACTGTGCCAGCATAAACTATATCTGGATTTGTAGGATGGATGACCATTGAAGAAATACCGTAGTGGCTTTTGAATTTCCACCATTCAGTGTATGGTCCGCCTACCGATTCCCAGCTTAAACCAGCGTTCGTTGATCTGTAAACTCCTGCCCCTCCGAGATCATATGGTTTAAAACCACGGGTGCCTACATACATTATGTCAGGGTTAGATGGTGCAATTGCTATCGCTCCAACGGGGCTACCGGGTAGCCCTTCATTTATCGAGTACCAATCGACTCCACCATTTGTTGTTTTGTAAAGCTCATCTCCCTCATATACCGAGCCTGTGCCGTATGACCACAGGAAGTGATATGCCACCACCGCATATATTATCTCAGGATTATATGGATCAACTGCAATTTGTGAAAGGCTGGCCCAATCACTTCCAGTCTTTTCTTCCCATGGTCCACTCATTTTTTCCATTAATGAGGGCGCCGGAGCGGGCCATGTATACGTCTTTTCAAAAGCAATGATGTCTCCTTCTCTGTATCTTCTTGCTTCCTCAAAGTCTTCCACTATTTCCCCGTCGATTTCCACATCTATGTTTGTGTTCCAATTTCCATCGGGTGTTTGATACGTGCAGAAGAAATGATAGTTTCCAGGTTTATCGGGCAAAGTGAGGGTTCCTTGGTAATCATAGCTATCGCTTGGATTGAGAGTGAGATCATAGGCTTCATTAAAATCAACCGCCCCCCCAGTAGGGTCACGGCCACCCACAACTAATACGCCAAAAGTAACAGGTTCGGTTCCCCTATTAGTAATGGTAAATTCAGCGGTTAATGTATCTTCAACATAATATGTATCTTTGAAGGGGGTTATCTCCAAAGGAGAAGTGATGATAGCTTCAAGTATGCCCGAGAAAATGTCAGCATAACAATTGGCAGTTTGTCCAATATCGTCTTTTACTTCTGCCCAGACCTCTTTGCATCCCGATGTAGCGAATACCCATCGTTTAATTTTGGCAGAAGCATTCCAATCTCCCAATGAACTATCCCAATCAAACCAATCTGTCCATTCGCCGGCTGGCACACCATCTTGTACATCATCACTCGAAAAACGGACTTCTTCAATTCCCGTGTCATCAGTAGAGTCTCCTACGCACACATCGAAGAACTCCGTCCTGTCAACCTCGTCTATTTCGACACCATCCTTTTGAAGTTGAATAGAACAAGTTGGCGGCTGATCTGGTGGAGGTACAACTATAGATACAAGAGTTCCGTCTTCGCCATCTTGATAACCAGAGCCGCCTTCAACTGGAATATTTCCTGAGAAAGTTGAGACATGATAGTAAACAGCGATTCTACCCCCTGCTCCACCGCCACCGCAGCCATCAGCAGTTCCATGACCACCACTAGCCGTAATAGAGCCTGAGCCTTCCAAAACATTGGTTATAATGTAAATGCTTCCGCCGCTTCCTCCGCCACTACGTCTACTTTTTCCATCTTCTCCATTAGCCGAAATAACACCATTTAGAGTAACAATGTTGAACACATTGATTCTAATTACACCGCCACCTGCCCCTCCTTGATTCCCTCCACCAGAACCAAAATCTGCTGGTTCCTCTAAGGAACCGTAAGGAAAACCGCCCTCAACGATTTCTCCACTACAACCAGGATATGCGCCTTCTCCACCTTTTCCACCATACCCTGCCCCACTACCATACCAATAGAAGCAATAACCAGAACAAGCACCTCCTCCAGTTCTATCTTTCTTTCCAGCGCCAAGTCCTTGCTCAGCTGGATAGCCTTTGCCATCAGCACGGATGGAAGAGTTAAAATCAATGGCTAGATTAACAGCAGTTATATTAGCATTCGCCACTATCGTACTTGTAGACTGGATTGAGAGAATATTTGCTCTAATAGTTACAAAACCTTCATTTGGACCAACTAAAGAGCTGTTTGCAACAATAATAAATTGAGCCGTGCCAACTGTTGCTCCAGCTGGAGCCTCCAAGACAGCATTGTTTTTTACTTCAAACTTGGTTGCGGTTAGATTTTCTGGCAAATAGAGATGAGCTGAATTAAGAATCTTCAAATTATCGAAAGTATAATTGTTTTCTACTAATTGAGTAGTGCCGTCCAGATGGTTGTTATCAATTATCAAATCTCCATTTTTTTGGGTTGAAGATTTCAGAAATACAGTTCCTGCCCCACCAGCTTTGTAGCCGTCTCCTCCATGAGCTTGAACAATACCAGTGAAATCGTCCTTTAAATTATAATAGATAGCAATTCTTCCCCCCGCCCCTCCTCCACCAAGATTATAATATCCCCGACCACCATTAGCAGAAATCAAACCAGAACCTTCTAAGACATTAGTGGTTATGTAAATACTGCCCCCACTTCCTCCACCACTTCCTCCACAAGAACCCGATCTCGCTCCATTGGTTCCATCCGCTGAAATTACACCGTCCAAAGTGAACGTGTCAGTTACGATTCTAATCGCACCACCGCCTGCTCCACCTT
>JAEOSK010000040.1 GCA_016840405.1 Candidatus Hermodarchaeum yapensis
TGCGAAGTGTGTTGATTGTTAGGCATGGGATTCTGGTGGCGGAATGGTATTTTAATGACGGGGCGAGAGATAGGGCGTTTCATATTCATTCTTCTTCGAAGAGTGTGCTGTCGGCAATATTCGGTATTGCCCACGAGATGGGCTACATTCCAGATCTCGACAAGAAGATGATGGATTATTTTCCTGAATATGAGTATCTCAATCTTGATCCTTGGAAGTATAATATCACTATTCGTCATCTTCTGCAAATGAAAGGAGGGCTGGAATTTGATGATTCGGGCGCTTCTTGGCTTGAATATGCTAGCAGTTCTGATTGGGTTAAATATGCCTTAGAATTACCGAAGAGCCATGATGCCGGTGAGGACTGGGATTACAGTACTCCCCAAACGAACCTCCTTTCCGTGATTTTAACCAAGGCAACAGGGATGAGTACAAAGCAATTTGCAGACTTGTACTTATTTGGTCCTTTAGGAATCACGATAGCTCAGTGGTCTCAGGACCCTCAAGGATACTACACTGGCGGCCATGAAATGTATTTCACGCCACGAGATATGGCGAAATTCGGTCTGCTGTACTTAAACAACGGCACTCTAAATGAAGAAGAAATTGTGTCCAAGGATTGGGTGTTGGAATCCATCCAAAATTACGAGTATGGAAACAGAATTGAAGATATTTTTCAGTATATTGAAACGAGCAGTGCAGGTTATGGATACCAATGGTGGACAGCGACATTCTATGACCACTTCTGTTATATGGCAAGAGGATGTTGTGGACAAGTCATCTACTGTATTCCCGATTTTGATTTGGTTGTCGTTACAACTGCCTGTGGCACAGTAATGGACGACCCAATCGTGTTCGACCAAATCGCTTACATTGATCGTTTTTTAATCAACTATATCTTTCCAGCAATCAATGATTTTTGGAATTGATTTTATTCTGTACTTCTCTTGGTCAAGAATCGAAGATAAACACGTAGGTCACGAAACCGGATACGAAGGGCCGGTACTCTGTTTTGGTATTCAATGAAAGCCTCACCAAACCTTTCTCGAAGCTCTTTCTCCTCCACAAAAACAATGTGAACCAGAAAACCCACCAAGAACACTAAGAAAAGCACCAGAGAGTACACTGAGAAGCGAAGCCATAAACCCCCAAAAGCAAACAATAACACAGCTAAATATGTTGGATGACGAATCACCGAATATATCTCATGCTGTTGGATTTTTGACTCGGCAGGGTAGTAGAGGTATATCAACGCCATGTAATCAACTCCAAAGGTAAGCAAAGCACTTCTGACAGTTAACATACCAAGAATTATGAAGAAGAAACTCCCAATAGTCCGTATTGCAGGATCAAAACCAACAGGCATACCAAAGAATGATAGGAAGGACTGAGATAACATGACAGTTAGGGGATTTACGGGTATTCCAGTCGTAAGAATTTCTATTGGGACATAAATGTGAACGCAGATAGCTATGATCCAAGAGATTCCGAAAAATGCCCGGGGAAACACTTTCTGATACGCGAGTTCCCCCAGTTCTGCCACGTATCGGTTCTTACTATGCCAAACACTCCATATCAACCTGAAAGCAATTAACTGACACAACAGCGCTCCAAGAATCGGGAGGATTGGCTCAATTAGCACCAAGATAGTAACTTGCGGAAAGATTCTTGCTACGGAATCAACAAGCAACATGAGGGATAAAGCCGTAGCAAATGCCAGGAGGAGCACTAAACCTATTCCCACCGCCCCCCAACCCAAGTATCTGGGAATCTTCTCCTTCAGTATGTCCAGACCCTTTAAGCGCATAATTGATCAGCAAAATGAAATACAATTGCCACATTTTAAAATTTTGAGTCATTTAACTAGGCTGATTATTTCATGGAATTGTTTTGAGCTGGAGTTGAAAGTGCTGTTCATGTTATTTGGGTTGGGTTCGGAATCGCCAAATGATGAATAATACAACAAGTAACGCCCACGTCATAAAAGAAAAGATGGAAATCCATTCAATAATTGCACCTGAATCAGTACCGAAGAGCAATAAAAAAAGGACGAAGATGATGTTTAAGACTCCTAATACAAACCCGTAATAGCTGATTCCTTTTTCGTAGACTCCTTGCTTGAAGAGAATATAGTTCATTGAGAATAAGACGGGAATCCAGGTTGCGAAGATTAATAGACTAAAGATAAAATGCAGTTCGTAGATATCCTCACTGAATACTCCAGACATTATAATGGTAAACGCGTTGAACATCCCAATCGCTGTGGCGATGAGTAGAATCCGGTAATGCTTCGTATTCTTGTATGATGAAAAGATGCCCAGATATGTAAGAAGAAGCATCACTCCCGTCTGAATGACGGCTAGATTATAATAGCTGGCTCCAGTGGGATTTAGGCTGGAATTTCCGAGTCGGCTTAAATATTCGGTAAATGGGTTAAAGAAGCCAGGATAGTGGAGAATTGACACATAGGTCAAACTACAATAGAGAATCGCACCAATAAGCCCGGGTAAAACTAGAAGCGTCCATTTCGATTGTTCTTTTGCCATCGAAGGATTTCCTCCTAGAACGAATTTGCCAAAACAAGCTAATCCTGTTTTTGGAGAGCTAGTTAAGCATATCCGTTGAGGAAACTCAGAGGCTTTTCTGTTTTCACATCATTAGACCGAGGCTAGTCTAGGAAACAGCTCAAGTGCACCCTTTCGTGCAATTGATATCAGGTCTTCTTCATTGAAACCATCGAAGGTTTGCAGGTCTCTCAGGATGAGAGAGGCCATCAGCTTTGGTGCTGCGCCCAAATCGGTCCCGAGGACAATATGAGATGGATCTAGCAACTCATTGAGAGCACTCAGAGAGCTTTGGGCAGTTACAGCTGTTGTGTCATAATACATCTTCTGCAAAAGCTTCATGCCTGTGATAGGACCTTGTTTTCGAATTATCAGGTCATAGAGTGAACGTAGAACCTTGGTCTTGTCACGTTGTCGGTATTCCAGTACGCTGATTCTCCACGCAAGGTATGGGACTGTACCACCACCGTGTGAGAGAATATATCGGATGTGAGGATACCTGTCAAGTACTCCACTGTACACCATGTTCGTGACCGCTCGTGTTGTGTCAAAGGGCCACTCCAGGAACATCACGGGTACGTCTGGTTTTCGTATGTGTGCAAAGGGTGGATCGTGTGGATGAATAAAGACCACTGCCTTGCGTCTATTTAATTCAGCAAAGAATTCTTCGAGCTCAGGGTCGCCCAAGTACATGCCTTTCGAGTTGGATAATAGAGTGACTCCATCAAGATGTAGTTCATCAAATGCGTATTCAAGTTCTTCAAATGCTCCATCGATGTCTGGAAGAGGTACAGAGGCTAATCCGCCATAACGGCTGGGATAGGTCTTGATCAGCTCTGCGAGATAGATGTTGGTTGTTCGAGCGAATTTTCGGGAGAATTCGTTATCTTTGAAGTAGACTAGAGGTGCTGAGAGGACCGCTTTGTCGATTCCTAGCTTGTCCATGTCTGTGAGGCTTTTTTTGGGTCTCCATTTAGGAATGGGAATTCCGGATAACTCGGTGATGCCAATCTCTGCCAAGGCTTTCACATAATCGCTTGGAATGATATGATGATGTAAATCAATCCAACCAAAGTCATTAGACATTTGTTTCACCAATTAAATTCGATTTCGACTCGAATTCTAATTGATTCAAACTATTTCCCATTTATAAACTTAACGAATATGAATCGAATTCGAATTCTTTATAACAGTAACTGCATATTTAACATCACAATGAGAGAATCCAGGGCAAAACAATCAATTATCAAAACAGCACGTAAGCTGATTGAAAAGAAAGGCTACTCCAACGTCAACGTGAACGAAGTGGCCTATGTTGCAAAGGTAAGCGTAGGTACACTCTACTATCATTTTCCGAATGGAAAAGTTGACATCCTTGCAGAGATTATGTCGCAAAAGACTGCTGGATTTGTTGATGAGTTCAATCGACAATTGGGAGTGGAGAAAGTTCTTGAGAAAGGCATGAGCCTTGAAGACGCACTTCGTTGGATTTTCAAGAAAGTTTTAGAACTCCGTCGACCGGACCGACAGTTTCTTGCAGCGATTCAAAGTGAGATGTTCTCTAATCCAGACGATTACTCAATGTTTGTCAAGAAGTATCAGAGTACGGATGGACTACAACAAGCTATGAGTATCCTTTCTGAGTTCGTGGTGAAAACAGGAAAATCTGAAACGGATCGTCTGAGTAAGGTGGGAGATAAACTGGAGAGGATTCAGAGGGTCGTCGGGCTTATGATGAACTTTCAGATCATGTTCCCAGGGTACTTTGGAAATGACGACGAGTTTATTGATTTAGCATTACGGATCTTCTTTGAAATTCTAGAGTCTAAAATCTGAAGTTTTTGTTAGAACAAGAATTTGCCCAATGTAAAGAGACTGTACTGCTAAATTTGTATCAAAGCGTACCCAATAGAAGTATGAAAAGAATTTCAGGAAGTTACAAATTTCAATGTCAAAGACGGTGGAAAGTGTTACTCCTATTTTTTTTAAAAATCAACGCTTTAAAATATCAAAGAAGTAATTATTAAACCTCACTTGTATACAGTAACTATTTATTCTTCTCTTACTATTCAATAGTGCCTTACTCTCCAGTGAGGGATATTCTATATGAAAATTCAAATTTCAAAAATCTTAATAGGTTTACTACTAGTGACACTTTTTCCGTTAGCTTTTGTACCCGCATTCAATGTTTCCTTTGCTAGTCCCATCTTCCATAATGTACCCCTAGCAACTGACACCTATACTGAAGATTTCACCACGACGACCTACCGAAACCTTGGACAAACCACTACCTCAGGGTGGGGAAGCGGAATCGTAACGAATGCCCGAGGATACTCATCTCAACTACTCGATTCGTTCATGACGCCCGGTGAAGTCATGTCAATCGATGTACAAGGACGAATACTCTATGCCTCAATTAACCAAAGTTCTCCCTCCAACGCCTTTGGAATATTTGATATCAATAATCCCACTGATATCAAACAAATGAGCACGCCGGGTTCTTGGGCATTTCAAGAACCGGTTGCGGTGTCAGGGGACCTTGCTGCAATGGGCGGAGGATTACCTGGTAGTGAAGGAGTCGGACTCTACAATGTGACCGACCCGTTCAATCCGTCAATAATAATGCCCGCCATTTACTTTGATGGAAACCTTACCGATCTCGAATATCAAGGCCATCATCTTTACCTGGCAAACTACGATTCACCTGGTTCACTCTCCTTTCGCGTCATCGACGTTGCAGATCCTAATTTACCTGTCTTGCTTCCAATGGGTTACCTTTCACCCAATGTCCATGGATTGACCGTAGAAGGCCATTTCGTCTACCTTGCTGAAGGACTAACAGGTCTTAACATCATGAACATCACCAATCCCAAGACACCCACACCAGTGGATACCGTTAACACGCCGGGGTTTGCAATGGACGTGATCGTTGATGGCGGTCTCGCATTTGTGGCTGATGGAACTGGCGGAGTACAAATTGTTGACATCAGGAACCCAAGTTCTTCTTCAATCATCGGTGGTTATGATACCGCTGGTGAGGCTCGACACCTCGCACTTCAAGGTGACACCCTCTTTGTGGCTGACAGTGCCAATGGTCTTGTCGTCTTGGATGTTACTGATCCTACACACCCACTCCTTGTGGATACCATTGGAGTCAGTTATGCCTGGGATGTCGACTTATACGGAGAGATCGTTTGTATCGGTGGTGATGCAGGCATTTACACTTATCGTATCGGACTTGGTATGGCAAATCTAGAAGTCATTGGCGTCTATGATGGCGGCTTTGATATTAAAGATGTCCGTGTCCAAGGAGACATAGCTTATGTCGCAGCAGGAACCGATGGCTTCCTTACTGTTGATGTTAGCGATCCTGCCGCACCGGTTCTACTCGACCAATACACCACAAGTATTACTAATGCCATAAAACTCGATGTCCAAGGACATATCGTTGCAGTAATAGAAAATAGTTGGTTCCATTTATTCAATGTACTAGATCCAACAGACATTAGACTTTATGCGACCCTTCCTTTTGGTGGGGGCAGGGATGTCTTCCTTTGGGGAGAACTATGCTTCTACTCTTGGGAAGGACCTCCTGGGGGCGTTGGATATTATAATATCTCAAATCCCTATTCACCCACATGGACTCAGTGGTCAGTTGGTTCAAATATCACTGCAATTTGGGTACAAGGATCTTACCTATACGCTGTTGATGACGTAGGTGGGTGGGGTAACAGTTTCTATATCTATGATATAAGCGACCTATCCAATTTCCAACAAATCGAAGTAGTGTTTCGTCTAGGTTATCACTATGATATCTTTGTCGATGGCAATGTCGCCTATTTTGCCGATGATGACCCTGTTGCTCCTGGATACGCTTCAGTTTTTAATATCACAGACCCGTTCAATACATTCCTAACAGAAGACTTGTATAATGATACACTTGGAGTGTGGGGATATGGGCCCTGGCTCATAACCGCAGATCAACAAGATGGTGTATCCTTACATAATACTACAGATCTCAGTTCTGCAAATACCTTGTTTACAGAGTCAAGTGTCACCGCTGCTCGGGCTGTAACTATTCATGGTAATTACGCTTATGTTGCTAATACCACAAATCTTGTCATCTTACACCTTGTTCGCGCAGCTGGAAACACGTATGGACTTGGCACTAATGTCGCCACATCGCTTGAAGTAGATTCAACCACGGAAACTATTGAAAACGCCACACTTACCTATGTCGCTCTAGAGCCCACAGGAACCTCAATTAGCTTCGATATGTCTGCCGACGGTGGATCCACTTGGGAATCCGTCACACCTGGTTTACTGCACACTTTTGCAACTCCAGGGAATGATTTACGCTGGCGATCACATCTCACTACCCCCTCTATCGACCGTAGTGTTCGACTCGCATCTATCAACATCAATTATGAATATGTCGAACCGCCACCCACAACACCTCCACCACCTCCACCGATTCCCGGCTTCCCCATCGAGGCCATCGCCCTTGGAGCTCTCATCGCGCTTGGTGGCGGTATAGTCTATCGTCGTCGGAAGCGGTAACCTCCGCTTCCCCTCCTTTCTTTTTTCTTATGTTGAACATGAAAAAGATTTCACCGGCGGGTCAACCGTGATAGGAACCCGCCAATGTGCGGAAATCCCTAATAGGCACTCAGCAAGACACGGGGTTATTTCGTCACTGTCAAGGTGGATAAAGCATTGTCGACTTCCTCAGTTGCCATGGCGCCACTGAGAACCTCAACGATAACGTCTAGGGTTTTCACCGGTTCAATCCGAAGGACACAGGTAAAAAGGGTTTCCAGACCCATCTCGGTGGCAATGAGATCTCGTACCATCAGATGCGAGTTAATTTTTGTGTTCAAAATGAATCGGATAGCCATTTTCTATTTCTGTTGCCGGATTTGGATAAGGGCACGGTCAATGGTTTGACGGAGTAACGGGTTCCAATCGCGTCGCCGTAATTGTTGGAGTGGTTCGTTGGCTCGCGGATCGGCTAATTCGCCAAGTGCAAAGGCCGCACCGATACGGACTTCAAGATTGGAATCATTGAGTCGATCGATGAGGGGCAGCACTGCTTCCTTGTCTCCTAGGCGACCAAGTTCGCGACAAGCTACCATTCGTGCACCCGGATCATGGCTACGGAGCCGAATGAGTACGGGAGCGAGAACCCAATCTGCACCGACTTCTTCGAAGGCTTTTACCATAGCTTTGCGAACGGCTGGAGCGTTATCGTGCATGGCGATCCCGAGGGCTTCATAGGCTCGTCCATTACGCATGGCTCCGAGTTTTGAGACCGCACGGGCACGTTCCTTGGCGTCGGGGTGGGTTTGGAGAATTTCTGTAAGTGCCGGGATGTCATTGGGAGTAGTCAACACTTCTGCCCCAGTGATGTATTTCGCAGTTATCTTCTCATTACTGTGGTAAATACCAAACGGTTTGTTGTTTTTTACCTGTTTGGAAGTAGGTTTTTATTTGGTGATACGGTATTATGGTAAACCACATTTCCGTGAGGGATATCACGTGATACGAAATAAAACGCAACTAATTGTTATCTTACTGTTAGTAACACTGATTCCGATGGCAACGTTTGTTTTTCTGCCCTCTCAGTCGGTTTCAGGGTTCACCGTTTCTAGTATACCAGTGCCTGGCACAACTACTCTTTACGAGGATGATTTCAGTACGACCACCTATCTTGATGGTGGGCCAACAACCGCTGAAGGCTGGGGTACGGGAACACTCACAAGTCCTCGGAACTATCAGATTCTGTCACTAGACAACTACACCGCGGGTTATCAATGCCGATCTTTAGATGTTCAAGGTCGCAAAGTCTATGCGACACACTACTCAGGAGGGGCCTCTTCCATTGACTTATTGGATATCACCGACCCTTCTAACGTCTTCCGACTTGATGATCGCAGTGCTGCCGCATCTATCACGGCGTCCGAAGTAGATGGTCAAATCTGGTATATTGGGACTGAAGGAAGTTGGCTAGCTGCCTACAATGTCAGTGACCCATTTAATATACCCGGTCCAGAAGACAATATCGCTATCGTAGACGGACGAATTAATGACCTAGAAGTCCAAGGTCACTTCCTATACGTCGCTCTCGATAGTCCTGGTGATGTCATCCAAATCTATGATGTTGAAGATCCTTCCAACATGATCTTTGTCTTAGGTTTGACTAACTTGAATTACCACATCTATGGGTTGGAAGTCAGTGGAGATTTACTCTACATGGCACATGGTGGCACTGGGTTAGTCATTTGGAACATGACAACACCCTATGATGGCGGCTCATTTGCCAGTTTAACTGACACAGCTGGCGATTCCATGGATGTCTTGGTTGATGGTAACCTGGCTTATGTCGCCGATGGTGCTGAAGGAGTACTCATCTTCGATGTCAGTGATCCAACAAGCCCTGATTTACTTGGAACCTACGATACCCCTGGAACTGCTCGAAAGCTTGCCTTACATGGAAACACGTTATACGTTGCAGATTATACTGGTGGCCTTATCATCCTCGATGTTGCCGATCCCACACATCCCACATACGTTGACAGTGTCAATTATGATGACACTTGGGACGTATCTCTCTATGGTCCTTATGTGGTGATTGGCACCGATTATGGTGTACATACCATTTCAATTGGGGATGGCATTCGTGTCCCAGAACATTATGGAACCTATTCGGGAATATACGATATTCTTGATGTTCGGGTCCAGAATGATATCGCCTATATTGCTGCCGGTGCATCTGGACTCCTTACCATTGACGTTTCTGATCCAACGAATCCTGTCTATCTTGACAATCACACAGCGAGTGCAGGGAGAGTCTATAACAAATTAGATATCCAAGGACACAAAGCCTTCGTTGCCGATTATGGCAGTGGAGGTGGCGTACGAATATACGACATTTCTGACCCCACTAATCTTACTTATCTAGGAAGATATGCTTTAACTTATGCAACCGATGTCGCTGTAGCAGGTGATACAATCTTTGTTGCTGATGGCACAGCCGGATTGTATATCGCGAATGTTTCAGATCCATATTCACCAGCACACATCACCGGAATAGGTGGTATTGGTAACATTACTGCCGTTGATGTTCAAGGGCACTATGTGTACGCAGTCGGCTGGGGTGGTGGCGGAAATGGCATTTACATGTATGACATCACCGACATCAGCAACCCTCAACTCGCCAGTACACTAGGTGTTATCGATGAGCACTATGATATCTTCGTTGACGGCGACTATTACCTAGGCGCGAACAATGATTTCTTTTATTCAGCGAATATTACGAACCCGTATGCTTTCGGGCTTGCACATACTCCTTCTGATCTATCATGGAACGCGTCAGGTGTGTGGGGTTACGGACCCTATGCTATTATGGCCGGTCGTGGTTCAGCAGGAACTTTGCTCTGGAACACTTCCAACATCTACAATATGATTCCCATGGGCAGCTACTTGGGTGCAACTAAAGGCAGGGCGGTTACCATCGCGGGAGACTTTGCCTACATTGCCAACAGAGACAGTCTCCATATTTGTCGAATCTACACCAGTCCTGGTTACCATTATGTGCCCGGAAGCACGATCGCTCAATCAGCAATTATCGATGCTACCGCTGAACACATTGTCAGTGCTACTGTGACTCAAACGGCTTACATCCCTGCTGGAACAAGCGTAGCCTGGTTCATTACGGCAGATGGCGGGGCTAACTGGGAACCATGTACACCTGGTATGCTCCACACCTTCAACACGCAAGGAAGTGCCCTGCAATATCGTGTGGAACTCATAACTGCCCGTATGGACCACAGCGCTCATATCTACAACATCACTATCAGCTACACTCATACACAACCACCAGCCGCACCAGCTCTCAATGACCCTGGCGCCGAAGCTCCTGCAGGGGACATTGTCATTAGCTGGGCTGCATCCACTGATCCCGATGGAACCGTCGACCACTATGTGCTCCAAAGCTCGAACGATGCTGGTTTTGGAGTAGTCCTCGCAACCTATCCCACAACTAACACTAACTACACTGTGAGTGCCCCTACGTCAGGATTATTCTTCTTCCGCGTGCGGGCTGTTGACGATGACGGTGCCTATTCAGACTGGAGCAACGTGGAAGACATCGTGATCACTGGTGGACTCCCACCACCTCCGCCCATTCCTGGCTTCCCCTTCGAAGCCATCGCTCTCGGTGCCCTTATCGCGCTCGGTGGAGGCATTGTCTATCGTCGTCGGAAGCGGTAACCTCCGCTTCCCCTCCCTCCTTTTTTTTGAATCTTTTTGGCATCTTCTTCCATTTCACAAGCTACGGCGTCATCTGAACCTATTTCGATCAGGTAAAAACGGAATTGATGTTGACCAACAGTATATTTGTAATATTAGTTAATGGCACATACTGGTTTATGACTAATCAGACCTCATCAATACAAGAGAGCCGCTTGAGGCAGATACTGCCCTGCGCTTTAGCTTTAGCGATTTTCATTATTCCAACGATTATCACATTAGTTGTGTTTCCCCTTGCTGGACCAATAATGGCGTTTTGGGCTGGTATGGTTGCATTCCTTGTTATCTTAGGAATCTGCATTCTTATTTGGTGGTTCGGTCGTCCACCTAAATAATCAAACTCTTCGGGAATCACTGCTAGCATGAGAAAAGACAGATAGTACAGGGGATATGAAGGGATGAAGGAAAAGGTGTTTGGAGGAATTCTTTGCAGTCAGGTGTCAAATTAAAAATTATTGCGCTTCTCCACATCTTAATCGCCATTGTAATCCTTATTATCGCGATTATCATACAGCCAGCTACCTTTTTTTGTACCGGCACACCGCTTGTTTCATTTCAACTGTTTGTTTTGAGCTGGTGGATCTGGCGACTTCCAAACTTTGATTCCTTTAAAGAGCGATGGTTGATTTTCACTTCAAAGAGGCCGTTATTGACACCTGAACAACACGAACAGAAGTTTCGACGTGCTTGGCTTATCCAATTGATTTTCGTCCTGATTTGGGGCTGGGTATGTGCTCTGATATTTTGGGGGCTTGCCACATGGATGTTCTTCTTGGGTGGTTGTGCCCCAGTTTCCATGCTCCTTATTGCAGATCTTTTCGTTGCTGTGGTTGGATGGGTTCTTGGAGGAGCATGGGTAATCCAAGGTGTATTTCGAGATTGAGTCATTAACGCCGTTTTGTTGGAAGGACCGCACCTTATATCTTAGAAATTAAATTTCTCTGCAGGTTGTCGACCCAGTTCGACAAAGACATCTCGACAATCACGGATATCTTCCAGCCAGACAAATTCGTTGTCACCATGATAGCGGGTGCCGTCTCGCAGAGCACCAAAGGTGATTACTGGGATTCCAACGTTGGCTAGGTAGATCCCATCGTCAAAGCCAAGATCCGCACCCAGATAGAACTCCCGGTTCAACGTCTTTTCAGCAGTCCGGTGAAAAAGCTGAACCCAAGGATGTTTAGGATCAGTATAGTAGCCACTGTTCTTATTCGTGATTTCAACCTCAACCTGTAAACCAAGCTTTTGCGCCTGCTGTTCGATGAATGTTTTGGCATCAGTTGCAGCTTCGTTTGGATCTTCTTCGGGGATTGTGCGACGGTCAAATCGGAACTCACATTCGCCAGGGATAATGTTTTCTTTCTGCCAGGCCTTCACCATGCTCACGGAGATTCGTCCATAAAGATGAGGTTTTATCGCTGCGGGAGGACCCTTGATTTTACTTCGAACTGTTTCTTTAACTGTTTCATGATACTCTTGAAGGGTTTGGATGAGCTGACTGGCACGGTATATGGGGTTATCCAGGATATCCGGGTTTCCACTATGCCCTCCTTCTCCTTTGACAATTACTTTTCCCCAGACAGAGCCACTTGCTCCAATGCCAACATATTGAGACCCTGCATCGACTACTATCCCAGCGTTGCCACGGATTTGTGCCTGTTTGATCAAGTATTCAATACCACCAGGACCTCCGGTTTCTTCATCGCAGGCAGCACAGAGCTTCAGATTAATGTCAATCTCTTCATCGAGAAGCTTTCGCATTGCGCCCAACACGATTACAATTCCCGATTTGTCATCGGCTGCTCCCCGCCCAAATGCCTTATCATCAATGATCGTCAGTTCATAGGGGTCAGTGTCCCACTTCTCTCTCTCCACAGGTACAATATCATAATGAGTAAAGAATAAAATCGAGTTGGCTGCTCCCGCATTCAAATCGACAACCACGTTAGGACGCGTTTCGCCATCCTCTGTGGCACTTTTTCCATCAATAATCTGCGTATCTAATCCAAGGTTATCCGCCGTTGTTTTGATAAGGTCAGCGCATTCGGAATAATTCTTTCTAGTCGTACCGGTGTTGGTTGTGTCAATAGCGACTAGCTTACGAAGCAAATCGAGTTCCCATTTAATATCAGTCCATGCCATAACAATCACTGCCATCTAGGTTAATGCGTTCAACACTCATTCTTTTCTCTCTTTAAGGTTAATGGAAAGAAAAGTAAAACTTACTTCATCAAAGAAATCCTTTAGGCTAGGAGGTTGTAAAAAAAGAAGAGGGGGAGTAGTTATCCCTTCTCTTGGATTATTGACTACTCCTTTTTGAAGAATGTGCCTCGGAAGAAGTAGATGATTATGATGATTACTATGATCAGTACGATCATCACACCGTATGCTATTAGTCCGACAGTCTCAGGGTGGAATGGTCTCTGTCCCCAGAACACGCCGAAGTTGAAGAGCTGTAGGCCGAACCAGTCAGCCCAGGTGCTTCCACCCAGTAGACGGATGATTGCGAGGATGATGATGATAATGGCGATGATAAGGCACCAAGCCCACCAATTCTTCTTGAAGAATTCTGCCATTGTCTATTCCTCCTCGCCTCCAGTCCATCGCCAGGTCGGTCGCATGAAATCAGGGAAGAGCTTTAGAATAATCCATAGGGGGATAATTGCTTGTACCACATAGATGAGGTAGGTACCACCAAGGAATGACGCTAACATCTCGGCTTCAAATGACACCAGTCCAACCAGTGCCAGTTCGAAGTTGAATATTGTTAATGCTATAGCTTCAGCTACGGCAATTACAACTGATATGATGATTAGCGAATAGATTCCTCCCCACATGTCACGCTTGTCAAAAATGTGTTTGCTGAATATCGATAGTATAATGCCTATCAGTGGGTAATAGATTACATCACAGAAAGGTACGGATGAGGGGAGACCAATTAGAATCCCGACACCGATTGCGACCCATGGGCCTCCTGCGAATGCGGCGATGACGTTGATGCTTTCTCGAATGTCTAGGACGTACGGTGGATATAGTGGAATTACTAGTCCGAGTGCACGCCAGGCAAATCCAAGACCACCAAAAGCAGCAATCATAGCAACTTGCCTTGACGTGAGAAGAGGTCTTCTATATTCTCCGTCGGTGATTTTTATCACCGGCACATCATCCCCTACATGTAGTATATAAGTCCAATCTTTTTTCGACGAAAGGCAAAAGATATTAACTAATTAGGAGCTTCTAACGAATATTCGCATTCAGGATGTGGTGCTCACGATGAGTAAAGAGCCTGATATTTTGCTAGAAGATGTTTCTTTTGTGTACCAGGGATCGGAACAACCAGCGCTTGATGGAATCAATCTCCGCATTAAACCTGGGGAGATTGTGATGCTCTCAGGTCCCGCAGGAGCCGGAAAGACTACGTTGTGTCAGATGTTGAATGGCCTTGTACCACATTTCTTCCGCGGTACGATGAAAGGAACAGTAGAAGTTCAAGGGAACAATACCGCACAACACACTATTGCTTTCCTCTCTCATCGTGTGGGGCTTCTCTTTCAAGACCCAGCATCGCAACTGATTGCCCCAACGGTCAATGAAGAGATTGCCTTTGGAGCTGAAAACTATGGAGTTCCACGCGAAGAAATTTTCGAAAGAGTTGATAGATTTCGAAAACTAGTTCGACTTGACCAATACGCTGAAAGCAGCCCCCATAGGCTTTCTGGTGGCGAGCAGCAAGCTTGCGGTATTGCCGCGGTCATGGCCATGGACCCGGATATCTATGTTCTTGATGAACCCACTTCCAACCTTGACCCAATTGGTAGTCAACGAGTATTGGATCTGATTACACAAATGGTCCGTGAAGAAAAGAAGACCATGCTAATCGTCGAACACAAAATGGAGGAAATGTTACCCATTGTTGACCGCCTAATCATCCTAAATGAAGGTAAGATCATTCTTGAAGGCACACCCCGTGAGCTCTTACACAATGTTCAGACAATGGAACAAATCGGTCTTAAACCGCCACAGGTTGCTCTTCTGGCTTCAAGAATAGATAGTAATCGAATCGGTTCTGACCTACCCCTTACCCTTGATGAAGGAATAAAAGCGTTCAAACCTTTGCTAAAGAAGGGGGATGGAGAACCTAATCGAATTGGAAGTAAAAAGACTGTAAAAGTGGGAGAGGAAATTATTCGAACTGAAAAGCTTTGGCATGTTTACGAGGAAGGGAGCGTTCAAGCCCTACGTGGCGTAGATGTTTCGGTTAAAGCCGGAGAATTTGTCGGACTAATTGGACAAAACGGTTCCGGGAAAACCACTTTGGTTAAGCATTTCAATGGGCTCCTTAGACCAACCTATGGCGATATCTGGGTGATGGGCGATAATACACAAGACAAGACAATCGCTCAACTCTCAACTCAGATAGGCTATGTCTTTCAAAATCCGGACTTCCAAATTTGCTGTCAATCTGTAAAAGATGAACTTGAATTTGGACCAAAGAATCTAAAACTACATGAAGAAGAAATTGACCGACGAAGGGACGAAGTCGCGGAAATCTTTGGATTCGATAAGCGCTATGATGAAAAACCATTCTCCCTTAGCAAAGGTGAACGCCAGCAACTTGCTGTTGCCTCCGTTCTGGCTATGCGACCAGAAGTGTTGATTGTTGATGAACCTACCACCGGTCAAGACTTCAAAACGGGTAAAGAGATGATGGATTTCTACCGGCGCCTTAACGAAGGAGGCAAGACCATTATTATCATCACACACGATATGAATCTTGCAGCAGAATATTGCAACAGAATAGTCGTACTCCGTAAGGGTAGGATCCTTATGGATGGACCAGTACGCGAGGTATACTCTCAATCCGAGACATTAGCACGTAGTTTCCTTCGTCCACCGCAAATAACTCGCTTTGGTCAAGCTATGAAAGATTATGGTCTTCCAATTGATGCATTAAATGTTGATGAAATGTTTGACTATGTTTCCAAGTCCCTAGGAGGTTCATGACATGGCATTCGAATACATTCCTGGTGAAGATTTCTTCCACCGTCGTGATCCCCGTGCGAAAATTTTCATGGCGGTCTGTATAGTCATAATGTCAGTTTGGTTCAATGATCCAATATGGCTAATTTCTTTGTTTTTCTTTGAATTGATTTTGCTTAGACTAGCACGAATTCCACTTTCAAAGATTGCGAATTTCATTCGATCAATATTTCCCGTTGCAGTAATGTATTTCATCTTTAACCTCATTCTTCCACCGGTACGAGTTCCTGATCCGCTCGTTATGTTCTATTTGGTATTTTGGACAGTTCCCCCAATTCTACCGATTACCGTTGAATCAGTAGTTTGGGGCATTGGTGCACTATTCCGGTTCCTCATTATTCTAGTCATGATTCGGACTGTCTTAATGTTGACACCAATTCGCGATCTCATTTTAGCGCTTGTCAAATTACGCGTGCCACCTGAATTTGCTCTTGCCGTAAGTATTGGCCTTGGCTATCTCCCAGTGTTAATCGATGAGAATCGTAGAATTAAGGAAGCTCAGGAAGCACGAGGATGGGAATATGAATACAGAAATCCATTTCGACGACTTTCCGCGCTACTCACGAAGATGCTAATTCCTTCAATCGCCAACTCGATGCGCCGTACCCGTGATATTGCCACAGCAATAGAATCACGAGGCTTTGGTTATAATCTTCGTGGCCGTACTTTCATGCATGAAATTAAGATGAAAAAAGGCGATTACACTGTAATATTTGTGTTTCTGGGCTTACTATTGGGTGCTGCTTACATTCGTGGAATAGCAATTGGAGGTCAGCTTATCTTCGGGCTAGGGCTAGCTGATTTTCAAGCCACTGCTATCTTCGTCCGGGCGTGGGTGACAACATCCGCGTATACCTTGTTTGTGGGCTGGATGAGCCTTATCCCCTGGAATACAATTCCCTTTCTAGGTCTTATTCCCACTAGTTACATGCACGTTGAATATGGACAGTATCTCTTTCTTCTACTAATTGGATTCATTGTGGGCCTCATCGCTGGTATCGTCAGTCGCGGTCGTGCGAAGAAGGTCGCATTTGCACTCAATCTTGTCATTGCTATACCACTGATGTTCATCAGTTTCTATTTCATCTGGCCAATACTACCCAACGCTCTGCCGGTCTTCTTGTCGTTAGGTTGGTGGGATGCACTTCTCGTACTAAATATCAATTTGCTAATAGCGTACTTCTTGCTCTTCTTCATCACCATGCTATGGCCCTACATAGGCTCCGTTCTCGGAACCATAACAGGACGTTTCCGTGGTGGTAAGAAAGAATTCTTCGTTCCACCCGAGATAACTAATGATCTTGAAGACTGACAACGCGACAATTACCAGGGTAGAATACCGATAAGGTGGGTTTACCAAGCTACCATGCTTCCTATCCTACTAAATATCTAGTTTGACCTAAATCGTTAAGGGGAAGCAGAGACGTGAACTAAACAACGGGTGATTCATTTGAAACCGCATTATATGCTTGCAAAAATGACATGGCCAGAAGTTGAGGAACGCTTGAAGGAATCTGATATCGCAATTGTACCTGTGGGTTCAACAGAGCAACATGGTCCGGCACTACCACTCGATAATGATCACTTTGCTGCAACACAATTTGCTAAGATGGTCGCAGAAAAATTATGGGATAACGTGAAGGTAGTTGTGACACCCCCAATTGCCTTTGGTTACTCGCCACACCATATGGGTTTCAAAGGGACTATTACGCTGAGAGAATCCACTTTAGCAGACGTAATCGTTGACATCTGTACTTCATTGGCTATACACGGCTTCAAGAAGATTGTACTAATCAATGGTCATGGTGGAAATGCCACAGCCATTGGAAATGCCCTTCATCTGTTACACGAAAAAATCGATGCCCAAGTATTCAATATTGATTGGTGGGTTGTTGCTTCTGATAAGATTCTTGAAGTCGCAACCAGACCAGTATACCATGCTTGTGACATGGAGACATCAGTATCCATGTACCTTGGACAACGTGTACAGGAAGACAAGCTAGTTGATGAGCCAGGGAAGAGCCCCGTTCCAGGATTTGTGGAGCCTGACTTATTTGCCCCACCACCCAAAGTTTCTATGATGTATACAATGAAAGACATCACAGACTCAGGGGTAGTTGGATATGCCACAAAGGCGACAAAAGAGAAAGGCAAGCAAATTGCAGAAGTGGCTCTCAATAGAACCGTTAAATTCATTATGGAACTTGCCAAATCTTAATCTCAAGCTTATTTGGCCCAGAAGCAGTCTGCATAATCAACACTAGTGGAATTCATCTCGTTATAGGCAAATTACTTGCTAGAAAACTACCTGTGTTGGGTATTCACTTCTGAAATCGCCCTAAAAAGCGCCTCTTGAGACATCTGAATATCCTTATCAGTATGAGCAAAGGAGATTCCCCCAAGTCCGTGATATCCGAAAATCCCTTGCTCGAATAACGCTGCTTGAAGGAGATCTTGTTTAGTAGGATCAAATGCGTTTCCAATCTTGCTTGGCGTAATTGGTGAGTCCCCTATTGCTTTTTTCAACCAATGAAGGAAGACAATGGAGCCCACGCCAGTTGCCAAGATATGGTGGTTTTTCATTTCGAATTTTTCATTGAGGTGATCACGGAATCGGTTCCCTCTTTGATTGAGTGTTTTATATTCGCGCTTCAATGAGTGAAGGGTTTCAAGAGTAGCAATTCCTGACACCATAGACAAAGGGTGACTCGAAAACGTTCCACCGCCAACCCAAACACCGCCTGTTTTACCCGGTTCTGCGAGGGTCATTATATCCTCGCGTCCGCCATACGCTCCTAATGGCATTCCGCCTGCAACAATTTTACCCAAAGTGATAAGATCGGGTTCTACACCGAAGACTTCTTTTCCTGCTGAGCCAAAGCAAAGGCGAAAGCCAGTAATGATTTCATCGAAAATGAGAATAATCCCTCGTGCTTCAGTTTCTTCCCTTAGGTAGGGGAGAAACTCGGGTTCAGGAGGCAAGCCTCCACCGGCGCCAAGCATTGGCTCAATAACAATTGCAGCAAGATCTTTAGCATTCCTTTTTAGTAAGGAATCCAGACTCTGTTGATCGTTGAACTCGAATGATACACCATTTCGAATTGGCTCATCAGAAAAAGGGTATTTTATGTGGTATAGAAGAGCATCATTTCCACCATGCCAGCCACCGCGCGCTTTGGCAACCAAACGCTTCTTAGTAAACGCGCGGGCTAATCGCACAGCATACATTAATGCTCCGCTACCAGTAACAGAAAATCGAACTTTCTTAAGGTAAGGGATAGCATCTTGGAGCTTTTCAGCAAATTCTACCTGTGCACGGTTTAATGCCCCCAAGTGAAGCCCATCGCTGATCCTTGCTTGAATAGCATTCCGTACGTTTTGATGATTATGACCCAAGATGAGTGAGAAATGCGTCATCCACCAGTCAATATATTCGTTATCATCAACATCCCAGATGTGAGAACCTTCACCTCTCTCCATGAAAGGCGGATACAAGCCAATTCGATGGAGTCCGAATGTCCGAAGGTTATGATTAACACCGCCTGGATATACCTGAAGAGCACGCTTCCAGAGTTTGTAGCTTTCCGAGGTTGCACGCCGATATTTTTCTAGCATTCAGTACATCTCACTGTAATTGAACACTGTAATAGTAATCTAAATAGAATGTTTCCCTCACTCCAAATACTACGTCAACAAGGAAAGTCTTACGATATATCCAGACCAGTTCTTGGTCATAACACATGAGGTCTCATATTCTATAAAATTGAGAAAATCAAGTTATTATCAAAATTGAAATCCATGCTTTATGGGATCCTCTGAATTCACTATAAACTGGTTAAACCCTGTCACATACGCTGATCCTGTGATCTCAGGGATAATAGCCTCAAATTTTCCCACCTTTGTCAACCCGACGATTTTCCCTTCAAACAAGGTTTCGATTATGCTTTCGTAAATAAATGGTTCATTTAGGCCAATTTGTCCCTTTGCATAAAGCGTAGCGAGTTTGGCACTAGTACCCGTTCCACATGGTGATCGGTCAAACTGCCCATTGCCAAAGACTACAACGTTTCGAGCCATTGCCTGCTGATTCTTGGTATTTCCGAATATCTCAGTCAATCCCACGCTGTTGATCTGCCTAGCAATAGGATGTTGTACTTTGATTTTCTTATTAACTGCTTCCCGGATTTTGAGCCCGACTGTAATTAATCTATTAATATTCCTCTTCTCTAAAGTGAGATCAAAATCAGCAGCATCTACAAGAGCAAAGAAATTCCCACCAAAAGCGATATCCACTTTAACTTCCCCGATTCCCGTTATTTCAAGCTCAATGTCTTTAGCAAAGAGAAAAGAGGCGACATTACGTATCGTGACACCTCGAACTTGGCCGTCTTCAACGTGAACTTCAGCCTTAACAAGACCAGCGGGAGTATCAATGGATAAGAGGGTTACTGGCTCCTTCTTCTCAAACATTCCTAGTTCAATCACAGCGGTAGCTACCCCCATTGTGCTATGCCCACACATATCCAGATATCCTCCACCGTCAAAGAAAATCAGACCGAAATTTGCGTCCGGACTCAAAGGTGGTATCATCACAGCACCGCACATGTCCTTATGACCACGCGGTTCGTACATTAACATGGTTCTGACAAAATCCATTTCATGTGAAAAGAAAGTCTGTTTTTCTTCCACCGTTTTCCCAGGAAGAGGTCGAATTCCTCCCAGCACAGCTCGAACCGGTTCACCAGCAGTATGCAAATCCACTGTGGAAATGGTTTTTTCAATTCTCATCACAATCCCTCAAAGGAATTATTAAGTCGTCCCTTTTAAAGAGGTGCCCATAATGAGAAAAAACCCATTAATTATTACAAACAGCTATTTGAATTCTAAGGGAGATGAATTGCGAACCGGCAATGGTCTGCACCACGAGCCACAGTATCTAACACTTCAACGTGCACCGGTTTATTTAACAGCCCTTCCCAAAGCGTTTTGTACCATCCCGAGCCACACAAGCAATATGTAGCAGAAATCGGCTTTTGGCCTCGAACAGCAGGACGAATATGCGGACAGTGACAGTAGCTTGCTCGTTTTTCTGCAAGATCTGTAGTAGATTCGAAACTCTTAGGATCGAATGGAATCTTGGTCACATAGATAACATTTCCATTACGTTCTGGATATTCATAATAGGAGAGACCATGCCAGGAATTGTCCTTATGCATAAACTCAAGGAGCTTATCCAGGTCGCCAGTCCGGTCATATTCTTCCCGTAATAGCTTAATGCGATCAACTGGGAACCGGTTGGAACAACAAAGCATGACACACCGACGGGTTTCCTTATCCTCAACTAGAGCGTCAAGTCGATCCATAGCTCCACGTATCCATTCTGAAACTTCGTCGGATGTAGACTTGACTGAGAGTTGGTCTTGACCATTGAGAACTTCGGCTTTAGTGGTTTCTCCGGTGTACTTGCCGAGACCTTCGGCGAAGAGCTGCATCCACATTTCGCGGTGACGGATTTCCCAATCTTGCTTGGTCTTTTTACCCATAACACAACCTCAATTTTCTCAAAAGACGAGAATATTCTCTTGTACTATGATATAAATACCTTTCTATTTGCGAATCTTCGTTCCTTTGTGTTAAGGACTATGTTGAAGGAAACCGGTTGAAAGGGATTGTTGTTACTTCGTTGGATAGAGTGCTGCACTCAATAAGACAAGTAAGCCTGGAACGGTTCCTGTGAAAATCATCCCAACAATTCCTGTCGTAATAAGTCCTTTCTTATGACCAGGAATGTCTTTTCGCCAACGGAACCAGAAAATTGCGAATATGAAGCCAAGAAATCCAATCACTACAATGAAACCAAGTAGTATCATGGTGTACCAGCCGAATACCATCCAAAATACGGGGTCGACGATTACAGGGTACAGAAACCATAATAGCCAGCCTCCAATGCCAACAATGAAGATCGAGAAGGGAATCTGTAACCAGGTTCCATATTTCATCAGGGTTTGAGAAGTACTATCATCTGTCATTCCATATCACAGCTCTTATAATTACTTTGAAATAATATTGACTGGACTTCAGAGAAGGCACTTTAAGACTCTTCCGCCTTGTTGAAAACGAAATTGCAAATGCTTTTACAGAACCTTCAGACATATGGAAATCTATGACACCTGAAAGTCATGTACAAACAAGTGGTGGACGTGGACCCATTGTCGGGCTAGCGATTGGAATTATTTTACTGTATGGCTTCGGTTTCTATAATCTCATCTTTCTTGCTTCTCCCTTCTTTCCAATGATAATCAGTATCATCACTGTTGCATTTCCTTGGCTCGCTGGCTATTGGTGGGCTATATTTGCTTTTGTCATCGTATTAATCGCTCTTGGACTCGGGCTGGCCTATCTTGTACTCCAATTGATGAAACGCGCTGCTGCAGGAACGCTCAAGGTTCTCTGGCTGCTTCAAGCTGTATTCATGATTGCCCTTGGAGTTTTCATGTTCCTGTTCCTTGGCACCTTTGGCATCTTCGGTCTTTTTTTTCCCTTCTTTGGCCTCCTGCAATTTTGGGTGTGGTTCCGCCGTCGACAAAAAATCGAACGAGCAGGCAAACTCGTCGAATTTACCGCTCAACTGCTCCTTGAAGAAAAGCAGATGTTTATTATTCCACTCGTAACAGCAGTGTTCAGTCTACTCACAGGCATTCTCATGCTGTCAACTTACGGAGCTATGTATGTTTGGCTCCCCATGATCGGCATTGCCACAGATTCGTGGATATTCTTTGCGTTAACTATCTTGGTTGAGATTCCCTATTTCTTTGTGTATTTTTCCATATTCTACATCTTCGACGGGATTAACGTCTCGATTGCCCATACCTGGTATCGCAATCAGGATCCAGCGCTTGGTGGAGCAACACGTGAGGTGCGCGGAGTCATGGGAACCATTGTTCGATTTGCTGCAGTTAGAACTGCCGTCGCTGTGGCTCAAAGCACCGCGCAACGGGGTGGACAACGCCAAGGTGGCATATGGGGGCTTGTCGGCTCCATTGCTAGCCGAATCATTGGGACCGTGTTTTACTTCCTAACATACTTTACACTCCCCTCAATTATTATTGAGAAACGGGGTCTAGTTGACTCGGTTAAACGATCGGCTCGGGTAACCTGGAAATATTTGGTTGATGTGTACATTTCCGAAACTGGTGTGTCAACGGTATACAGTTTCTTCGGAGCACTGTTGAGCTTAGGCTTTATCATTGTGGGATTCCTCTTCGGCTATCTCATGGGGATATTTCTTGTGGCCGATCTCATCTTTGCATTGATCATTGGAATCGTATTTGCCATAGTCTTCGTAATCTTTGCGGCGATTCCCAGTTACTTCATCTTCCGACCCTTGAACACAGCGTATAAGACGTTCATGTTCTCTTATGCCCTTGATGAAGAAAGCGGGTTCTCTCTTCCCAGCCGATTACCTAAAGCCTACCGTGATACAATTGAAGAAGCCCAAAGTGAGTGGGAAGCATTAGGTAAGGAACGCAAAATAGTACAACCACCCAGTGAATGGTAGACTTCATCCTCAACCATCATTCGAACCCCCGCTTCACCTTACTAGCCTTAGCTACTTTTGAACCCTCGAAAAAAAGCGTGTTTCGCTTAAATTCTTCTTGATTTTTTGACATTGACAACCCACATATAGGTATTCAACGAAAGGGTTGGATACGTTGGAGTGACATTCAATGTCTGAAGTAAAATAACTGCCAACCTTCTTATGTTATCAGCAGTTTCTTGAGATATTTTGGGACGCAAGGACTGACCCGCTAACTTATGATAACGGTCTTTGAATTGAGTTGATAGAAAAGTCCTGAAACCATCCGATGCAGAACCGCAGGAAAATTAATCTCGTTTTATTTTAGTATGCATTTCCAATATTCGTCTTGCTTCAGTTCGCGTATCTTCCATTTCTTTATTCCAACATTCTTCATGAAAAACGGAGTTAGAGATTTTAAAAAATGGAATTTCACACAACACCTTTTTTCCACAAAATTCTTTAGGAATCGGTTTACCACAAATTAGACAAACACACCTTGGTATTTCGAAATCAGGATTTTCACCAAATTCAGAAATGATTTCACCACGTTTTTCCGCCAGACTGAGTAGCTCGTCGAACCCACTCTGTATTAAACCATCAATGTTCCATTTCGAAAACACAGCATGAAACGTCTCATGAATCAAGATTCTCGAAATGATTTCCTCAATTTGATTGAAATGGGTTAATTTTCCAATGAAGCAGATTTTAATAGTATCAGTTTCAGGAACGTGTGAAGTTCGATATATAACGCGACCACCAAAGAGTCCATAGAATATGCAAATATCCTCGGCAATAAATTCATCAGAATTAATGCGCACTCGAAGTTGTTTTTCCCGTGTTTTACAATTCCTACAATAATTATGAATG
>JAEOSK010000012.1 GCA_016840405.1 Candidatus Hermodarchaeum yapensis
CGGCTGGCGAAATAGCGGCATAAGTCTTTATCGTGTGTGTCTGCTCTAGATACAAATCCCAATGAGTGTACTCAATAGGTTGTCATTTTTTGCGTGGGCGTGAAAAGCGTTCTCGAATCATTTTTTCTAAAGGCAAGGGGTCAACATCACCCCCACCCAGTATTACTTCCATAATGTTTTCGAAGAGTTCTCCATTTAGTCTTTCATAAAGGGCAACTATTGCTGCAAAGGCATCGCAATCCTGAAGACATTCGTGCAGTTTGTCTTTTTCCTCAGGTCTCGAATAGAGAGCATAGCACCCAGCCTTACAGGGACTAATTGGTGGTGGAGAAATCCTAGTAAGCGGCGTGAATTGTACAGCTGAAATGAATCGTTCTGCGGTGGTGCGATGAAGCATTGTATGGCAATGTTTACATTTTATAGCTTCGACTTTGATTTCTTCTTTACAATATGGACATGAATTATTACCCATTGCAATCCCTCCTTTGTATCCACCATATGGCAGAAATTGAATCACTTAGGTCCAAGCCATTATATATTTGTTTTTTAGGGAAGCAATATAACCACAACGACCACAACCAGAGTTGTCAAGGATTCATGCCAAGTTGATGTTGAACTCAAGGCGAAGTTAGTTGGAGGAAAAGAAGCCCTTGAAGTTGAATCTTAGCATTTTTCTTTTTATTGATAGTGGATAAGGATTATAACCAGAAATGTAGATGGTATTTTTCAAGGCTAGCTTCACCTTAAATAAGAAAGTGACAAAATCGTTATGTGTCAAGGTCTTAAAGGGAAGAAAAGAAAGCCAGCTCCTCTCTAAATAGCGAAAAAGGATGGATCTTAGTGGACCAAAAAAACACAACTTTACTCATCACTGGCGCTTCTCATGGTTTGGTTCACTTGTTAATGCTTGCGCTTCCTTTTATCACTGCTAAACTCTTACTAATCACACCAGTACCTCCTGGGACGGAAGGGCTCGTGGTAATATTGCTGAATACTCCTGCCTATTTCATATTCGGCTTTGGTGCTCTTCCAGCTGGAGTAATGAGCGACCGCATTGGTCCCCGTCTAACAATTGCACTCGGATTACTCCTTTCCATCGGTTCCGGAATTGCCCTCTTTTTCCTCTGGCCATTCGGAATTGGGATGATTGCCTTACTCTTCGTAGTTTATGCCTTTGGGGCAGGACTCTATCATCCTGCCGGAACAGCCTGGGTTTCAAATACTTTTGAAAAGGATCGGGGGAAAGCTTTGGGGCGTCATGGTATTGGGGGCAGTTTCGGACAACTGGCAGCTCCTCTCATCTCAGCATTTATTCTGAGTACCGTGTTCTGGCCGGTTATCTTTCTCTTTTTAGCCGGTGTTGGATTTGTATTAGCCTTTGTGTTACTTCGAGTGCATATTGAACCCCATACAGTTCAAGTTGAACCCGAAAAAGATACGAACTCGTCAAGAGGCTTTTTCAGCCGAATGACACCTGTCGTCATGATAATTGTTACACTGGTTTTCGCTGGAAGAGGAATGCTTTATCGGGGAGCAGTTACCGCTCTTCCAATTTATATCACCGATGAGATTGGAGCACTGCTCTTGCTAGCAGGATTCCTTGGTACTCTTGTCTATGTAGGAGGGATATTTGGTCAGGAATTGGGTGGACGGCTCACTGATAATTTTGGTTGGAAAAATACGCTCGTCTACATGTCCTTGTTAACTAGTATCTCCTTGTTACTCCTCTCAATCCCATACGCGCCAACACTGTTCAATGATGCTCTGCTCATCTTTGCCATCTTACTTTTTGGATTCTCCTTTTTCTCAGCTCAAGCAGCAAGTAACACCATGGTAGCTGACCTTTCAGATCCCCAAAGCCGAGGTCTAGTATTTGGTTGGAGCTTCTTTGCACGGTTTGGGCTTGGTGCATTCGGTATAGTCATAATTGGTCTAAGCCAGGTCTACCTTGGTAGTTGGATTTACGGTTTCTATGCCATGGCTCTGCTAGGGATACTCTCAGCCGTTTTAGTTCCCCTTGTTTATCAACGACAGACAAGGGAGTAAAGAAAGTTTACGGCATCCGAAGTTTTTTAGCCATCAATTCTTTTGGTAAACATAGGAGACAAACTATGACTGAACACATCATGGGAAATGGCGTTCCAATTGTGGCAACCCAGTTAGTGCGAAATTTTGGTGAAACTGTTGCCGTGAACCAACTTTCATTCAAAGTTCACGCTGGGGAAATCTATGGGCTTCTTGGACCCAATGGTGCCGGCAAAACTACCACGGTGAGAATGGTCAGCGGGTTGCTTCCACCTATTGAAGGTGAGGTCCAAGTGTTTGGATTTAATCCTATGACCCAGCCTATTGAGGTGAAAAAACGGATTGGACTTGTTCCTGAAGATCACATTCTTTACGAGTCATTGACTCCTCGAGAGTTTTTTAATTTCGTTGCCTCTGTACGCCGTTTAAATCAATCTGAAGTTGAAAATCGGATGCTCTCCCTCATTGATGCCTTCGAGTTCGCTGAATATTATGACAAACCTATTGCCACCTTGAGCCATGGTAACCGACAGAAGGCCAGTATCATGTCAGCACTGATTCATGATCCTCCATTACTTGTCTTGGACGAACCTTTTAGTGGGCTAGATGCACGAACGGTCCGTGTCTTGAAAGATATTTTGAATATCCATTTAGAAAATGGCGGTGGCATACTATTTAGTAGTCATATTCTCGAAGTGGCTGAAAGCCTCTGTGATCGTATTGGTATCATTGATGAGGGAAGAATGGTCGCTGAAGGAACGGTGAGCGAACTCCGAGAAATGGTGAAATCGCATGGTTCTTTGGAAGAGATCTTTCTTCGTGCTGTCCAACAAGACGAAGAAGTTGCTGAAACTGTAAAGGCGCTGCGTAAAGCACTGGCGAAAAATACTAGTCTCTAATTTCTTGGGCGGTTGACAAGACGTGGTTGAAGACTCAGAGCTGAAACATAACATTAGTTGGGGCGAAGCCTGGAGAATTGCAGGCAAAATTGCCTTTGAAGTTCAGTTTCGATCTGCGATGTCTATGAGTCAAGGGGCGGTGACTCAAACTATCGAAAAGCAGATTGAAAAAGCTCGTAGCAATGCTCGGTTCAATAAACTTATGGTAACCCTTTTCATTGGAATGCTAGCTGCTGTGTTTGGATTTACAATCTGGGGCGCTGTGACTGGTGCCTTTGGTATACAAATCGAATACCAATGGGTTACGGTTGCCTTAACAGTTTCAGTATTTTGCCTAGTGGGTTTCGCCTTCCTGGTATTTTGGGGAATTATGGTATCTACTTCGTTCATTTCCACTAATGCACCTGCAATTGGTCAATACTTACCAGTTTCCCAGTCCGATACTGGCAAGCTCGCCTTACTATCCTACATTCGCTTGTTCGATGCCCAAATGTTCACCGTCTTATTGGCGTTTCCTATCGCATATGGGGTCGCTACTCAATCCATCCTAGGAACATTAGCCTGTTTTGGTGCGTTTCTCATCACAGTTGGAATCGCAATCACTGCCATGCTTATTCTCGCCCTTTATTTCTATACGCGGATTCAAAGCGCTGGGGGATCACGACTCAGCTCAATAATACGGCTTCTTTTCATCTTTTTATGGGTCATTGCTATTCTCGGCTTTTCTCTCTCCTTCCAACTCATCAGCATGCTAATTCCCCTACTGGAAGGTCTAGCAATCAGCCTAGCGCCCATCTGGTCTGTTCTTTACTTTTGCTATCCCTTTTCACTGGGCACCTTTGTTGTTCTAGCTTCAGGGATTCCTAGTACACCACTATTCTGGTTGGATTTTCTTGTGGTTCCCCTATATGGATTCTTGGCTTTTTGGGGAGTCCGATGGGCTCGCAGATTCCTCGTTCAAGTCGGTACGGAAGGAATTATTCAAACCGGTCCTAGTATTATCCAACCTGCTACAGTCAAGGTCAAAAGACTAAGCATGGCATTATTTCGGAAAGACTTACGCATTGCAACACGTACACCTGGGCAAGCAATCATGTTTTTCCTTCCACTAGTAATGATGATTCCAATCTTCTTACAATTTATAGGGGACGTGGGAGTCATCAGCTTAACAGATGTCGTCATCTCCATTGCCATTCCTACCATCATGATGGGCTTCTTCTCCATCTTCTTCCTTGGTGTCGAAGCTCGAGGAATGTCTTACACCTTGACTCTTCCCTTGAAAACCAAGAACATCCTCAAATCCAAAGCACAACTCATTGCCATCATGAGCATATCCATCCCCATCTTTCTCATCATTGTCTCTTTGTTCAAACCCTTAAACAATCCCGTTTCCTATTTTCTGGCGATGTCTCAGATAGTAGTTGTCTATGTTACCGCGTATCTTTCACTTATTATATTCACTCGAATTATCGGGGGAGGACGGTTAATTGGGTTTCAAATCGGACAACACGTATCACAAATGATATTGGTAGGCATCGTTACATTTTTCCTCGCGGTTATTCCCATCGGCTTGTTCGGAATCACTTATCTTGTTACACGAATTCTAACCGAGTCTATTCCAATAGCTTCTATAGTTGGGTTAGCGGGTCTTTGGTCCGGAATCCTCATCACCTATCTCATTGCCAAATTATTTGAAACGAAGCTTCTTAAAGACTAATGTTGGTTTCGAAAAACACCAGCAAAGCAACTCAGAGGATTTGTTGTTATCCTCGGAGTTTGTTTGAAACGGAAATAAGACGATCGACGGTTTTATGGAGTGTTTTTAATCCTTGTTTATCAGCCTCTGCTCCCGCGGCTTTCTTATCCTTTGACCAAATGGTAGCTCCGAGATTAGCTCCAAAGGCTCCACCTCCAATTGAAAAAATGAGATTAATCATGTAAAAGTCATGAATTGAGCGTAATGTGGGTTCTTGGCCGCCAACGCGATCTCCACCTATTGCTGCCGCTGCACCAATTTTTCCTTCAAACACCGTTGGGTTCTTTGCTACCATCGCACGTGTGCGATCTAAGAGGGTTTTGAGTTGTCCACTAATATTGCCTTGATACACGGGACTTCCAAGAATGTAAGCATCAGCCCATTCTAAGAGCTCATAAACTTCTTCCATGTCATCCTTGAAGACACAACCTTCTCGGGTTCGAATGCAGTGGTCACAATGAATGCAAAAGTTGAGCTTCTTATCCATAACGGAAAAGTATTGGGTGTCTGCGTTATACTTCTCTTTGGCATGTCGTAGGGCTTCTTGAATTACGAATTCTGTGGCAGCTTTTCGTGGGCTTCCGGACACTCCCAACACTCGAAGGGGTCTATTACTCATAGAATCCACCAGCGTATACCTTGTGGTTCTGATTTTTCTACCTTATCGATTCTCTACTCTCAGGGGAAAAGTTCTCTAGGACAAGAAGCAATGAAAATAAGCACTTATACTCAATGAAATTGTAAGGGATTGATGATGACTGTGAAGTTTGCTTGGGCAATAACTGGAGCTGGGGATTATATGACTGACTCAATTCAAGTGATGAAAGAAATTGTAACCGAGTACGATGTTAAAGTGCTGGTGTTTCTTTCAAAAGCGGGTATCCAAGTGATTAAATGGTACAAACTTATGGAAGACTTGAAGACCATTAGTCCAAAGATACGAACCGAAATCGACGCAAATACTCCATTCATTGCTGGGAAGCTCCAAAAGGGCACATACCGGTTCCTTGTAGTAATGCCCGCAACTGCAAACACTGTGGCAAAAATCGCCTACGGCATCGCAGACACCTTGATTACGAATTCTGTGGCTCAAGCCATGAAGACCGCTGTTCCCATTTACATTTACCCCGTAGATCAAACACCGGGTAGTGTTACAACCGTGTTACCAAGCGGAGAGAAAATGGAGCTAACCACTCGGAAAGTTGATCTTGAAAATGTTGAGCGGCTCCGCTCAATGACGAGTATGACCGTTCTTGCCCACCCCTCCGAGATGAAAACCCATCTTCAAAAATATCTTGAATAAAGTGCATTCATAATTTGGGAAGTAATCCTGCCTCCGTTAGCAGTCTCTGTGTATCTTCATGGATTTCATTACGAATTTTCGTAAGATCCTCTTTTGCGAACCAAGCGCCTTCTCCGACATCAGAGGCTGGTTCAAAATCCCCCTGTGTAACCTTGGCAACAACATCCAGATAGACAATATGGTCGAGAAGGGAACCATCAGAATCCCGAATTATTCGCTCCATGGGACGCACCCAGTGGAGAATGCGAATTTCTAATCCGGTCTCTTCTCGAACCTCTCGTCGGACCCCATCCTCCAATGATTCACCGGGATCAAGACGACCTCCAGGACAAATGAATTTTCCCGCCCAGAACCCTTTCTTTTCAGGACCATGTTTGACTAGCAACACTCTATCTTGCTTGTCGAGAATCACGGCGCCGACGCAAGGAACGATTCGTCCAGTCATGAAAATCAACGTGTCTTCCTTATCCTAGTTCTGTTGTTAAATGTCTCCTGTTTCACAACCAATCGGGGTTTTTGGAAAGAGAAACGCTTAAATTGGTTCAGGGGCAACGCCCTTAATCACCATATTACTTCATGACCATAAAATAATTGTGAGGTCGTCATCGATGGGTACAATCAAGATTGCTCTTGTTGGTATTGGTAACTGTGCCAGCAGTCTCGTGCAAGCACTCCATCATTACGGGAATCCAAGTCAAGCAACTGAAAGTGCTGGGCTCGCTCATCCAATGCTTGGTAACTATGCTGTGAGTGATATCGAAGTTGTTGCAGCTTTTGATGTGAATAAACACAAAGTTGGGAAGCCTCTCAATAAGGCGATTTTTGCAACACCAAATAATGCTCCAAAATTTGGTGATATTCCAGGAATGAAGATCATTGTGCAACGAGGACCAACCCTTGACGGAATAACCCCCGAACTCCAAGAGCTAGTTGAAGAAAGTGACGCCAAACCAGTCGATGTAGCAGCCAAACTCAAAGAAAGTGGAGCCCAGATTTTAGTTGGTCTACTTCCAAGTGGGGCTAGTGAAGCTACGCACTTCTACGCGGATGCTGCCCTGAAAGCCGGGTGTGGGTATGTCAATGCGTCACCAGTTCTTCTTGCTAGTGACCCTGAATGGGCTCAACTTTTCAGATCAGCAAATCTTCCCTTGGTCGGTGATGACTTGATGAGCCAATTGGGTGCCACAGCACTTCATCGGGCCCTCTTGGATTTTCTGGTAAAACGTGGTGTCCGTATTGTAGAAAGTTATCAACTTGATGTTGGTGGCGGAACGGAATCACTCGAGTCTCTTCATCGCGCTCGTGATCAAAAACGTAGCCTAAAAACACAAAGTGTTTCAGCAGAAGTGCCATATGAAGTGCCTGTCACTGCCGGGTCATCTGATTACGTGTACTTTATGGGTAATCGCCGTGAGAGCTACTTTTACCTCCGTGGTCGATATATTGGTGATGCGGATTTCAAAATAGATCTCCGGTTAATAAGTCAAGATGCTCCCAATAGCACTTCCATTCTCCTTGATGTTATCCGAGGAGTGCAAATTGGGTTTGATCGGGGGTTTGTAGGTCCGATTGATGCAGTGTGCTCATATGGGTTCAAAGCGCCGCCTCGTTCATATCCCCTTTCTCTGAGTGAGGCTATCTTTGAGCATTTCATTCGAAGTACTCGACCCATCTAAATAGTCGGTTTCCACCGTTCTTTTATAAGCAATGGAGTGAAACGACCCTAGGTCATGTCAATATGAGACCCAAGGGTTGTGAATGATAATGCGAATTGGAATTGCCATGAGTCGGGATCGCCCCAATTGGCCTGTCCGACGACTAATTCGTGTGTTAGACTCCCGTTCTTGCGAAGCTGTTACTTTTCGCTTAAAAGACATCTCGGTCCACATGGATTCCGAGAGGATGCAGTTTCTACTACCCCGGCGACGTCCTCTTGAAGTTAATGGGTTGATTCTTCGAAGTATTGGAGGCGGTTCCACCGATCAAATTACAAGTCGGATTTCAGTATTGGAGGCGATGGAATTCTCCGGAATTCGCGTTTTCAACAGTGCCTATAGTCATAGGCGGGCAAAGGATAAACTCGCTACCCTTGTGTGGTTAGCCCATCATGGCATTCCGATCCCCCAAACCACTGTCACAGAACGACTCGCTGTAGCCGTGGCGAGCACTAAGCGTTACAAGGATATCGTGTCTAAACCGTTACGTGGGTCTCAAGGACAAGGGATTTTCCGACTAGATGATCCTGACCTTGCATTTCGAATTTTCAAGATTCTCCAAACCGCAAATCAGACCATGCTCATCCAAGAATTCATCGAGACTCCGGGTCGGGATATTCGGGTCTTCGTTGTAGGAAATCGAGTCATTGGGGCGATGTATCGGTATGCGAAACCTGGGGCTTGGAAAACCAATGTCTCACGAGGCGGGAAACCAGAAGAATGTCCAATATCAAAGGATCTTGAGAAATTGGCTATAAATGCATCAAAGGCAATGCAAATGGATTTTGCTGGTATTGACATCCTCGAATCGAAGACAGGGCTCGTGGTGAGTGAGGTCAACTCGGCTCCGAACTGGAGTGGATTACAGAAGGCAATAGGAATTGATGCAGCTGAAGAAATCATTGACCACATACTTCGGCAATTGGAGGCGTAATCTGGGACAAAAAGAGAAAGGAGGGAGAGCGGTGCGGATAGCATCGCACCTCCCTCACTGTGATTTTTGTTAAAATACTGGACCGCAAGGTCCATCTTGTCCTGGGTTCATTTGTAACGCGCCTCGATTCATTCAATGAGGGTCTGTTGTGTCCACAGATTGGCGGATTTTGTTTAGTTTTTAAGCGTTATGGGTTGCAGGCTTAGTTTCTCAATACAGTCAGGACTCAGCGAATTGCTTTTACAGCATCTTCTCACTGGGTTAAACTCAATGAAGTAGGATTTTGCCAGGGTGTAACTGTAGACTTGTAAAAAATATTCTACCGACTTTTTGGATTTTGAAAAAACTACCAATTTTGAATAGAATATCTTTGTCCAATCCTGATGTGAAAATCGCGGGTTTGGAGGCGCATCAGAGAGGTTGTAAGACGCTCTTTGAGTAATGGTTCACGGGCTATCCGATTCTTGTTATGTTCTCTGTTAACCCCCGTACCGCTTATAAACCGTTGAAATCACCCAAGCCGAATTATTGGGGCGAGATCCTGCGGACAAGGATTCGTCCCACTCGAAAAAATTGAAGGAGTGAATTGAATGATTTGGTCACTTGTCTCCAAATTATTGCACCGAGTATCGGTAAAGCCTTTCATTCGAAGCCTCGAAGACCCCGTGGCAGCTCAAGAAAAGGCTCTCAATGTATTACTCAATTATTCCGCAGGTACAACTTACGGAAAACGACACGGGTTTGGTGATATTCGGGGTTATCAAGACTTTGTCGAAAAGATTCCAGTAAACCAGTACAAAGATTTCGAGCCTTACATTCAGCAAGAGCTCAAGGGTATTCCTAATGTGTTTTATCCCGAACCAGTTGAAGTGGTTATGGCAACCAGCGGAACTACTGGTGAACCAAAGCTAATTCCCTATACGCGGTTCTGCAATAAATCACTTAACAGTATGCGAATCCGAGTCTTTGCTGCGGCAGATCAAATTCGGCCTTTTCTCCAAGGCAAAATATTCACAATGGCGGCTCCTGCAGTCTACAAGCAATTCGGAAAATGGACTGTGGGGTATGTCACCGGGCATGCCGCAAAAACCGGTAATTTTCTCTTGCGTCGCAAAATTGTCCCTAAACCTGATGTGTTTGATATCGAAGACTGGGACCTGAAATTCCGCGAAGCTATTCGTCAAGGTGTTGAAAATCGAAAAATCACCGCTTGTGGAGGCGTCACCTCGTTCGTACTAGCATTACTACGTAGAACAAAATACCAATCTTATAATTGGCTCAAAAATGATCCCGCGATTTCACACAAGACTCAGAAAATCCTCAATGAAGCCCTCATCGATGAAAATGAGCTAGACCTCAAGACGATCTGGCCCGATTTATCGGTAATTTTCAACACAGGCGTGGTTCGTGATTTGTATGCACCATCAATTCGAGATTTTGTAGGCGATGTACATATTCACGATGCATATGGTGGAACCGAGGGAATGTATGGGTTCCAGGTGTATGAGGAGATGAAGGGGGTTGCGCCCTTTGTGGATGAAGTGTTCTTCGAATTTGCAGAAGACTATCCTGGTTCCCTCCCGCCTGATGCTGAGACACTTCCTCTAAGTGACGTGAAGCCGAAGACGCCCTACCGCCTTGTCGTTAGTTCTCCATCCGGTCTCTGGCGATATGATGTTCACGATCTAGTGATTTTTGACTCAGTCGATCCCCTCGACATGCGGTGTATCGGCAAAAGTGAGAACATCATTAATCTCAGTGGTGAGAAAGTGTCTGAATGGGACATTGGAACTGCATTGACGACAGCTTGTGAAGAACAAGGAATCCAGTTACGCGACTTTGTTGTTGCTCCTGAAGTCAAGGCATCGGGTGCAACGTATCATATCTTCGCCGAATTAACTGAAACACCTGAGAACATGACACGGTTTACTCGAGTGGTTGATGAAACCCTCCGGGAAGTGAACAATTGTTACCTCGTGATTAGGAATGCTGGAACTCTCAATCCAGTAATCGTACACGCCCTCCCGCAGGGTAGTTTCGACACCTATCAACATCATCGGCTTCAATCGGGACGATGCACTGTTGGTCAAACGAAGATGCCCCGGATAACTACCTTCGAACATGTTACCCAATACCTCATGAATGGAATTCCTGTTGAAGCTCCATAAAATTCGCAAGAATGGATTAGTCTCGATTTTCCCCTCAGATCTCAAATAGGGGATTCTTTATCTGCTAATCCATGGGCAGTGGGTGAGAGCTGATCTGGGCTTGTTTTGCCCATCCTGGTTTCACCATAAATCCTACTACAACCACTGCGAAACCTATGAGGTCGAGAACTTCGGCAAACCAGAGCCAGGAATAAAGACCCAGAATACCACCGATAGCTTTGAACAGTTGACCACTCAGAAGAAAGATGATACCCAAAACGACCAAGCCACTATGAATGTCGGGGAGCCGTTTGAGGAACCATGCCCAGGAAAATGTGATGATGAACGGAATAATCACGACGAGGAGAAACAAAACGCCCACAAGTCGCGTGAGGTCGATAGTTGGTAGGCTAGCAAGGACTGAGAGACAAAAGATTGCAAAAATTGTCATGAATATCTTTCCAGCTCGCATTTGGTCGGATAACCAGATTAGAACCGTCATGTAGAGCATAGGCAACATAGCGGTGATCACCAGGCCAACTCGAACCTTATACAACTGGAGTGTGTAGACACCTAGTCCCGAATTGACAAACACATCCGTCAGTTCACCAATGGCGATGATAATGACGGATATCGACATGAGAAAGGGAAAGTCCGTGTAGAATCGCCGTGTTGATCGGAACCATTGAGAAAATAGAATACTCCCTATACCGATCAAAACAAAGAATTTTATCAGTTCTACTATCCATGTTGGGTCTGAAGAGGGAAATTGCATGCCTATGTTCACCTTAGGGACGTGAGGGTACCTGTCATTCGTGTTGGTGTTTAGGCTTTTAAACTACTATTTGCTAATTTTTCGCAAATAACGAGACCAAACGTTTTGGACCTAAATGTCAGTCTGGAAGATTCCTACGTTTTCCAACAACTCGCAGACAAATTGATTCGTATCTGAGGGGTTTCGCAATTGAGCTGGTTGTAGGGAAGTAAAACACTTGCGAGCAAAATCAAACTTTGATACTAAGGTTGACTGGGACTTACTTTTCCCACCACGATGGTCAAGATCTTGTAATCGTGATCGCGCTTGGTGAACAAGATTACGCAGACCTGCGACTGTGAGATAATTTGATTTGTCTAATGTCATTACGGCTCGCGCTGCATCAATTAGTAGGAAGGAGAGGAGCCAAGGTGAATGAGCAGCATCCGGATACGCTGGAAGAGGAAGTTCATACAGCATAGTCGTGTGCTGGTAGGTGACGCCTGACGCAAATCCTCGCTTCATTAGCAAGTGATCAGCAATGTACGCACGTAACCGAAGGATTGCCTCTAGCGTGATTGAATAAATAGTGGGATCACTATCATCGACTTGGTGGGGAACTTTTGGGTTCAAGATGTATGCTGATGATAATCGGATAGGACGGTTCTCTAAATATTTGGGCCACAACATTTCGGGAGTCGTTCCCGGAAGATAATAGGGGTAGTCTTCAACAGTATGCGAATAGTGTTGAGCAAAGCCTAAGGGAATGGAATATTCTTTGTCATGACGACAGGGCAGCTCGAAAGGATCAGCGACAAGCACGCAGGTGTCGCGGTTGGACCACAGTGGCATCCATGCCATATGGGGCCAGAGTGGGTCTTGATCCTCATCGAGTGGAAGAGCAATAATCCGAAGCCGAGTATCACTGCTGAAGGCTTTTTGGATGTTTTTAATTGCGGGACGATATTGCAGAGTTACTTCCCGATAACCTGTCGTCATCAAAAGTTGATTTAAGGCATCATCGCGAAGACCATAGCCCTCGCTGAGCCCATCTAGTGGAAGAAGTGTAGAAGGTTCCATGGTGAATCAATGACGTGCCGATTTTGATTTTTTTAAATAGCTTATGGAGGCAGGTCGAAAAGTGAATTCTTGAAGAATCCATCTCAAGTCCATTCTCGAAAAATGAGTAGGGTTTCCATATCAACTACGCCCGGGGTCTCTTCGATAAGCTTGAGAGTTTTGACTCTGGCACTACTAAGACTGCGAATATCGATTCGGATTAGATAATCCCATTTTCCTGAAATCGCCGAGACTCGGCGTACACCATGTATTCGTCGCAAATCCGCCATGATATCGCCCGTACCATATCGAAGTTTGACAAGAACATATCCGGGTATTTCACTCATGGACAGGGCGACGATACCCGCTATGACGAAAATCGTGCCTGTTAATTTGAGAAGCCAGGACAAAAAGTCGCTTGCAGGTGGATTGAATACACCCGGAAACAGAAATGCTCCCATAAGGGTTAAGGGGATTCCCAGAATGATTGCAATGGACCCAACACTTTGGACAACGGACATTTTTCCGCGGCCCAAGGCTTGAAGATATGTTATCAAGGATAAAAACGTCAATCCGATTGGGAACAATAACCAGGGGGCAACAATTGGCAATTGGACGATGAGAAGGACTACGACATCGGGAGTTATGAGCGGCAGCATCAGCAAGGTCATGAACAAGTTCAGGAAGAGAAGTAGCCACAAACGAAGGTTAAGCGAGTCAACGGTTGTCCCAAGCCGGATTTCTGTGCGTTTAGCTCGACTTTGGAAAAAGACGCTTACAGCAATCGTGCCAGCCCAAATGATAATCACAAAGAGTAACAGATATGGATCAAAAATTCCAGGTGTAATCCCGACGAGAACTACTCCAAAGGTAATGGCGAGTATGGAAAGCGCCTCAATAGGGCTAGGCCAGTCGCGGATAAGAATTAGATCTCCTATCATGAGATAGATCAGTGAAAAACGAGAAAAAGGAATGATGGCTGAGACATCACCACTTATCCCAGCGACGTAGTAGTATGCAAAGGTGGCCACTCCAGCAAAAACACCTGCAAGGATGATATCTAAGAGGATTTTCTTTGATGGCAGTGCGATGTGGGAAAATGATCGATCCAGCTGTGTTCCCAGACTGCGTCTCCTTGCCCGATTGGTCGGTATACTCAGGACAATTAACAAAATTACAGTAAACAGGAGTGCCAACCATTGTTCAGCTAGCGCGAAGGCTATTGGGTTAGGAAGGAAAATCCGATAAGTGAAGATGTCAGAAAATACGGCAAAAGCGTACAATACGCCTGAGGTTAACGCAAGAAAGTAAAACACGGTTTTTGCGCGTTGAGACCCCATTCGCCGTTCCATGGCTGCTCGCAATGATTTCCCCTCCGTCTCAGCACCTGTTATCCTGCTTAGAATTCCTTTTCCACAACGGCAGTTGTAACGCTTTCCATCCCTTTGATTTTTCCAATGTGATTAACCGTTAGGTCATAAAGTGCTTCAAGATCTGGTAAATCAAATCGCACGATGATATCAAACTCGCCCGTTGTCACCGTGATACTCGTTGCGGTTTCGAGTCCACGAAGAGCCTCCACGACATCTTGGATATAACCCATGAATACTTTGCACATGAAATACGCAGATACTGCCATTGCAAACAGCCCTTGTCAAGAAAATCTTGCCTTCCCTTTTCACTCAGCAATTAAAGGTTTTTTCATCAAAAGCCTTCTCCTGCCTGACAAAAAGTATTTTCTGAGTAAGGGTTCTAGTAACATGCTAGACTTTGGCAAGGTGTCCTGTTTTTAATTCCATCTTTATACACGTTCTAATGAAATCGTCAAGGGCGTGTCGTTCACTACCAACACAATGGCGTGCACTGAGTTGAGCCGAATGAATCGCTATTAACAAAGATTCTCGGAGCGCCATTTCAACCGGCATCCCCACGGAAAGGAATTGGGGGATTTGTTCAAGCATCCCCTTAGCAATGGCTATCGCCGGTCCCCTGGCATGCATCGCAACCTCTCTCATAGTTGATCTGATTAACCAATGTGGTTCGCTCAATCCAAGACCACTTCTACTCGTCACTAGAGAAATTGCTACTTAAACCACACAAGATTTCTCTTCTTATACTTCAAAACCTGTAATCAAACTCAGAGTTTCAGATTTTCTCACACGTTTTTGAAATTCGTATAGTAAAATTCTCAGAAAGATTTCTGCCGAAACCCACTCAACACAGATTTCATACTGACCCAAATAGTTCAGAACCTTTTACACAGATCTTTCCCCCTTGGTGGTGATATGCTAGTTTTTTCAGAAAAACAAACTCTTTACTGAAATTTCTAGCCTTAAGTGAATTATGAGAATTCACCTCCTTCGAATACAAGTGGTTGTTGAAATATCCGGTGAGTTCGATAAGCGGTTAAAAGGCGGTTCCTGGCTCGATATGCAAGTTGGTGACTGAATCCTTTTAGCACAAGGAGTCGTTGCACCTTCTCAACATTGGGTGGAAGAGCACCATTGGGCAAATACTGACTTCGAGGAAACGAAGAGTCCTATAGAAAATGCCATGGAGTGGAGCTAGAGGTTCTCCCCACCGGTCTACAAATGCTCGTCCATAGGGTCGTATCTTCTTCAAGGCTGCAACGATAACATAACTCCCGCCAATAACAACTCGTTGCCTACTCAGCAAATCTAGGTCATGTATTTTGTCTTCAACAAGTTGACCGAATTTGACACCTATTATAATCCTGTCTTGCCACGAATAGAAATCCTTAAAAATTATTCAAATGCCGCCCGCAGTCGCCAATGTTCAACGGCGAAGTGACAACTGTGAATGAGGAACAAGCAAGCGATATTCAGGAAGCCTTTCGACGTCATGAGTTCGTATCCTTGCCAACAGGAGTAGATGGCACCCACCGAGCTTATCGCATCTATGGCATTCAGGGTGTTGTTTATTGTGATTTTCTCCTTTATCGAATAAGTAATGGGAGGGGTGGGGCGCTCCGAAACGAGGCCACCCTTCTCCTTCAAAATCTTTCTCAATTCCACGCACAGCTCCAAAGTCGCCCTCTTCCCCTTACTCCACCAATATATTGTCATGCCATCACATTTCTTGGTAAAAAGGCATACGTGCTAGCTAATGAATCAGGTCAACTCGTGTCCGCACGGTTACTACCACTCTTAATCATTGATTCAGAATCCCTCATGAATTTACAAATAGATTTAGCCTCAACCTCTCCCACTCACCTCGTCAAAAAGTCAAATCTGAGCCAATATCTTGCGAATAATTTCGACAAAACGAATCAAAGGGTCTTCCAAGTCAACAATCCCTTTCATCAACTCCGAAAATCCTATCATATGTTTGGGCTAGCTCTGTTACTTCTTCCCCTCTTTCTTGGACTCTCAGGAATATTTTGGGGGCTCAATCAGAGTCCACTTGCTATCCTGTTCGTTCTCGTAGGCATTTTAGGACCGGTCTTCCTCACACGCAAAGCCTCTAAAGCATTTCATCAATTCCGCCTCCAACACAACATATCGATTCCACTTAGACTCCCTGAACCTGGTCACATTGAACCCGTCATCGAATCTCAATCCCAAAATGAAGCCGAGTTTAAGTCACTTGATGAAGTGCTATTTCCACAGACCCCCTGGACTCCCTACACAACGGCTGTATTTTATCAAAACTCAATTGGTCTTACAGAGAAACAGATTCTCGATATGCTATCTGGCACAGACAACACAGATAATGGTGAAAGAGAGTGAAACAGAAAAGCTCACTGCAACACAATCGGAGTTTTTTGAAGGTCATATCAGGACTCGTTATCATACTTGGTCTCCTCTTCTTGGCATCAGGCAATCATTCTTTGAGTCAAGGTCTTTTCAATCAACAAGTCGATACGCAAGCCAGGACTTATCAATTGCAGGTTCACTCTTCCTATGATAACATCACCAGATCCTTTTATGGAACACAGCAACTCACATTAAAAATTTCAAACAGCTCCTCCATTCAGGGTCACTTATTATGGAATCTTACCTGGGACAACGGGAAAACTTGGTATGCTGAAAACGCCTCCTATATCTATTTCATAAATCGAACCTACCAATATGCTGGGCTCACCTGCTATACTGCATGGTGGATACACCCCGCTGTCCAAATCGGAGACCAAATACAAATTGATGGAGATGTACCTGCAACAAACAACTTTCTTCGCTTAGCGCCCTTCATCGTTACCGACCTCCTCTCACTCGAAGTCAATCAACAACATTACTTATGCTGGCAACTTACCTACAATTCTCCAAATTATCAACACGAAACTTATTATTATGAATACCATACTGGCATTCTTCTCAGTGCAACTTCAGTGCAATTCGAAGCACATCAGCCTGTTCATGAAGTTTGGCTCGAACTCCAAACGGCTGATCAACTCCCTCCTCCCATTTCTCCTCTTCTTCATTTCTGGACGAATTACAATTCCACCCTAATTGCTTTTATTGGTGCGACCACAGTTACCCTTCTTGGCTATTACCTTCTTCAACGAATCCGCCCTCCTCAAGATCCCTTTCCGTTGAATTCTGGTCAGTGAACACAAGGCTTAAAAACAAACTAAATTCCCCCGCCCAACGTCCATTCATGGAGGATTACAATTCGTGCGGTTACACCGAAAAACGGGCTATAAACTGTTGACGGCTGGGCTCTTCTTCCTACTAGCAATCGGCCTACCATTCCTAAATTCTTTACCAACCTTCTTAGTGCAACAGTCATCACTTTCAAAAGAAAAATCGGGGCTAGGAACATTAACATCTAGTTCACCTTATGATGCTCAAACCCCAGTTCTCCCACCTGATGTAGTTTCTTTACCCTTTTCATTTGGGAAATTACTCGTAGTACATGGGGATTATGTCAACGAATCCAGCCAAGAATCCGTTGAAGCTTGGACCAGTCTACTTGAAGGAATGAACTTCAATACAACTGCCATTCATATCACTGATCTAACCATCACCTCTGATTATGATTTGATTGTAGTGACACCAAGTGTTGGAACAAGCACAGCTAGTTTTGGCATATCAGTTTCCAAAGCACACATTATCACCGCTAGCCAAACTCCTGTTCTTCTTCTTGGTTATGGGCACGAAGTGTTAGATCAAGTATGGGAGATTAACCTAAACACCGATATTATTCCCTGTATTGAAAGCTATCTGTGGAGTCCTAATGACGCATTTCAATTCTTTTCGGAACCCCATGTAATCCCAGAAGCTAGTGGTCGGTTTAATATTTACACTGATCACATCGTCTATGATGCTTATCGATTAACCTCGCTTCCTGAAAAAACCGAAATACTTGGTACAAATGCACTTGGATCCGGAGCACAAATTCTTTGGTTTCGATCCTTACCAATTAATTCTCATCTCTATTATTGGGGAATTGATCAAACCGTACATCTCAGTTCACATGGGATTGACTTCTGTGAAAACCTAATCCATTGGTTATTACGCCCACAATACCAAAACCGACTTGGTAATACACTTGCAGCCTTTCAATTGATTGCTCCTTCTTTTGATGATTACTGGGCTGTCCAAGGAGCAGGTGGTTTCGGTTATCCCCTTGAACCATCACTGCGTTTTACTTACTATGTAACAGATATCGTACAAACCTTTGGACTGTCGGTTAATATCTCTACATTCGGATCCTGGCTCATGAGTACGTACAATCCTCTCCAAGGGGTCTTCGAAGACCTTGCTAGTCCACAACTTCAGGACCGTTGTATCACAACCAGTATGAGTTCTTTGACTTCTGATGCTCTTGGGATACTTAATCAATTTGATGCCTCTCAAATTAGTGACTATATAGCAAGCTGTCAGGACCCTATCACTGGAGGATTTTTTATTGAACACGGGGTCTCACAAACTAGCCTCGAGGCAACACGATATTCTGTTGAAGCTTTGCTAATTCTAGGGCAACTATACAAAATTAATGTGGACAATGCGGTCTCTTATGTAAGTACTTGTCAGGAAGCCAATCTCTCGAGTTCTGATTATGGTGGGTTCTTTTCCTCACCCACAGGTGGAATTACTGCTAGCTTAAAAGATGCCGTCGATGCACTGACAATTCTGAACCATTTTGCAGCCGTCGACACAATCAATCAAACCGCACTTCTCAATTTCATAATGGCTTGTAAAGAGCCTGGAAAAACGAGTGTGTTTGATACCAAACCAACTTTGGACTCCGACGAATGGATATTAGGCACATCTTGTACTCTTCAACTGCTAACTTTCATGGACGCTCTCGAACTCATTGATGTCGAAGCTAGTAGAACGTTTATCCTGGGCAACCAGTATCCAAATGGTGGATGGGGGCGTGGAGATACACTCCACGATTTCCATAACTCGCCTGATGAAACCTGGTATGCTGTTCAAGCTCTATCACTTACCGGTGGATTAGCGTCAGCTAAAGAACCTCTCACCGCGTATCTTGCCCAGTGTTGCACTGGATGGGGTGGAGCTACCGAACCCCTCTTTTTCGGTGATTTCCTAACTAGCGCCCAACTTCTCTCAGCACTTTACCAAGTCGATGCCATCAATAAGATAAACCAAACTGCCTTTCTTGACTACCTCAATAACTGCTGGTCTTCTGCTCGTGTCTCTTTCACCGCTCATCAATTACCTCCTGGTGTGGGAATTAACTCGGATACACCTACTCCTGACCGAATTGCCCTCGAATCAGGAACTTTTGGTCCTCTTTACCACTATTGGTATGCCCAACTAGTCTCGATATTGAATCTCACAGATAATCAATGGATACAACGAAGTGATTTAATCCTACAGGAAATAGAAGCGAGTCAAACCTTTGCTTCTGGTTTTTCAGGCATGTTCGGACTTCATCATTTGTATGTGGGTCGTGAAGATAATTTCACCTTCCGGTTTGATAGTACTTGTTGGAGTCTCCTGGCCCATGCAGCCTTGGGAGGTCATTCCACGGATTTGATGAACAATACTGCTGCCTTTTCTTATTTACAGAGTTGTCTCCAAGACAATGGAACCCACCAATATTTTCATGACTCCTCCCACCCAATCCCATTTCCAAATCCTTGGCGTTTCGCTGAAGGTAACTTAGTTGATACTTGGTACGGACTGCAAGCCTGGAGTTATCTCGATCCTGGCCTAACCGGATTAAATGGACATAACCTCGCAACATATGCTTCTGACTTCCTCCAAAACAACCCTACTCTTGTAACCACATATTATGCCATTGAAATTCTCTACTTTCTAACCGAGAGTGGGTTATATCCTGAGGCTCTAACACTTCTAAACCGAGAAGAGCAAATTACTCGCCTACTTACATCTTTTTCATATCACGGGCTAGTCAAAGAACCTTCCATTCCCAATGGTAAATGGACAATTTACCTTCTCGATTTGGCACTTCAGACCATTAATCGACTGAACCTGCTTCCTATGCTCGATGTTAATCCTGTATTACATTTAACTCAAATTAACTATCTAAACGGAACCTTTTCAATAGGGGATCTTGCTGAATTCTCTGCTTCTGTCAGCGAGTCTCGCTGGAATCAACTTCCCGCAAATGTTACCATCTGTATCCAAATCTTCGACACACATTTTAATAACTCCACTTACCCAATCAATCCAGGTAACTGGACACTTCAAGAGACCATCCCGGCAAAACTTGGTGCACTTGGCCCTCAGAACCTCACCATTACTGCCATAGCACCGGGTGCCATCCCCTATTATGGAGAATATGTCAAAATTTGTGAAGTCTGGGGAAATATCACAACTCGAGCTACCTACATCCCAAGTCTTTCAGTCCCCCAAAGTATTCCTCTGAATGTATCAGTTCAACTCAACCTTGAAGATTCTACAAACACAGATAGCCAAATCACCAATGGTAATGTTATCCTAGTCATCGAATCACTTTACCACTTTTTCACAGCGTCCCATCACGAACTGGGCCTCTATAATACTCAAATCCCAACCCAAGATATGAATCCTGGCGTCTACAGGCTACAAGTAAATGCGTCAGCACCCTATTGCACAATGGCTTCAACAACAGAAGTCCTTGTCATCATCGTTTTCACAGAACTCACAATAACTATTAATCCAATCGAAGTGGAGGATTATTTCTTAACACCCACTGTCGAAATTGATGTCCAACTACGCTATTTGAACATGACAGAAACCTATGGGCTGTCAGCAAATCTATTCCTCGAGGTGATTACTCAAGAATCCAGTCGAGTCTTCCATACTGTGTTAACGACAAATGAGGGTGGACGAGGCAACATATCGATTCCTACACCATCACCAGGCATCTATAACATAAGAGTGAAATTTGAAGGACAAGTTGGCTTTTCTTCCTGCTCCCAAATAGAATCGTTTCTTGTCAAATATCCACAGAATCGGATAATGGGAATTTTTTCATCAATTGTATTATTTTCGCTAGTCATACTGATTCTAGGAGGTATTGGTGGCATACTGTACTTTTTAAAACTCCAAAGTCGTCTGAACCGATTCATACGTTTGTTTCCAACAAGTCAAAACTCACAAGCTACACCGGTACATGAATTATTTTCATTGGATGAAGAGTCAGCAAGTAACAGAAATGACGGAGAATATGATAGTTGAAACTGGCAAGTTAATATAAAATTATCCTACTTGAATGAAAACGAATTTATGACCGGTTATTATAAAGCGCTAAAAAAGGAAAAATGGGGCGTGGGCTCTATTTACGCCCCTCAAAACCGTGCATGCAGAACCAGCCACCACTGATCTTATATTTCTGAAAGACTTCACACCCGAAACAGAAACAACCTTTATCTTCAATTTCTTCCGCTGGCTTCTCGGATTGTCCTCGGGCACAGAACAGTGCATTGGGAGGAATTTTGTTTAACTCGTTAGGTTTGAAGGTGGGACAGGGTCCGCAAAATCGTTTACAGATTTCTAAATTCTCTTGAGTATTAGGGACTTTCGCCATAGTGGGTTCTCTCACTACCCAATTAGTACCCCATTTTCTATCTTGTTGTTTTTAAACCATCGTTTTTTCCTACACACTATGTGTCTGAGAAACCAACCATAATGCATATAAACAAACCAAAATTCGCGAGCTTCACGAAGAATCTCTAGGGTGCAGATCAATTAAAAACTCAACAGGGCGTATTTCACGATGCAGAACTCGTTTAATTCCTTGGCAATAGTAATTCTCATTATCTTCTTCATCGAGCTTCTTATTGCCCGTCGTATCTATCGAAACTCACGAAAAAACAACCAGCTGAGATCCAACTCACAAAACCAAATGTATGTCGTCTTCCAACCCACGAATAACTGGCAAGGTACTATTCAACAAAATACAATCAACGGACGACCCATCCCAGCACCTCAACAACCAGTCCCCCAATACATACTCGCCCAACCTCAACAACCACCTGTGAAGTCACTTTCTACTCGATTCACCCTTGCTACATTTGTTGGAAGTGTATTCTTAATCGCGTTTTTAACCATCAGTTATCTACTTAGACCCTTCACCAATGCATGGGGGATTTATCTCCTTCCAATACTCCTCCCACTTCCATTTCTAGCACTCCCTTCGCTTCTTCAATCCAAGAAATATTCGACGTTTTTCTTCTTGATAAGCGGTCTTGGTCTCGGGTTTCTCTTCATGCTTCTACTCTAAAAGTGAAAACGGAAATGTGTGCAAATAAAAGAAACTTGGTGTGAAACAACTACCAATCAAACCCATGTTAGAGACAATCAAGAAAAACCACTGTTGCCTAAACCGCTCATTATAAGAATTATGTGAAATACAGAACCACTGAAGAGGCAGGTTTAAAGAATAATGCCATTCACTAGGGGTTCAAAGATATACAAGAAACATGTCTTTTCAACAATGTTTCTTGGATTTCTACTGATTATACCCTTTCTCTTTTTTATGGTTCGAATACCACCAGAAGCCTCTAGCCAAAGTAATCACTCACAATCAGCTAGCCTAGAATACTTCCCAATTCAAAATACTACTCAAAATCAATCATTCAATTATGATTTGTATGATGGTGAATTTGACCAACAATTCATACACTTTTGGCTTCACGAAAGTGATCTTCAATTCGAACAATCAAGAGACTTAGAGATGTTAGTTCCTCCTCAGTCACATCCTCAAATAGAAATCAACAGTGACGCAGACTTCGCCTTACAGGGATGGCCGGGCTCTGGAACTCAAATTGATCCATTCCGGATAGAAAATCTAACCTTCAATCCATTGCAATTTCATGATGATTGTATAAAGATTCAGAATACAACGGTCCATTTCATAATTCAAAATTGCACATTCTGGACTAGTTCGGAGTGGTACTATGCGGGAATCTTTCTTGACAATACAACCAATGCTATAATGAGAAACAATACACTTTCTTCGGGGTACGGAATTAAACTATTAAATGCAAACTGGAACGAGATTCTGAACAACACACTAGATGGCAACAGAGTTAGTGTCGTTCTCAGTAACTCATCGCATAATACAATCCGGTTCAACAATGGTTCAGGAACCCATGGAATCGAGATATCGAATAGGTCAATATCGAATTTAATCCACATGAATTCACTTGAATATGAAGGGGCTGGAATAAGCATCGAAGAATTCGAAGGCACGGTGGTTGCCAATAATTCTCTCATAAATGCAGGTTTTTCGATTTTTTCTATTCAAAGGCCATTCCCTGGTTTAAATCAGTCACAATTTCAGGGGAATACCCTCAATGGCAAACCCATCATCTTCTTATTAGATCAAGACAGCAGTGCTCTTCCATTGGATGTTGGACAACTCTTTCTCATTAATTGCAGCAATACTGAAATGTCAGATAATATCTTGACCGCTGGTCCCCAAACGATTTCATTTTGTCTATCGGAAAATATTACCATTCAAAATAATGAGTTTTTAGAAACAGAAGGGCAAGTTCCCGGGTTAATAATACTCAACTGTGAGATTATTCAAATCCGTAATAATACCTTCTATAAGACCAATGGATTTTACGTAAAAGAATGCAACACTTGTCACATCTATAATAATTCCTTTCTTGGTGAAGACACATATGGAGTAATTAGCATCCGTGATTCACAGTTTTGCACCATCTCTGAAAATAATCATATTATAATTTATGTTGAAAGGATTGACACAATTAGCATTACACAAAATTTATGCGAGTCCAAACTTAATCCGGACTATTACTTCACAAAAGGTATCTGGGTAAAAGAGAGTACTGTTGTTAGAATCCAAAATAATACCTGCACAAACTGTAGATTTGGAATATATTGCGAATATACGATGAACATTATTATCAATAATACCTGTTTCGATAATTGGTTCGGTATTTATGTTCGTGAAGACAACGGGGGACTCGTTGAGAATAACTACTGTAAAGAAAATGGAATAGGTATTGTACTCTATGAATGTTGGAATAATATCCTACAAAATAATACATGTGTTGACAATGGATCAGGTGGAATTTCAGTAAGGAGAGTGCAGAACTTTCAGGTGCGAAATAACTACTGTTCAAATAATGAATATGGAATAAGTCTTCGTCAGATTTCTGCAGGTGAGTTGAATATTGTTGAACACAACAATTGCTCCAATAATCACGGCGGTACGCTTTATCCTAGTGATGGTATACGACTTGTTGAAGTCAGAGATATCATAATCTCAAATAATACGTGCAACTTCAATGACAATGCAGGTATCCAAATTGAAGATGGGGTTTCAATCATTATCAGCGAGAATCAGTGTTCGGAAAATAGCCTTGGACTCTCCATTGTAGGGGACTCGAGATCAATCGCAATCACAGGAAACATTTGTTCGGAAAATAGCTATGGGCTCTCTTTTACTGGTGAGGGCAGAACAATCAATGTTACAGAAAACGTCTGTTCTGAAAATCAAATTGGGCTTTTTGTCCATAATAGAACGAGACATTGTCATGTTATCAATAACCATTTTCTCTGGAATAGAAACGAGAGCGTGGTAGACGAAGGGTTTTACGGCGTGTTTGATGGAAACTTCTGGTCCGATTATGTCGGATGGGATCTGAACTTTGATGGATATGGAGATATCCCATACATAATCCCTGGGCGTGCGGAAAGTCTCGATTTTCGTCCCCGCGGATTTATTCTTACTAGAAGCTTGCAGATTTGGATGCTGATTCTCTTTGTAGTAGGAGTACTAGTGGTTGTAGCTGTTATTGGGTGGCATTTTTTAGTAACTCCGCAACGGAGGAAACGCTTCTTTTGGATTTCACGATAAAATTGTCAGATTGAAAACTAGTTGAGTAAAACAAACTTCTTATGGTAAGATTGGTAAGCTAGGTTTAAGGTTCTCTGAGGTTTGATTGTGAATACCACACGGCTTGGTCGCGTTGCAAGGGAAGCATTACTTCTTATTCGTAAGTTCATGGGGCAAGGAGATTATTATCGAGCCTCCCAAGCATCGCTGAAAGCTGCGGAAGCCTTCAATGAGATTGCCAAACACTCCTCCGGCTCAGCACATAAAATTGCCATAAAACGAGCAAGAGTTCTCGTCGAAATAACTAAGGTCCTGCGTCGAGGGGAACCCCTCCCCATGGAACTGGTCGATGCCTTAGATAGTTTTTATCCAACGCCTGTTCCTTCTCCAACACCCACAACGGATGAATCATCTGTGCCAACTGTAGAATCTGAAGTGGATCCAGAAGAAACGGAAACTGCTGTCGAAGAAGATGTTGAACCTCCGGAGAAGATTGAAGTTGGCGATGCACAACACCAACTTCTCAACGGCATAAGGATTGCACATACTATTGTTGAAATGCTAGACCGTGCTGAACAATCGATTCGAATTATGGTTCAAAACTTCACTAACGTCAAAACAGTAACTGTTGGCAATGAAAGCTGTAACGTAAATCTTCTCGACCGTCTTATTACCAAAGATAAAGCAGGTGTAAAAATCCGTATCATCATCCGCGATCCCGAAAGTCTAGGTGCAGCAGGGAAGCACTTCCGTGAAGCCGTGGAAACACTCCTTCACGAAGCGCCCAGCATCGAAATCCTAGTTTGTGCTCAAATGCACATCAAGGCCCTAATCATAGATGAATCTGAAGTTCTGGAAGGCAGTGCAAACTTCACCACAAAAGGGCTCTCAGGCATCGGCGAACAAGCCACATGGACCAATAACGCTGAGTTTGTATCACAGTTCGTGACGCGGTTTGATCATTATTGGGTGCATCAAAGCTCCGAATGTACCGAATGCAAGAACCGAACTTGTGAAGTCCACGCACTTACTCGCCGAAACCTAACATAACATAGGATGAATTTGGACAAGCACTCCTGGTATGATAGTAATATTTCTTAAGTTAAAACCTGTAGTGAAAATTTTATCACAGGAGAGGTAAGAAAATAGGCGATTCAACTCTGTTCTAGGGGTTTTTAAAACCTTTTTTCAAGATTTAGAATCAAAATTTTATTTATACGGATTTTTAGGGTCTTAGAACGTTTTTTTTGTAATTTAGAATATTCTAATCTGTTCTTCTAACTAGCATCGGGGTGCTTAAATATCCTTCAGGGTCTCTTGAGGTTTTTCAAGAACAACCGCCAAGTAGGGGGCGAAGCTTGGCATGGCGACTACGGTGCGTAATCGAGAAATCGAAAAAGAAGAATTTAGTCCGAATCAGCGTCGACACAATCGACAAATGATAAAGAAACGTCTGCACACGGTGCAAGCACATATCACCGAATTGACACACCGTACACCTATCCTCCCCTCAAAGATTCAGTTTTTTGACGATCAATCACTTACTACTCCCACCTTCTGTGGAACATACAACGGAACAGAGTTCCAAATTGCCAAACAACTCCTCAGTCGACTGCTCTTACTCGATGCTGTGTTATATCGAGAAATGTATGGAAATCTTCTACCCAAAATCGTACGCGCTGTTCCGGAAAACGGGGATTTGGGGCTTCTGTGTGCCTATCTCCATCTCCCCGAAAACCAGCAAGAAGAGTTCTTAAGAATCTGGCAAGTCGTCTCGCCTCGCCAATATTACGGAGACATCTATTACAACGCTCCCTCCTCCTTTCCCCTCTTCAATCGCGTTACTCAGGGGACATTCCTCCGATACGTTCTCTCCTTTTTCGATGAACTTGAACCAGCCCTAACTCCATTAACCTCCCGCGAATACGTTGAGCTCTTGGATACTTTCATGCTAAATTATGCGTCTCCTCTCACTGATCAAGAACTCCATGTCCTTCATTTGATTCAGGAACATCCCACAGCGACACTGAAACAACTACAGGAAAAATCATCGTTCTCGTTAGGAAGCCTTAGTAACTATCTGAACAGCTTCCGCAAGAAGCTACTTCTCTCAAGATTCTACAGGATTGATTATCCACGAATACGCCTTAATCACGTGGCTGTGTTAGCTTATCCCGCCCCTGGTAACAGAGTATCTCGCTATCTTGAACAGTGTCCATACCTAAGAAAAATTCACCAATTTGGAGGCGCAGATGCATCTATCCTATTGAGCTATACCATACCTCGACAACGGCTTCGTCGATTACACGAATGGCTACAGGAACTTGTCGGGCTGGGTCACCTCCTTCGGTATCGCGTCTATCCATTATGTGGTGTCTTCAATGGTTACAATCTTCGGAGTTACTTAGCTTACAATTCTGAGGTTCCGGTTGCAGAACGGTTTCGATGGGTAGCATGGATACGCTATCTTCGGGACGTTCTCATCCGGGATGGTTATGGTGAAGTCTTAATTCAGCCCTATGTCTATCATTACAGTGAACCTAACATCGAACCCGCAAAATTAGATTCCATCGACTATCAGCTTCTCAGTCAAATGAACCCCGAGAGTACTGCCGAAACTCTTGCTCAGTTAATAGGACATTCCATCCATGTAGTTCGACGACGACAAAAAGAACTGTTCACTCAACACGTCATTTTTGAACGCCCCGACCTTGCCATGTTTCACCTTGGATTAAATGAAACAATCTTTATCATCCTCGAAGGCAGCGAAGAGACCGTCCGCAACTTTCTAGCGGGATGTCGGGAAGCCCCAATGTTTGGTGGATCCATCTTCCAACACCCCACACCGGGATGTATTGTAGCATTTGGCCTCCCAACGGGACTAGCGCTCAAAGTAGGACGAGAACTCGGTCGTCTCTTTCTCGAACAGGATGAATTCGATGCTGCAGTTTTCTATGGTAATGGATCCAAAGACTTCATGGTCACATCTGTTCTGAGACGCTGTCAATTTAATTTCGAACTTGGCCAATGGACATGGCATCGAGAATATTTCCCCACAGCCTTCGACCATGTGGATCCTCAACATCGCATACTAGGTGTGTCACAAGACACACACCTTTCAAGCTCAAAATTAACTAGGAGTTAAAAATGAACGACCAGATTAGATCCGAAAAACCCATTTCAAAACTGGGAACAGAGAAATTACCTCTTCCACGAAAACGTCGCGGTCCAGGCAGAGGAATAGGGCAAAAGCGAATAGTTCAAGAAAGACTGGAGATTCTTGACACGATTTTTGATAATCTACAGGAAATGTATAACTTCCTCACACAACAAGGTCACATGATCATCAACGAAAGTGGCTCAATGCTTGCATCCCAATCCCATCAGAACCTCGATCAACTATTGAAACTGTTAGAAGACTTTCTATGGGTAATTAATTGTGCAATTGCTAAAAACGGTGGGCAAGCCAAACTCCCCTAAATTAACCTCTTTTGGCGACTTGAGCTAGGTTGAACTACACGCATCTCTTCTAACTGCTCTTCAAATCCAAGAAGAAATCCATTGAGGTTTGACGCCGGGACAATAGGAGTTCGATCATTAAATTGGATATCCTCATGCATCATCGTCACGAGCATTGGAACAAATAATGGTGCCTGCCAATCCAAACACCCAAGGTCGGCTTGAAACCGTGCAAAATGGTTCGCCAAGGTTTTTGTCCGAAGCAGTTGTTCCTCAGTTGCTGTGCGAAGAACTGAAGCTTTTCCTAAACGTACACCGTATTGCTTACAATCAACACAAAAGAGAATGGGCTTCCGTCGGGCGATGATGTCAATTTCGAATCGACGATTGGTTGAAAATCGAAAGCGATGGTGCACCTGAAAATCATAATAGGTAAAGACATGAGCAACAAATTCTTCAAACTCTTGCCAAGTCAACGACTGCAATATTTGGCGCTCAGGTTCTCCAAGTTGTAATGCCCTGATGGCCACTTGAACCTTGGCGTAACCTGGAAATAACCAATAGTTCTCAGCTTCACGTTGTAGGATATTACCTTCTTCTAATGAAGCAAGCAAGGCAGATCCTTGGACAAGCTCAGACACTTGATCTTGGTGAATTGAGGAAACACCTTGCGTAACCGCTAGAAGATTCCGCAGCTGTGTCCCATTCTGAAATGACGCTAGAACTCGCTTCCCTTCATGTAGCCAGTCCAGCTGAACTCACCTCAAAATCACTCTCACTAGTGAAGCAATTAGACGTCAAGTTCACGCAAGGCTACTTTGATTTCTCTTAGCGCATTGTTGATGCCACGAAGGAAAAACCGCGTATTCCGTGGCACTAACGCGGCTAATATCACGTACTTACCATCTTGTAGTTGGGTGGATTTACAGACAAGAATACCATTTTCACACCGGATTGTGATATCGCGGATAGCGCCGAGGGTTAGTTCCTCCCTAGCGCGGTCTGCCGCATTATGAACAAAACTGCCCATTGCCGCTGCAACCTTTTCATCAACACCTCGGCGAACAGCCGATGCGATGACAAACCCTTCATCTGTGGCAATGATGCTCGCTTTAACTCGCCCTGAGCTATTCAAATCCTCTAAGATCTTTGTTAGCGCATCAACAGTTGAGGACATCTACCAGTTCCTCCAATAACCAGTTTCCACCGCTGCACTTCACATCATATTTAGTACAACGGCTTATAAATTCCGCTTGCGTTCATTTTTTCTTCTCTTCGAAGAACAGTTCCCTCGACACGTAACTATTTAGAGAACCTCCCCCTTCAAAACCCACTATCTTTGGTGGAATTCACGATGAGCTTAGAACTCCGCAATACCTGGATTATCATCACAACGATCATCATCACAATTGTATCTCTGGTGTTATTCTTTGCCCGAAACCGTTTAACCTGGGTTCATCGCTACAACGACAACTTTCTCGGTGTGTTTGGCATTGAAACAAGTCATGTTCCTTGGGTTCGATATCTAGTGAGTTGGATACTAGGAACCTGTATCGCTACTGTGCTACTCACACTTCTAATCAACATTGGCTTCACCTTGTATTTATTGTCAGGTCTTTCTGGTATTCCTCTTGATGCCGTTGTCATCTCATTAGCCATTGGGGCAATCATTCTCACGGTTATCCTGCTCATCGCAGCCATTCCGGCGGTTCTTGCTATGCCATTATCCTGTCCTACGGCCCTTGGCGTTTTCATTTTCCTTACTCAGTACGCCTACGAATACGTCCCTGGTTTACCCTCAACTATCGTCTATAATCTCAGTTATCTCAGCACCTTACTCTACCTTGGAACCATCGCAATCGGGTTCGTCGCCATTTTCCTATCTTTTTACCTCCTCCTCCGCACCTACCTCCTTACCCCATTAATAAAACGACGACGAACCCAATCTAATGAAGAAACTGCCAACCCTGAATGACACTCTGGTTCAAAATTCAAAGTCTGATAGAATCGCTGAGAAAATAAAAAGGGGGCTAGGACAATCCCAGAGAAACACACTCGCCGATGAGATTGCCCACAGCCATGTGGGACTTCTATATAGCTCTAGAAGTCATGAGGCATCAAAGTCTTACGCTTGTTTGCCTTAGCTCGATGGGTTGCCTTCGTAATGATTTTTTCGACCATGTCATCGATTGCTTGATAAGCTGCAGCAGAAACTTGGAAACCCATTGCGTGAGCTTTCTTGGCAATTGCTTTCTTCACAATTTTATCTACAGCCAATTTTAATTCCTCCAACGGAACTACACGGCTTCTCCTCCCATCCAAATGTGAGAAGAAATACCGCTGTAGTGGGGTCTGGCGGCTTCTCCTATTAAAAGGTTTGGGTCGCCCTTATTTATCGTTCTAAATATATAAATCGCCTTAATTCTCTATAAAACGGCGTCTTCTCAGAGTTTGAACTGAATTCCCTGCTGTTTAAGCGCTTTTTCTAAAACTTGCTGTCGATATTCAAAATTCCGGACGGCCTCTCCAAGCATAGGGAGCAGTTCTAGATCTTCACCTTTGAAACTTTGGTGGAGATTTTCGAATGCCAGTATCAAATCAGCACCAACAGCTTGAGCTCCTACCGCAGCCATGAGCAACGTCTTCCGTTCTTCAAAGGAGTCAGTGGTTTCACTCTGTGCAAGTAACCAATAGAACACTGGTTTAATGAGCTTAAACGCCCAAAGAAGACCAAAAAACTGCCACATCTGGGCCCTGGGATCCTTTGGCATCTCAAGAAGTTGACGGATGATAACAGTGACTTCCCTTCGTGCCTCAGTAAACTCTTTAGCCGCTTGGGCGAAATCACCCTTTTTGGCTAATTCACTTCCGGTATTCATCAGTTCAAAATATCGTTTAGGGAGATCATGTATAGTGGCAAAAGTGATTAGTTCGTCCTCAAGTTTCTTCATGTCCTTATTCGAGTTTTTTTCGTTCACGGCGAATATAACCTCCTTCGCTTGCGAGCTCTTTGAAAATCTTGTAATCCTCATCTGATAACCGTAGGAGATTAGCTGCCTCACCATCGGGGATATCTGATGATTGGGCAAGGAGTCGAGCAACATCTTCGATTCGCTCTCGAACTGTCAGGAAAGCCGTCTCAGAAATTGTACGAAGTTCGGAACCCTTTTCACCCAATGTTTTTTCAGCATGTGCAACGGTGTTGGCAATATTCAAGGGTTGTGGATCAAATCCAACGGGTAACACGACGTGTTCTTCAACAAGGAGACAGACATAAGTGAGCCCCATTTTCGAAGAGTTAGCGAAGGTGGCTTCATAAGCACGATTGGGCAAGCTTAGGATGAAGGACATATTTGGGGGACGATCTCGTAAAACTTGTAGAGCTGCTCCAGCATCTTCAAAGTACATGACAGGAATCCGACGCCGACGCATGGTTTGGAGCGCACGAATCACCGACTGATTGCGTGTCTTCCGACCTACTGCCAAGATAGGAGCTCCTCGCAAGAGACCATAAAGAAGAATGTCGAGGCCAGGACCGAATCGACGCCATAGGCGAATTATCGCAGGGCGAAGTTCCATCAATTCTGGAGGTTTTTCGAAGGTGGGAAGATAATCTTGCACTACTTCCCTGGCAATCGGAATGAAAGATCGAAATGGTGCCACTTCTCCTGTCCATCGCCGTAATTCCTTCTGATATCGATCCAAGAACAACGCATTCAACGTTTTCAACACAGCCATTATCGAAACATCATCATCTTCTCGATCAGCTAAGGCTACACTGAGCACTGGATCAGCCAGATCCCACACAAATTGGTAGTTACCTGTCTCAATGCTGGCGACATCTTCATCAAGGAGGTCTTGACCAAACATCCGTAAGGCTGAAAGAAAACCGGAAACCAGTTCAGGGCTTACTCGTTCTTCCTTATCAGTAAAAACAATAGACACTAGAACTAGTCCACTTTTATGAAAATGGTACAACCGATGAATCATCAGCAAGCCCGTCCTTTTGTTCGTAAGTTCGTATAAATGACTTTCCACTCGAAATTGAAATCCGACTAAAAGTTGAAGAAGCGCTGAAGTACTTTTCTTGAATAAATTGTCTAACCAGAGGGGTAAATCCAATTATTCCTGACCACGTCGCAGCAAGAGCTTGCGGATTAACAAGAAGATAATAATTGCCAACACGATGACAGCCACTCCAATTATAATTAGAATCGGTAAGGGGCTTGGAATCGGTTCTAAGGGGATATTCGTTGCTAGGACTTCATAATAGTAGGTCAATGTTTGTTGGGTAAGGTCGACTGAAAGGATTCGAGTATCATTGGCTTGGTAGTAAATTCCTACGTCATGATCAATTACAAAGGCGGTTTCTTGAAGTTCTTCGGGGGTTGAGGTACTATTGAAAAGTTGATAACAAAGTTGGTCACTTCCCTGGAAGGCAAGGGTTGTATAGTCAATTTGCTGCCAGCGACTGTTACCTACAATCACATCAGTCCCAGTTGTAAGAGTGGTTAAAGTGGCATCGTCGAGAAAGAAACCAGACACTCCGTTTGTGATGGGGTAAGCAATTAGTCCGTCGGCGACGCCCGTTGGGGCTGGGGCTGACACTGACCCATCTAAGGATTCTATGGTTTGCCAAGACGAATTCGATACAGTAGCAACGTTACTGAAGATACTCACAGAGAAATTGTAAAGTGCTTCAAGCACAGGACCCACTTGTGCGATGTTTAAAACGCTGATGGTCAAGTTCACGTATTGCTGCCAATGAAGAGTGTAGTTTCCAAATGAGAGGTTTAGCCCGGTCCAATGATAAATTTGGGTCGCGGTGAGATTCGGTTGAATACTTACAAATCCGTAGTCGTATTCTGTCAAATTCCCAACATTTGGTGTGTACGCTGCAACCCTTGGTTGCATTGAGATGAAAGCAGTTCCACTCAAACCAATAAGAAAAACGAAGATCAATCCGATGACAAATGGTTGGCGAAAGGTTTTCACACGCAATCCTCAGTAATCGACTTAGAAAGGACTTTATTAAATCCCTTGTGTTAACACGAACTAATCTACTTCTCAAAATACCCTATTTTGATTCTCTTATTCCGGAGTCCTCTCTCTTTTTATTGAGCCCCTACTTCACCATCATAGCTATTAACGAGTAGAGAAATGTCTCATCGGCTGTGACTGACATGATAGATGAAGAAAAGCTTCGACGATCAATCGAGGAACACATGGAAAACGCTGAAGAATACATTCGTAAACAGGAGCGCGACAGTGCCCTGATAGAATTTGATATGGCTGCAGCTAAACTTGACGCGGCTGGGAAAATAAATCAATTGGAACAATTGTGGGCACATGCAGCTGCTGGTTTCACCGCTGCGGAGGCCCCGCGTCAGGCGGCCACCAGCTACCTCCACCTTGCGGAACTTGAGGTAAAAGCTGGTCGACAAACTGAGGGTCGCGATAGCTACTTGTCAGCAGCCAATTCACTTTTTGCAGTTCGCGAGAAAAACCCAGAATTGTGGACAACAATGATTCAGGCTCTTGAGCATGCCATTGACCTCAGCCTAGCCTTGGAGGAAACCTCGCTGGCCATTGAACTCCTATTCAAGACTGCTATCATTCAATATCGCGAAACAGGATTCACCCTTGATGCCATATATTCACTCGAACGGGCTCAACAACTTCTAGAACAAGTGCCCAACCACCCCCTCGCCCAAGATATTAATGAAAAACTCCAAGAGCTTGTCGACTATCAAACTTAACATCCACACGCTCTCAGAATAGTTCAGACAACCAATCCCCCGCGTAACTGGACAATCCGTCCCTGGCTCAAAACGGATGTGACTCAGTTACGCGAGGGCTTGGAGGCTCTGCTGCACGACCCATGCTCTCTCTTCCTCAGTGAGTGCGGGGTGAACTGGGAGGGACAACACTTCCTTAGCGGCTTGCTCGGATACCGGCATCGACCCCTCCTTATACTGGAAGAGCCGCCGGTAAATGGGGGTTAAATGGAGAGGAACCTCATAGTAAATTGCAGCACCGATTTTTGCGGTGTGCAACGTTTTTTGGACGTTATCTCGGTTCCTTGGGGCAAGAATGCGAATTGTGTACAGATACCAATTATGTGTCGCCCAAGACGCCTCCGTGGGGCGCACAATATTCTTCACATCAGTTAGATGGCTTGTCAGATATTCGGCGTTCTTTTTTCGTTTCTCTAAAAAGACAGGAAGCCGTTTCATTTGTTCAACGCCAATGGCGGCCTGCAATTCGGGTAACCGATAATTGTGACCCAACTGTACATACTCATAGGGGCGAATTTCCCCATGCGTACGAATCTGCTGTAGGGTTTCGGCTAATTCATCATCATTAGTTGTGAGTAATCCCCCTTCGCCCGTGGTTATGACCTTACTTGGATACAAACTGAAACAGCCCACATCTCCAATGGTCCCCACATTACGACCCTTATACTTCGAACCGTGTGCTTGTGCTGCATCCTCAATTATTCTCACATCATGTTTCTGAGCTAGCTCAACCAGTGGATCCATGTCTGCAGGATGACCATACAAATGAACAGGTAAAATGGCACGAGTTTTGGGTGTGATTGCTGCCTCTACTTTAGCAGGGTCTAGGTTGAAATTGTCGGGTGAGATGTCTGCAAAGACTACCTTAGCTCCATTTAGGAGCACCATGTTCGTTGTGGCAATAAAACTGAAGGGGGGTGCGATGACCTCATCACCCGCCTTTACGTCGAAGGCGAGTAGGGCAGCATGAAGAGCAGCGGTCCCCGAGTTCATTGCGATAACGTGTTTGGCACCAACAAACTTCGCAAAGGCTTCTTCGAAGCGACGGACGAACGTACCAGATCCCGACTTGTGAGTTAACATCCCGCTTTCGAGGACTTCGGTGACCGCTGCTATTTCTTCTGCACCTAGTATGGGGAGGTTGGAAGGAATGAATCGGTTCGGTGGTGAGGTCGGTTTCGGAGGCACTGTCGTAGTCTCCATATAGTGATGGTGCGGATCCTCCATATAAAATTAACTGTTATTACCTAAAAATGAGTTAAAATTGGGAGTTGCGAAATTTTCTCGTACTAAATCAACGTCAAAAAGAGAATTCAAATCTGAAATAGCACACGCTCTTCACATTTTTGGTAAAAGCTAGAAGCAAGGCTCACCTTGGAAACCATAAGTCTATACAAATGCAGAAGGTGGATGGGGATTAGAGGCTGCCAATCACTTGCATGAGGATTTTGTGGTGACGTAATTCGTCTTCGTAGATGTGTTTAAATATCGCTTTAATTGTCGGTTGCTTCACATTCTTGATTTGCTCTTTGAGAAGCTCGATCATTTGGTTTTCGACTTCGATGTGTTGTTTGAGGTCGCGCTTAGCTACTTCTTTATCAATCCAACGCTGTTCGTCGAAATCTTTGAAAGAATATGGTGTTTCTTTGAGTACCCGTTCGACCGTTTGGTACATCTTCAAGTGTTTCGCGGAGTCCATTCCTAATTCTTCGATGAGAAGCTTTACAGCTGCATTTGTTAAAGTTTTAGCCGTCTTCTCATAGAGTTCAACTGCCTTTGCTTCAATCTTCATGGCACGAGTAATCATTTCGAGTAATTCTTTATGCGGTGTTTCAGACATTGTACTCAGACCCATAATTGTAATGGCACAAAATGGGATTTACTCTAAGAAAAGACTTCTCCTCTTGGCAATGAACCGGATTAAAACTTCCACACTTCTTCCTTCAGAATCTTGTGATGGCGTTCTTCATCATTGAGGATATGCTGTAAGAGGGTTTTGATAAGTTTATCATCAGTTGCTAGAACCTCATCTTTGATAAGCTCGATCATCTTCTTTTCGCGATCTATATGTGTTTTAATCGCTTCCAATCCTTGATTCCGTTGTTGCCAAGTACTGACGAACGTCTCTCGAGATAGTTCGCCAGATTTTAAAGATTCGAGCATCATCTGAACGATGGCAGCGTGTTTGGTCGAATCTGCAGCACAGATCTCAAACAATGCTTTAATCCCTACATGATCGATATCCTTCATTTCCTTTCGTAGGGCTCGGGCCGATTCTTTCTCAAGTGTAAGTTGAGTTTCTAGTAATTTGATTAATCGTTCATTGGCCATGATTTTTTACTCCTTCATGAGGTTATCAATAATGTCACGGTAATATGAGTGAACGTTAGGACTCACCCGTGCATCCAATGCCTTAAATTCTTTGGCTAATTTATTCAATTCTTTCTTGGACAACATGTCTGCCGCTGCAGGAAATAGTTCTGTATCTTCCAGCTTGATATGTGGGTCAATTAGTTCAAGATATCCATCTAGACAGCGAATTACTCGTTCTCGGGCTGCACGGTCACCGGTAAACATGGGGCGTGCCCACCGTCGTAAGTCGGATATGTAGCCAAGGAGATACATGTGTTCTTCAACGAGCTTATCGATAGTAGCATTATACTCCGAAGATACCGACTGTTCAACAATGGCAGGAAACAGAAGCTGTTCTTCTTTGCCATGGTGAACTATGTCAGCATAGGTGCTCCAAAAATCAACGAGCTTCCAATAACGGCGGGGGCGGATTGGACCACCAGCATTGATTTCATTGCGAAAGGCTTCGGACGCTGAAACAGCTTTCGCAATTAGTCGGTGCTCCTTAACCAAGTGTTCAAGAGGTTGCATCAAATCACTCCTAACGAAAGATTATGGTGTCCTCTAAACAAACATCTCGGTTAAAAAAACCTTTGATTTACGGGTTCGTGTTAAAGCGTAAGTTTAGTTGGTTCAAATAGATCGGGTATCACTACTTGGATTCCTGGCACAGCATCTTCTGCAAGTTCTTTGTATTTGTTCATTTGACGCGCATTTCCATGCATTGGCACAACTACTTTTGACCTTAAATCCAGAGTGAATTCTAAAGCAGTTTCAGGGGTGCAGGAGGGTGAAGGTGTACCAGTCGGAAGAAATGCCAGATCTGCAGGGTGGTTCTTCACGGGCACATGACCTGAGTCACCTGCATGGAAGATACTGAACTTATCGTACGCCACATGAAAGAGGGTGATTGGTCGGGGATGTACACCGATAAAAGATGTCACTTTCACATCATTTACGGTGGTGACAGATTTTGGGTCAGCAAAGGTTAGGTGTGATGATGGGATTCTCTTGACAAGATCTTCGGCGACCTGGGGCTCAGCAATAATGTGGGCGGAAGTTTTGTTATGAATTCTTCCCACGTAGGGTGCATGATAGTGATCCCAGTGAGTGTGCGTTAAAAACAGAAGGTCAAGTCTAGGGATATTATCAACCACTTCTTTCTCCAAAGTTTTTCCCAAATCGAAGGCCAACGACAACTTTGAAGTCCGTAAAAGAATTCCTGCATACCCAATATACAAGAAAGCTATGTTCGAACCTTCTAAGGGTAGCTCAAAAAATGCTTGGAGTGCTTCTATTGATGTTTTGTCTTCGACCATGACAGAGGCCTCTCTTGATAGAGCACATCTGAAGGTTAGATAACTAATTTTCCATTGCCATCACTGTCTGCCAAAACGATTTTCATCCTTCCATAAATAATAAGAAATGAATCTGTACAGAGTCTGTTTTCTTCAGATGAGGTTGTGAGATTATGCGTCAACTTCGCCCTCGCTATATTGTCTTTCTCATTGGCATACTCATGATGGTCAGTGGAATTGGCATGGCATATGGGACTCAAACCAACCTAGGAACAGTGCAAACAACGCAATTTTATCTCATCACCAGTGAAGGTGTCCCCATCCACAGCACCTTACAAGTTCCCAATGCTGCCACGCCTGCCTCCCCATTACCTGGCGTGATTGTCATCCATGGAGTCATGGGAACCAAAGAATGGATTATGGGCTTTGGTATTGAATTGGCACGACGTGGCTTTGTCGTCTTGACCATCGATGCAGTTGGTCATGGAAATTCCGGTCCTAGCCTTGGTTCAGGAACAGATCGTGGAGGCATCGTCGCGCTCGAATTCTTGGATAGTCTCCCCTATGTGAGCACTATTGGCATGGTAGGACACAGCATGGGTTCCGGAATTGCCTCTCAAGCCATGAATGTTTCCTCCGTCCAAGTTGATAGTTTTGTAATCGTTGGAGGCGGAGGCTTGGTCAATTCCACCTATCCCAATAACGTACTCATCGTTACGGGTTTGTATGATGAATTGTTCAACATTCCTGGAATGTTGGATGCCTTAGCCACTCCTTTCAATACCACCGCTCCAGTGATTCCCGGGCAACTCTACGGAAGTTTTGTCACAGGGACAGCACGAAAAGTTGTGATTCCCCAATCAAATCATCTGTTTGAAATCGTCGACCCCTATGCCATTAGTGAATCTGTCGACTGGCTCTTGAACAGTCTCAAAGGCTCTCCCGACGCTTATTGGATTCCTGCCCAAAACCAAATCTATCCCATATGGATTCTTGGGGGATTACTTGCCTGCATTGGTGCCATACTTTCAGTGTTAGCTCTTTTTACGATTCTCATCCGTTTCGGGCCCTTCCGGCAAATCCAACAATCTCCCAACTCCTCGTATTTCGCTAGCACACCTGTATATCTGGGGCTAGGTCTACTCTATGGAGTCAGTGGCCTTGTTACACTATTTGCCCTATTACTGGTTGATATCCCCCTCTACTTCACTCAAGGGTTGGGATTATCTGTAGCTTTAGGACTCTTGGCAGGAGGACTGGTTACCCTCTTAATCCTCCTTGGAATCAAATTCTATCAAATCAAAAAATCCAAGAATCCTCCAACTTGGAACGACTACGGTGGATTCAATGGCAAACCCAACCACTTAGTGAAAATAATCGGACTCGGATTTCTACTAGGCTTCATCGGCATAGCTTGGCTATACCTCTGGGTGCTTCCCGTTGACCTCCTTCTCGCCCTTGACTTCCGAGCATTTCTCCCCTTTCTCAAAGCCGTCTCACCAGTACGAGCTACCTACATCCCTGTCTACTTCTTACTGCTTCTGCCCTTCGTCTTAATCGAAGCATTATGGATCATGGGGTTGTTAAGAACTGCGCCCAGGGATAGATGGTGTACAACGCAAACCGTTTGGACTGTCAAGGCGATCTTCATCAAAATCCTACTCTACGCTTCAATCATAATCATCCAAACCCTAGGAAGCATTGCGATTGGTAGTTCGCTCATCTCTGGGTCCATCGGCTTCCAGCTTATCTACCTCTACATGTTCATCCCATTTTTCGCAGTGTCTACTACAGTAATCGCTTGGTCTTACCGGATTAGCAACCGCTTCTACATTGCCGTCGTCTTCAATGCATTCCTCTTTGCTTGGCTCATGGCATCCATTCTCCCCATCTACATCTAATCCAAAGGTTACAGGGGTTCTATCGCAAGGTTAAAGCAGAAGGATATCCCTCATTCACAGTGAAGACTTGGAGATCCAGATATGTCTGATGATCAGTTCTGGTTGCTAGATGCCGCCTACGACGCTGACAATGGACATGTGCAGCTCACCTATCTCCAAACCCCTGCCCAAAAGCTGCACACGGTCCTGGCTGACTTTATTCCCTATTTCTATGCTCTTCCACCAAATCTCGGTGAGTCTGTTAAGCGAAAGGAATTGATGCAAAACGAGTTCATCGAAGTGGCTCGTATCCCACACACTTCTCGTGCACAAACGGAACGCGAATGGGAACGTGACTTGAGCCCGGAATTGAGCTTCATCTATGATCAAAACCTCCGATTTGGAAGTCCCCATAAACAAACAGAGCAGGGACTTCAACTTGATGCCCCAATCCCACCTGACCAACTCCAAGAATTCAACACTCGGTTTGCTCAAATCGCGGAAGAGGACCCACTGAAATTTGATTTTCTCAAGGAGTTTTTTCGATACGCGATCCAACCAGTTCCCGACCTTCCACGGGACCTTCTCGACATCAATGAGAACTTCGATGAATCACGAATCCTGTGGGGCATAATGTTAGCGCGCATCGCCAACATTCATTTCTCCCGTGCTCTCAAAAGCCGTCGTGTCTCCGACTGGATTCGTTCCATGCTGCATACAACCTATCGCCATCTCGATATTCTCATCCCCAGCCCCGAAGAACTCACACTAGGTCATACTCCACATCGCGTTGAAGGCGCGCTCACTATTGCACCCAAACCCGGGACCTATTACAACATGACTGTCGTCGATTTCGAATCCCTGTACCCCAGCCTCATCGACCGATACAATCTCAGCTACGAAACCATGGATTGTCAACACGACGAATGCAAGACACATAGCGTTCCAGATGAACCTCATTACATTTGCACCAATCGCCGAGGAATTTTCAGTGCACTTATCGGGGCGCTGAAAGACTTACGCATTCACTGGTTCAAACCCCTCAGCCGACAAACTGACCTACCCAAAGCAGAACGGGAGCACGCGACAACCATCTCAGATCTTCTCAAATTACTTCTCGTGAGTAGCGGAGGTGTAACAATACGCATTCGTGGACTAGCCTCCCCTCCTCTAGCTGAATCCATGATGGCCTATGGACGCTGGGCCTTACGATCTAGCTGGGATTTTGCTATTGAACATGGCATGCGCCCCATTTACGGAGATACTGACTCGCTCTTCTTAGACCATCCAACAGCCAAACAAGTGAAATGGCTCATCGCAAAAGTGAAGGACGAACTTAAACTTCGTCTAGCTGTGGATGTCGTATACCCACTATGTGTATTCAGCTCAGCAAAGAAAGCCTACTTTGGAATACTGCCCGATGGAACACCCGACCCTAAAGGCATCACCCTAGGAAAATCGAACACTCCACCACGGTTCCGTCAAATCTTCTTGGAAGTCGCAAAACCCCTCGTCGGAGTGGATTCTCCCAAAAAGCTAGCCAACGCTAGACCTGAAATCGTAGAAATCCTCCAACACCAAATCGCCGCTCTTCGTCATGGTGAATTTACCGTTGAAGATATGGAGTATAAGGTGAAAGTCTGGAAAGCTGAAAAAAATCTCAAAAGAGGAAGCGGGCTAGCCCAACCCTACCAAGCCATGCAACAGCTCACCGATAAGGGAATCAAAGTGAAAAAACGCGAAGAAATTGGATTCGTCAAAGTCAAGCCCTTCCGCTACGGTTCTCGCACCTTTAGTGTCAAACCCACACGCATGGCAACTCGTCACGAAATTGATGTCCCAGACTATATCCGCAAACTTGAGATGGCGTTCGAACAGGTTCTTGCCCCCCTTCAAATCGAATTTCCCAAGAAACGGTCACAAGGACTTGATTCATTTCTTTCAGAAGCTCAGCACGAACCTTTTACTACTGATGAAAGCGAATCAGACTCCTCTGGTCGATGGGATTCAAAGGATCAACAGAAACGACTGCAAGATTTTGTAGAGTCTAATGACTTCGACAATACCGGTTAGCTCAAACAGGTTTCTAATCATTACGTTTAAACTAGTTTATACGTAAAAATAGTAAACTTTTATATACAACCACCCGTAAACGAAAAGTATGGTGGAGATTCGTTTTCTTGGCACCGTCGAAACGGTCCTAAAAAATCGTAGACAACTCTTCGCCAACATCCATGACAAACGCAACCTGAAGAACTATTTCATCGATTTTCAGGTGGCCATCTTTCTCTTCTCCTTCATTTATGGCGCTTCCATGGGCTTCTTTTCCGGACTTGGAATCCAAGTCTTATACTCTGCGCTGAAAATCCCTCTCTTACTCTTTCTCACACTGTACATCTGTGTTCCTACGTTTTATGTTCTCGATAGCTTGTCAGGAGGAGCTTTGTCCTTTCGGCAAATGCTCACCATCCTCCTTGCTGGATTCACCATCATGGCCACTATTCTTGTTGCATTTCTTCCAGTGACTGCCTTTTTCCTTCTCACAACATCGGACTATTCCTTCATCGTGCTGCTCACATTAGCGGTCTTTGCCCTTGGAGGCATAGGTGCTGTCATCTATTTCCTTCAAGGATACTTCACAATTTACCGGCTCGAAACCGAAACTGGTCCCCAAATCACAGATTCCGGAAAGTGTCCCCAATGCGGACGAAAAATCAAGGAAGACCAAGCCTTCTGCCCCTCATGTGGAACCCGAATCATGTATGATGGCGACAAAGGGTTCCGCGCATCATCGCTTCCCATTCTCATTGGCGTATTCGTTCTAATCTTCGTTGGCACTCAGCTGGCATGGATTCTTAGACCCTATTTCCATTTCTATCCCTTCTTCATCCGACCCCTAGGAGGGAACTTCTACCTCGCAATGCTAGAACTAATCTTTCCATGGCTGTAATGCAAACAGGGATCTAAGAATTGTTAGCTGAGTTCCCCATCTTTTTCCACCGGGTTTCTGAGAATCCCGATGCCGTCAATCTCGGCTTCGACCACATCACCCGGCTGTAGAAACACCGGCTTGGGTTTCACCTTGAATCCCACACCAGCGGGCGTGCCCGTCGCAATGACATCTCCTGGTTCCAATGTCATGACTTGAGAAATATCTGCAATCAGTTCTGCTACCGAAAATACCATGTTAGCCGTGGAACTATTTTGACGCGTTTTCCCGTTGAGTCGCAGTTGCATCTGCAAATCTTGGGGATCTTGAATCTGGTCTGGGAGCGTCAGACATGGACCCATGGGTGCAAAGGTATCGAAGCTCTTGCCCCGGAACCATTGTCCATCCCGGAATTGATAATCGCGAGCCGACACATCGTTGAAGACTGTATATCCCCCCACATAATCCAAAGCTGTATCAACAGGGATATTGTGTCCGCTTTTGCCAATTACCACGCCTAATTCAACTTCATAATCAATTTGTGATGCTCCATCCGGAATGATGATGTTCGCTCCATGTCCAATGGTTGCAGTGGGTGGCTTGGAAAACAAGATTGGCGCTTCGGGTAACTGTTGTCCTGTTTCTTCCGCATGATCCCGATAGTTGAGACCAATCGCAATAATTTTCGTAGGGCGAGGAATCGGGGCTAACAGGGTCATTTCATCGATGGGTTGGGCATCAATCCGACCTTTCAAAGCGGCCTCAATCGAATTTTCTAACGAATTATCATTGAATAACGAGATAATATCAGGGATACCTGGAGTTGGTACTACCTCTCCATCATCAATACAACCAACCCGGGGACCAGCATCTGTCGCGTAGGTGACCAGCTTCACCTGAAGAATTCTCTCCAATTAGAACGTGACTTCAACTAACCTGTTAAATTCCACACTTCAACCCTAAAAGATTGACTCTATTACAGGATTCATCCGACAAAATTCCTCTCACATTGCTGCTTTATTCGCCACACCGGAAGAAAAGCCACCCATCCTTCACCTTCTGAAATCGGATTAGACAGTACTGTCCTTTCAATCGCTTACCATTAAGAACAACGATGATTTCCTTCTCTTCCCATTTTACCGTATCATAAGTTCCCTGATCCCACAGCTCAACCGTTCCTGCTCCGTATTCTCCCTCAGGAATCACTCCCGAAAAGGAAGCATATTCCATGGGGTGGTCCTCAGTTTGAATTGCTAATCGGCGTACGCCTTTCTTAGTTGGAGGTTCTTTTGGAACTGCCCAGCTTATGAGGACACCGTCACGTTCTAATCGGAAATCCCAGTGTAGGTTCTGGGCTTCATGGCGCTGGATGACATAAATCTGGTTGCTTCCTGGTTGAATCTTTGGTTCGGGTTCCGTGGTTTTTTTGAAGTCTCGTTTTTTCCGATATTCGTCAAGGCTCATGTTCTATCTCTCACTTTGTTTTGTGGGTGAAGAGCCATTCAGCCAGACCTGTGCCGGTTTGTTCTAACTCTTCGCATTCATGAGTAACCATTTCTTCGAAGAGTTCCGTTTCTCCACCCTTAAATGGTCGTGCATATCGGGCAAAAGTTACTGGATGGATGAGCTGAGAGTGAATGGTGAAGGTTCGACCCTTCTTATCTTTGAGTTGAGTCTGGGCCTTGATTGGTTTTCTTATGGTTCCTTCTTCAAATTCAGTTTCAAGTTGAATTTTGACAAGTGGGGTAGTTTCGGTTGCTAAACTGACGCATCCTGAGAGATGTCCTTTGCCTTTGACGGTGTCATACCGTAGTCCAATCATGAGGTCATCAAATTGGGCTTGGAGGGCGAACCATTCATCGATATGCCAGTTTCGGCGTCCCCAGCTTTTGTCCCGTTGTCCATACCCTTTGAAGTGATGGGTGCGGCCATCTGGGTATTCGATGTGTCCTGTGATGGTTCCTGATTGTTCGAGGTGCCGTCCCCAACTGGTTCCACTTCCTCTGCCAAAATCATAGGCAGGGAATCGACTACGCCATTGGATTTCAGCGGATATTCGTGGACTTTGATAATGGATGCGCCAATCCGTGAAGGGGTTGACGAGTTCATAGCTGAGTTGTCCATCGTTCAAAGCCTGGTAGAAATCCTTAGGGATCGGACCTTCAGGTTCGGTGAGGTAGAACTCGGGAGTATCTTGAACGAACAGGGCGAAGACAAATTCGCGTTTAGGGGCGTTTGGGACAATGCCGATTGTGGAAAAACCGCTTACTTGGGCTTGGAGGTCTACCCAGTTGAAGTAGAAGCTCTCCCGCCAATCTTTGTGTTTGGTGGGTTTGTGCAAATAATCATCGTGGTCGGTAAAGCCCTTCATTTTCACTTTACTCCATGAGGGCACAATATCCATAGTGTGTGGACGTTTTCATTTTCTTTACCTTCAATGTTCCGGTAAATAGTAAAACGTTGGGTCCTTGGCTCGTTCGTCGGGTGGACGAAACATTCGGGCGAAGGCGTTGTCTCCATCATGTTCCATGAAGTAGGGGACATATTCTTCCATGGAATGTGGCGTGAGATCCCAAGTGATTTGGTTGGTGATGCCAACTTGGTTGGTGAACCGGGCGAACCCTCGCATATAGGCTTTGGCTCCAGCGATGAGCCGCTGTTGTTTATCCCATTCAGCGAAGCGCATGAATAATTCTTGTTGTGCGGCATCTGCTGCTTCGCCATAAGCTGACAGCTCATCTAGTCCAATGATTGCGAGTTTTGAGCCTTTTTTGGTGTATGCCATCATGCTTGTTACATGGTCTCCGTATTCTGCTGGATCATGGCTAATGGTTCCCACATCGATGGCTTTGGCTTTCATATCTTTGAGTGTCATGGCGATGCCTAAGGTGGACGTGGGGAGTTTTGTTTCGGTTTCGGACCAGGGGAGCCAGAGGTCTTCGTGGCCATCGTGTAAATGTGTATATTCGGTGATGACTAAGATTTCCTCACTATTGATTGGATAGGGGCCATGTTCGATGATTTTGGCTCGGGCTTCACATTCATCCATAAAGGCGTAGAGGTCAACGGCTCCAATGGCCTTACGGAACCCGCTGACTTGTTGAGGTTTGACAGGTTCAAGGTGATCCTGTAACCATGAGCGGACCTCTTCGCCAAAGGCAAGGTTAACGTATCCTGCTGATTCGACAGTTGGATTTCCAGAGGTAAAATAATGGGTTCCCAAGCGATACCAATTTTCTAGTATGAATCGCCACTGATCCTGCTTATCTTTCGGTTCTTTATCCGGGTCACTGTCGCATTGGTTGAAAATTACTCCCATCCGACCGAGACCATAGTAGAGCCACTGATAGGTAATGGATAGGGCGTGGATTTCAGAAAGAAGTGTTTTGCTCTTTGCTGCTAATTCCTCTGGTGTGATGCGGTCCCAGACTTGTTTCATGATGTCATATTGGGTTTCATAAGTATTGTAGCAGGCAAGTGAGATATAGGCGTTAACGGGGAACAGTTGAGACTCCAGTAGTCCCCGTTCAAGCAGGATATTCGTAAACACGTCAGAGAGATGAGCGATCTGTTTATTGATAGCTTGGAGATCCAATGCACGTCACCACTAATGGCTAGTTCTCGTACTGTGTATCCAAGTTATACAAAAACGCTTTAATCTGTTCAAAATCGGATAAAGGGTCTAGGGTTTTTTCTTCCTTTTTGGTCTGTTTTGTTCGCGGAGTTCACGTCGTTTCAGATAGATTGGTATGACACATACGAGTCCCCCGATGATGCCAAGAATTGCGCCGAGGAAATGGAATACTCCGGGGAAGAAATACACGCCATACACTAACCAAACGCCCACGATAATAACGGGAATTGAAAAGAAGAGGGCAAGATATCCTCCAAGGACGGGGTTATCCCAATATGAAATGATTCCGGAAACAATCATACAAATCGCACTAAATATCACGGCCACAATGGCGATGAGTATCATATCAGCCAGTGTCCTGTATAGTGGTTGAAATTCTGGTGGTATGGTGCCAATTAATGTCAGAAAGTCCAAGACAAAAAGGTAAATGGAAATTTGGGCGATAATTACCATGATTCCGCCTAGAATTTGAAGGAGGCCACCGATCGCTGAAACCAATGAGGTTTGTTTTCTTTTAAACATGGCAGGGAGTCCTTCCAATGCGTTATTGGTCACTGTCTCAGTTTATTCCCTTAAATGTCCCGATTGGGTAACTTACTTCGCTTCAGTGCGATTTTTCATTTTTTGGTGGACTTGTTTCGATCTGAGTAGTCGAAACCCTAGCCAGACCGTTATAATACTTACGAGGAGTGGAAGTACAATCGTCAGGACAATCCAAGAAATCCTTTGAAGCATGTTTTGATTTACATCACCAGGAATTCGGACGAGCAAAACATCCCAACCCGATTCAGCAGAATAGGTGGCTCCCGTGATGGCGAATCCCCGGTCACGACATTCTATTAGCGAGTATCCTCTATCATGTTGACTTCCGCCAAAGGTCCAATTCAACAGAACTTCACCTGATGAACTAGCCATGATGAATGAAATATCATTGAAGCCTGACCGTAAAATTGCACTACCTGTTAGAGCTAACTGACCTGACCAAGTCTCGGTAATGGATTGAGCCGACTCGTCATAAGCACCACCAAAACTTGTATTCCAAATCATTGTCCCATAGGGGTTTGTACGTACCAACCAAATGTCATTATCAACATTTCCTATGCTTCGAATTCCGCCTGCCAGTGCAAAACCTCTGTCCCGACATTCTACTAGTCCACGACAGAAATAAGACCCTGCGCCACCATAAGTCTCGTTCCATAACAAATTTCCATCTACATCTGTTCGAAGTAACACGGTATCTGCAAGGTTTACGGGATCATTACTGCCTAGAAATGCAAATCCTCCATCCCAGCATTCTACAAGCGTATCATCATTATACGGAGGCGAGGTCTCATAAGTCTGATTCCATAAAGGATTTCCATCGTCGTCGAGACGAAGTAGCCAGGCTTGCGTATACTCAATTCTACCAATGAGGGCAAATCCACCTACTCGACAGCGAATAATTGTATAACCTACATCATCATAGCCACTATCAAAAGTTTGATTCCAAAGCAAGTTCCCCCGATAATCTATCCTGACCAGAAACATATCCATTGACTCTGGTGCCACTGTGTATCCCAGAATAGCAAAACCCCCATCAGGACACTCGACAATATCATACCCTTCATCAAAGCTTTCACCACCAAAACTCGAACGCCAAAGGAGATTCCCCGTCTCATCTACACGAAGCACAAATAGGTTGAATAGCAAATCTGATGCATCCAAACCCTGTTGAGTTGTACCAGTGATAGCATAACCACCCGTCTGACATTCCACAATAGCACGGCCAAGATCAAATGAAGACTGACTAAAGGTCCGGTTCCAAATCTGCTCAGGACGCAAGTTCAGGGCGATTTTCTGAATAGATGGCCTCTCACTCAATGGAAAGGATTGATAGGGTTGTTGGAGTTTGGGGTTTAAGTTTGCAGGATCGATGTAATGCTTGTAAGGCACTAGGGTCAAGGTTATTAAGAATAGTAAGAAACCGATTGTGATGGGATGGAAAGCATTATCGGACAAGCTAGAGTCATCCACTGAAAATTATGTTTGGAACTCCTTTTGCTCCCATAAGAGAATTCCCATATGGGTAAAATCTGAACCACATGTATTGTAATTATTCTTCTTCGATTCGCACTTTGCATTTTCCCGAACCCCACGGTTCCCATGAATAAATAACAGACCCCGTGAGGGGGTACCATAGGAAAACGAAATGACAATTGACCAGCTATTGGAGAAATTCCAGAAGATTATCTCTACTCCTGCCGAATCCCCTTCTCCTCCCTTTAATGAATCAGGGGAGACAGTGGAAATTCTCCTTCAAACTAATTCAATGCGAATCCTTGTAATCCGGGAATCCGTGAATCCTCAGACGGTGAACTTGGAAGTTGAAGTCTGGTTGCCAAATCGTAATCCCAACACTTTTGATACAGAATCACAAACTGCAGAAACTGAACGGGATGATGAGGATCTTAGTACATCGCTTTCCAGAATGATTGATCATTTACAATACTTGCTTAAGCTGCAGCAATCTGGATTCACTTTGGACGTGATAAAGCATGACTGTCTATGGACAGCATCGAAGTCCTTTACAGAGACGCCTTCGCGAGATCTCTTTGAACTCCTAGTTCCTCCTTGATTTTTTAGAATGCAGCTATGATTTACTTTAAATGAGAGAACTTTCTCACAGAATATGTTCTTCGAGTAGAGCTCTAGCTGATCATTCCTCTGGTGTCAGCGGGCTAGCTTCCCCTACTCGCTTGGACGGTATCCACTGATTCCGGGTGTCTGCTGTGGACCAAATTGACAAGGGCATTTTTTACGCCTTGGATGCCAATTGTCGTATTTCTTATGAGGACCTTGCACGTCGTTTTAACCTGAGTGCCAATGCAATTAAAAAGCGGGTTATGAAGCTCCAGGAATTGGGGGTCATAAAACGATTTACCGTGTGGCTTAGTCTCGCTATGATTAACGCTGAAATGTTCGTCGCTATTGCTTCCACTGATAGTAATCAGAATGATGAAGCACTTATCAACGCCATCGGGAATAGCCCCATGGTTCATCGTGTGGCTCCTCTAGCTAATGAGGATATCATGGTTTTTGGAGAATATGTTGGGGCAAAGGGACTTTCTCAACTTTGCCGATTTATTCGCGGCTTGGATGGCATTTCTGATATTGAAATTCATACATTACTCACTGATAAAGGGAGTCAAGTTCAACTAACGAAATTACAATTACGTGTACTCCATCACCTCCGAGATGATGCCCGAATTTCAATTGTGGATCTCGCCAATCGAAGTGGATTAACCGCCCGAACCATTCGCCGCGTTCTTCATCAATTGGGTGCAGATAAAGGATCATATCGCGCTTTTGTATTAGATGATCGAATTAACCCAGAATATCGGGCATCACGAGAACCAGTTCATTTTCGAACAATCTGGAACTGGACAGCTGGAGCAAGTTTTTACTGTACAGCCCAGATGGTCTACAAAGAAACGAAAGGGAACCCTCAAACCTTATTTGTGTGGCTCCAAAAACAATTTCCTTTAGAGCATTGGTATGCCTATGCCTCGGCTTCTGAACCGATTTTATTCAGCAGATTTTTCCTCAATCGCATTGGAGATTTTGAACCGATCGTACGAAAAATAAAACGCAATCCATCAGTAGAGAACCTGAAAACCCTGATATCTTATCCTCAACGCCATTTTCCAAGCCTCCGCGAACTCCGATTGGATGAAATGCTACAAGAATCTGGATAAAAATTCCAGGTTAGTGAAAATGTGCTTAGGGGAGGCTGGGCATATAGGGTATAAACCAGTTCGCGCCTCCAAGCAATAGAAAGATGATTAAGATGATGATCATAAAGATTGCACAACATCCGAATACTCGGCGTCGAAGAGTTGACGGCTCAGCTTCTTCCCAGGCCTTCATTTCCTCCTCATCAAAATCGTCATCGTTGTCAATCAATATCTTACCTCACCCTTTCACAATGTAAACCTGTGTTTATGTTTTTTCAAACAGAACTCCTTAGACCTCTCAGAACCGGTTTCAATTTTCCTTATGGTCTTCTTTCTAGTTCACCGTAGTATATTCTTTACTGATTTTACTTTGAACCATAATCTCAAAAAACTAGGAGCCCTGTATACTTTTTGTTTTTATGATTGATTATAACGATTTGGCCCAGAAATATCTGCAACACCGTCGAGTGCATCCTCAAGTACTCAAGGAGCTTGTAAAGTCAAGTGGAATTACGAACAAGTCACAGGTACTTGAGATAGGATGTGGCACAGGTATTTACAGCATTGCCATTCAACAACAAGTTCCGATGAAATGCTGGGCCATCGACCAATCTGAAGAAATGCTCAAAATAGCGGCTAGCCAATCTTCCACCATCACCTTCTTGCAGGGACGAGTTGAGGCGTTGAACTTTGAAGATAATTACTTCGATTTTGTCTTTTCAGTCGATGTAATCCATCATATAGAGGATATCATTCCTTATTTTGCAGAGGGTTTTCGTGTCCTAAAACCCGGTGGAAAAATCTGTTCGGTCACCGATTCTGAAGAAATCATTCAAAATCGCCGACCCTTGGCATTCTATTTTCCTGAAACCATTGATGTGGATCTGAAACGATATCACTCAATCTACGTTTTACGCGCTCGTATGCAACAGGCTGGTTTTCGCGACATCCAACACACTCAAGTCGAATTTCCTTACGAAATTACAGACATCCAAGCGTATCGTGACAAAATCTTCTCCTGTCTGCATCTCATCTCACCCGAGTCCTATCAGAACGGCTTGAGCCGTATGGAACAAGACCTCTTAGACGGCCCGATAAAAGGCAATAGTCGGTATTCACTTCTCTGGGGTACGAAAAAGGCTCGAATTGTTTTTGTCTAGAATCATTTTGCTTCTCATTTCTTAGAGACCAAGTAATTGCAAGAGAAATTGACCTAGATAAATCGCAGACACAAGAATTGAGAGAATTGTTCCAATAATTCCCACCCAACGGAGCGTGGTAGGCCATCCTGTCGAATAGCCCATCATATAGCCCGAATCTTGAACTGGATCTGGTGGCACTCCTCTCGGAGACATACCTGGGGGGCCAAAGGCATCATAGGCAGGGTAAATCTGTAAATCAACCACATCGTGCATTATTAACTCTGAGAGCGCCCGTACAAACGCGACGTGTCGTAAACCTACGCTTCGAGCGGCGGATGAAATCCGTGTTGGCTCCGTGACATGACTGACAATCCCCAGGATGAGTTGGGCACGGTCTTTCTTCTCATACTGACGAGCGGCCATCATCACCGCAATGAACACAAAAATCAGAATCAACCCTACGGGGAAGATAAGTGCGGATAATCCGAACTCAAAATAAAGGAGGGGAATAAGGACGCCGCCAAACATGAAGGGCATGAAAAATCCCAACACGCTCAAATATATCATCGCTTTGCCATCGAGGCTAGCAGAATAAGATTGCCACTGGTTATCAGATACTTCTGCCACCTTTCATTAACCCCACAAGAGTAATTGAAAAAAAGAACATATACTTTTTGACCGCTTCTCCAAGACTGCTAACGTGTTGCAGTATTCAAAGAATCCAACACTTCAGGTGAGATTTCTTGCCAATATCTGAACTGGGCTTTTCGGAAAACGGTTCATGAACCTTCCAAACAGAGCGATTCAGAACCTTGAGCGTACCCTAACTTTATACTTATCAATTCAGTTGAAAGTTCCTTGTAGGATGGTTGACTATGGCGATTCAAAAGTTAGCTCTATTAGCTCTTCTCTCCTTACTCCTTGTTTCGCTGAGTACCCCGAGTCAGCTCCAAGCTGTCGCACAGCCTACTGAACCTGATTATTGGCCGACCACTGACTGGCAAACTGCTTCTCCCGAATCACAAGGACTTGATTCTTCATGGCTGTTGCGTATGGAGAACTACATCAATGAAGCGTTTATCTCTAATCCACTTCGATCCATTCTCGTCGTTCGCCACGGGTATCTTGTCTATGAAAATTACTTCGGTACTCCGGAAATGGAGAACCAGACAAACAATATCTTCTCTTGTACAAAGAGCGTGACCTCCTCCCTTATTGGCATTGCAGTCTCACAGGGATACTTGAACATCAATGAATATCTCGTTGACTTCTTTCCCAACATGACCATCGAAAATTTGGACAGCCGAAAACAGGCCATCACCGTTGAACACCTCCTCACCATGACTTCTGGTCTGCCTTGGGATGAATGGTCCTATCCTTACGGTAGTCCCCTAAACGACTGGGATCAGATGACAGGAAGTCCTAACTGGGTGGAGTTTGTAATCAACCGTCCCATGGATTATGCCCCTGGTGAACAGTGGGTCTACAACACTGGTGGATCTCATCTCCTCTCTGCTGTTCTCACCCAAGCAACCAATCTCTCTGCCTTAAGCTTCGCTGAAACTCATCTTTTCGGACCACTAGGTATCAATGACTATGCCTGGAACGATGATCCACAAGGTATTCACAATGGCGGGTCGGCTCTTCGTCTGCGAGCACGTGATATGGCAAAATTTGGATTTCTCTATCTTCATAATGGAACCTGGGATGGCGAGGAAATCCTTCCTGCTTCATGGGTAACTGCTTCTTCTGCACATCACGCTACTGTTGACAGTCAAACACAATATGGCTATCAATGGTGGATTCATCCCTCGATTGACACTTATGCAGCCCACGGACACCAGAATCAGCATATCTTTGTCATTCCACACCTCGATATGGTCGTCGTCTTCACCGCACGAAGTACACATCTCGATGTGTTTCTATTCCTTGAAGACTATATCCTCCCTGCTGCCATTCCACCAATGATGGATCCTCTCCTAATAATGGGCTTGCTGGTTACTGGCAGCCTCGTGGGAGTTGTTGTCATAGTGAGCTTTGTTGTTTATTGGAGAAAGAAGAACCAACCCTGAATATCACAAAGTGACTACCAGATAACACTCTTCCCTGTGTTATTGAACTGATGCCAGTCTTTCTCCGCGAACACTAATCCTTCCAAAATCTTCGAATTGTCAAGAGCTGACAAAGTTTCTACAGGATGCCAATGAAGTTCACGATTAGTCCACTCATCATTTCCTGGAACCGGTTTTGTGACATCTGGCTGTTCTTCAGCAATAGCGAGGAGAAGCAACACTGAACCAACCGGAGTGTAAAGATCCGCGGTAATTGCTATCAAGAGTGTATCTTCTCGAAGTGCAATATGTACCTCCTCCGTTATTTCTCGCATACACGCTTGCCAAAATGGTCTTTCAACGTCCTCAACATCCAACATCCCACCGGGTGAACCTAAGAATTGTGGACAATGCATATGGTCCTTAGTTCGCTCCCCAAACAGTAAATATCGTTTATCTGGTGACAGAATAATGGCTTGGACGCCCAACACCCCATACGGCTCTAACCTAATGTTAGTCTCCAACAAGGTTTGGACTCGCGAAAAACGGATACACCCCATTTGTAATTCAAGGCGTTCCTCAATGACGGAGAAATTTTCGAGTCTTAACAACATCCCATCATATGCTTTCGGGTGCTGTACAATAATTTCCTGCCAGAGCTTCTTCCTCCTTTGCTCCAACTCTTTTGGAAAAGTAGTTTCAGAATCTGATGTAAGCTGCCAATCCACATTTTCCGTTTTAGTTTGCCCCTGCCAATAGATGACTAACACAAAAACCATTTCCCCCACATATTAACACGATATGCAATTATCTCATTCAAAGTAAGAACATCCGGCTATTGGAAATCATTACCATCCAAATGGGGCAACCTTGAATGATTTCTCGTCGTCCTTATATTTTGCCTCCACTTCATGGCACCTTCACAAAATTGTTATAAATGCGGTGTAGCCTTGAAACCACCATAATACATCACAGTCGTGATACTGTATGGCTCCAAAGCTCCTCCTCTTGAAATCCCTGCGGTGCCAACATGAGAGACACCGGAAGAGGTCGAAAGAATAATGAAATTTGAAACAGGAGAATTAACACATTCTGTTATTGAAGGAATTTTCAATAGTCTGCCTGTTGACATCACCTTTGTCGACACCGAGGATACCGTTCGCTTTTACAGCGAATCCGGTGGACGCATCTTCCCACGCAGCAAAGCCGTCATTGGACGAAGTGTCCAAGCCTGCCACCCCAAACAAAGCGTCCATAAAGTCCAACAAATCCTCGACGATTTCCGAGCTGGTAAACGGAACACCGCAGAATTCTGGATCAATCTCAAAGGACGAATGATCTACATTCGCTATTTTGCTGTCCGGAACCAAAGCGGCGAGTACCAAGGCTGCCTGGAAGTCACACAAGACATCACAGACATCCAAGCCCTCACTGGTGAAAAACGACTTCTAGATTAACTAAAACAGAAATAATACCATTAATCCTTATTTGCTTTTATTTACAGATGTCTGCAACATTTGTGCTTTCCCGAATAGCAAAAAATGGCAACAAGTACGAGAATGCCAACAACAAGCAGAAGCCCTATTATCAACTCTTCTACAAGCATAACCACCTCAACCCTCTGAAGTGTTTCTAGATGCTGTTAATTTCAACATGGGATTTCTTTATTTTTACTCGTTGCACATAGACTGGTAGAATTTAGGAGTGGGATCGATGAAGCCGCTGTCTCTTCAGGATGTAAATCATTATATTATTGGTGCAAAGGTTCTAGCGTGTGGTGGCGGGGGAAGCGAAAGAACCGCACAGAAACGAATCAAGGAAATCTATGAAAGAGATGACTGTTTCCAAATGGTGACACTAGATGAGGCACCTGATGATGAACTCTTTTTCATTGTAGGTAGTGTAGGGGGCGGAGTCAGTGTAACCGCTCAGAAGGCAGTAGCCAAGCTTCCACGGATCAAGACTGATCTCTATGTTGAAGCCGCCCAGCGACTGGCAGAACATCTTGGGCGTGAACCCTTTGGCTTTATTGCCACCGAGATTGGACCAGGAAATGGAGTAGTCCCCATGTATGTAGCAGCAAAGATGGGAAAGGTGTTCATGGATGGGGATTGTTGTGGTCGAGCGAAACCTGAAATCGCAATCTCGACAACGAACCTTGCTGGATTGCCAATAACTCCGCTAAGCATGGTTTCACCATTTGGGGACTTACTCATTTTAAAGACCGCTGTGGATGATGCTCGAGCTGAAGTAATTGCTAGACATGTAGCAATTGCCTCGGGTGGCACTGTAGGAGTGGCCCGGTGTCCGGCGACTGGTCGAGATTACCGCCAGGCTGCTATTGCTGGTACTGCCACACGGTGTATTCAGCTAGGTCAAGCAATGAATGAAACTCGTGAAGAAGATGGCAATGTGGTTGAGCGAATATTATCTGAAACTGGGGGAATCAATCTTTTTTCAGGTAAGATAACACAAGCTCAGATTACTGATGCCGGTGGTTTTACGACTGGTTCAGTTGAGATAAGTGGTCGTGTTCAAGAAGGAAAATGGCAAGGGCGGGATGGAACTGTCCGTGTATGGTGTAAAAATGAGTATCTTGCGATGTGGTTTAATGACACACCTATGGCTTCTTCTCCTGATTCAATTTGTGTCGTCGATACAACAACCGGAGAGGGAATCGCCATCAATAATGTTGAATTGAAAACTGGTCGTCATGTTACAGTGATTGGTATCCCAGCAGCACCACAATGGCAAACTGCAGAGGGTATCAAACTGTTTGGCCCATCACACTTCCAATTGCAAATGGAGTATACACCAATTGAGAAACATCAGTCTTAGTTTCTTAGAGATTCATGCACTTGGTTTCTCGTAATTTTCTAGATGAAGGGAAAGGATAAGTTAGAGCAGGTTCAAAACATGGTAAATTTTGCTAGAGGTCGAATATGAAAATGAAAGTCTCGTTAGGTCCAGGTACTCTGGCATATCCAACACCTGTCTTCGTAGTCGGCACATATGATAAGACTGGAAAACCCAATCTGATGACTGCCGCATGGGGTGGCATCTGCTGTTCCAAACCACCCTGTGTAGCTATTGCCCTGCGAGAAGCCACCTACTCTTATAGTAACATCATGGAGCAGAAGGCTTTCACCATTAACATTCCCTCCGAGGATATGGTCAAAGAAGCCGATTACGTCGGTATAGTTTCGGGTAAAACAGAAAACAAGTTTGAAACCTTGGGACTCACACCTGTGAAAAGCGAACTGGTCAATGCCCCCTACGTTGACGAATTTCCTTTCGTGTTAGAATGTAAACTTTTACATATCCTCGAAATCGGACGTCACACCCAATTTGTCGGTGAAATCCTCGATGCCAAAGTCGAACCAGCAGTGCAAGCGTCAAACAATAACCCTGATCCCCTCAAAATGAAACCCTTCTACTTCGATCCCGGAACGCGTGGCTACTACTCAACCGGTAAACGCATTGGTGACGCATTCGGAATCGGAAAAGAACTGAAGAAAGAATCTACTTTTACGTAACCGCTGCTAACAATTTTCAGGTCAAATTCTGCCAGTCGATTGTTTATGCATCTGCAATACCTTGGGGTACAATCGTAAACAATGCTTCACCCTCAGGAAGATACGGCGAGTCAATTAAAGTTGCAATCCGTCGCTCTGCCTTACTCTTGCGTAGATAAATCCGCGTCTGAGCCGCATGCGCCACAATATGCCCTCCAGTCGGTCTATCCGGCGCACCGAAAAAAACGTCAGGCTGGGAGTGGACTTGATTAGTTGTCACGACACAGACGTTGCAGACTTCGGCGAGTCGGAGGAGGTCGTGGAGGTGTTTGTTGAGTTTTTGTTGGCGTTCGGCGAGCATGCCGCGGCCGAGGTATTCGGCGCGGAAGTGGCCGATGAGGCTGTCGACGATGAGGAGTCGGACTTTTTCGAATTGGGGGTTGTCTTGGATTTGTTGGACGAGGAGCATTTGGTGGTCGCTGTTGTAGGCGCGGCCGACGATGATGTTTTTGAGGGCTTGGTTGGGGGGGACGTTTTTGTCTTGGGCCATGTTGATGATGCGTTCGGGACGGAAGGTGCCTTCGGTGTCGATGTAGGCGGCTTTGGCGGCGCATCCGCCTTGATCGGGGGGCAGTTGGACGCTGACGCAGATTTGGTGGCAGATTTGGGTTTTTCCTGAGCGGAAGGCTCCGGCGAATTCGGTCATGGAACCAGTTTCAAGACCACCGCCAAGGAGTGCATCGAGTTCACGGCTGTTGGTAGTGATGCGTTCAATGGTTTGGCGTTTTTTCCAGAGTTGATCCGCGGTTTCTAGCCCGATGCTGGCGAGACGTTGGGCGGATTCGATAATCTTTTGGGCTGTGTTAGCGCCGATGCCTGCGAGGCTAGTGAGTTCTTTGACGGAGGCTGCGGCGATGCCTTCGATGGTGCGGAAGCCGCATTCTTCGAGTTTTTGGGCGACGGTGGGTCCGACGCCATCGATTTTTTCGAGTTCTGAGGGCATGGTTCTTCCATCCGATGATTGGTGCATGATGGGATTCAGACAGAGTGAGTGGGGAGACCTTGCCGAAAGTATTCAGACACGAGGCAAGGGGAATCACACACCGGTGATTGTGTACTGTGTCCCCTATTATACGTACTGGTCTTTTAGCGAGAGGTGTCCAACCCACGTGTTTATTCTTTCCTCATCAGAATCGGGGCTTTATAATCCTTAGACACCCCGCAATGAAAGTGAAAATAATAAATCCTATCTTCTAGATCGAAGACATCATCTTGGCGAGTCCAAGATTTTGAATAGTTATCTTGGTTGGACGCCCATCAGTGTCACAGCCTCGTCGCTTGTAAAATTCAGTCAAGGACTCCTCGAAATCTTTGTGACTGATAAACGCTGTGTAGCCTTTGGTGGGTCCATCTGGGATAGGCTCGTTCATGAACCGGTGTGGAAGAACATCATACCTTCGGGGTGCATCATCGTATTCACGGTTATTGAACATCCGGGCTAGGAGCCAGATACGATTAGCTGCTTCGTTCACTGATTCTTTGGTTGCCTTAGCTCCTGTTACAGTTTCAAGTATTTCCGCACAGCCCTTAATCCCTAGCCGGGGTGAAATTGAGTGAGTGAAGTGACAAATTATCAGCGAATCTTTGAGCACTTTCAGATTTTGTTGCTCGAGAAGTGAATCTAAGACTGTAGTGGCACTAGCGTTGGGGGGTTCCGTAGTTGAAGGCCACCCACGAAGATGGCTTGGTCCAGCTGCAGCAGTTGCGTAACTAAGACCCAAACCGAGTTTACCTCGCGGATCCCAGGCAGGATACTCCAAACCCTTTGTATGGACGGCCACTTGATGGGCTTCACCATCCAATTCCGAAGCGAATTGTCGAGTACCCTGGGCGAGTCGGTCACCGATACCTTCACGATTGGCTATCTTTGGAAGGAGCTCCAAGACACTGTTAGCATCACCAAATTCAATCTTAGCGCCTTTGAGCTCATCGGGCAACAGTCCCTTTTGTGAGAGCTCCATGAGGAATCCGATCACGTTCCCTATGCTGATGGTATCGAGCCCCAATGCGTTACACAAGTGGTTTGCATGAATTATTGCGTGTGTGTCAGCTATCCCTAAATTTCCACCCATTAAGCCCAAGGTTTCATACTCGGGAATAGCAATTTTGCCAGTTTGTCCAGCAGGAGCCCACTTGAAGTCAGGCTTTTTGAACGTCCAAGCACAACTGATCACACAACCCTCACAGGGCGTCCGTCGCTTATCATCATGATACTTTTTCTCAATGCTTTCATCAGATATTTCCTTATGCCCCTCAAAATGGGTTGCTTGAAAATTCCGGGTCGGGAACATACCGATACTGTTTGCGTAATCTACAAGCCATGGTGTTCCGTGGTAGTGGAGGGAGTGCCCTCGTCTTTTTGCTTTTCTTGACCGTTGAACAAGTTTCTTGAGGAGGGATAATTCTTTCTCAGAATCCGGTGTGGGAATCCACACTTTTTCTGTTTGGATGGCAATGGCTTTCAACTGCTTTGCTCCAAAGACAGCACCTAATCCGCCGCGACCAAAATTCCGGAAATAATTATGTGTTAGACAAGCAAACCGAACTAAATGTTCTCCTGCTGGACCAGTGGAAAGAACTTGGGTATTGGGGTCTGCTTTTCGTAGCGCCAATTCGGTTTCATGTGTAGTTTTGCCCCAAAGATCTGTTGCATCGTTAACTGCGTGACCGTTGGGACTAATTTGAATCCAGGCCGGTTTTTCAGATTTCCCTTGAATGATGAGTAAATCATAGCCCGCTCTCTTCAATTGAGGACCAAGATTACCACCCATCTGACTATCGATGTACAGATTCGTTAGCGGGCTTTTTGAAACCGCAGCAATTCTTCCGGTAATGGGAATACGAGTGCCTTGGGCAGGACCTGCTGCCAAGTAAAACCGATTCATAGGGTCGAGAGGGTTAATCCGTGGTGGAACTTCTTGATACAGATAGTAGGTTCCCAAGCCCTTGCCTCCAATGAATTGATGCAAGACTTCTTGGGGAATCGCCTCTTCACGAATTTGTTGAGTGGTCAAATCAACGCGAAGAAGTTTACCTTGCCATCCAAACATCTAGTTAACATCCCGTTACTCTGGACTTTGGCATTGAGGATGATAAAACCTTAGCGTATCTCTCAAACCAGAAATAGATTGGGGCACCGGGGTCTTCCGGTATAATAATTCATTTAAGGCGCCATCTGACCCGACACTATAATACTGCTCAATTTCGTTTTGAGCAAGACGCCAAGGGGCTCGAACGTGCAGTGGAACACAAATACTCCACCCAGATGCTTGCAATCATAGTACTCGTTACGCTTATTCCATTCTTCCTAACCTCTTCAGAGCAAGAGCTAATTCCAAACGTTCTAGCAACTTCCGTCGAGTGGGATCCAACAGGACCTTTCGCTGACCGGGCAGTATTCCATGTAATTTCAAGTCAGGACCAACAAATCGCTGCTTTAATCGATGGAAGTCTTGATCATTTAGCCGATAGTGTCAAAGCCACTTATGTTGAAACCCTTGAAGCCAACCCGAATATCGAAGTAACCCGTACGAAAGGACTCAAAGTTGGCATCATGGCTATTAATTGTGAACGTTATCCCTACTCAATTCCAGGATTTCGCCAAGCTCTTGCCTTAGCGGTGGATAAACATGAAGCCTTATCGATAATGTGGGAGGGGCTAGGGTTTGTTCTCGACTCACTCATTCCCCCAGCAACCGGTGTGTGGCATAACAATCAAACCACACCGAGTTACAAGGAATCACAAGTTGAAGTTGCACGAATTGTCCTCAACCAAGCCGGGTTCATCGATATCGACAGTGATGATTTCGTTGAGGCACCGGATGGGTCAGACTTTGTTTTTCGCCCTCTCTATCCCTCTGAAAGTTCAGGATGGGGTGCGGTAATGGCTGCCATGCAAGGTTATTGGACTGATGCCGGTATTCCAGTAGCCCCTCAAGCAGTCCCAGATATCACATTAAAAGCCCTCATAGAGACCTATCCACGTGATTATGATGCTGCAAATATCGAAATTGATTTCCTTCAACATAACCCACTACTCTTAGAGAACTTCGTTAGTGACCAGATTCCGAATTCTGGATGGAACTTCATGAACTGGTCTAACAGCACCTATGACAACTTGATTGATCTCATGTTAACCTCATCTGATAAAGATACAGTCCTCGATGCAGCTCATGATGCACAGCAAATCCTCGTAGGCGATATGCCCATGCTTGTGTGGTATACCAATTTAGAAGTCAATGCCCACCGAACAGACACTTGGCAAAATTTTGTAGTTGTACCAGGTTACGGGACAGGACCTATGAATCGTTGGACTCCACGAACAGTCCGCTTAAGATTTGGAGACCCATACCGCCATCCAACAAGTGGAACCGGTGGAGTCTTCGACACACTCATTAGCGAACCAATGGATTCGCAAAATCCATTAACTGCGAAAAAAGCATCAAGTCGGTACATCTTAGATCAGATATACCTCACTCTTACAGGATTAGACGATCCATTGAACCTTTCAAGTACCCTTAATGGAGGCGGTCTTGCTTTCGAGTGGTCCAAAAGAGAACTCCCCGAAGGCTACCAATTCGACTTTATCTTATACGGAAATACAACCGATATTCCTCCGGCTTTACAAACGTCTGAAATTGATGGATACTATCAATCTTCCCCTGCATATTGGCATGACATGGGTGGTGATTTTGGAGGAAAAGTTACCGCCCATGATGTTGAATTTAGTTACAATTTGATTGTCGATAATGCAATTCCAGAGTACATCAAACAAATTCCCTATTTGAATTCCTGTGAGGCGATTGATGATTACCATGTACGCATTACGACGAACGGAAAGAGTTACTGGGCCTTTGATTATATCCGAAACTGGGTAATCCTCCCCAAGCACATCTGGCAGGGAATCCTCAGTCCACTCCTTTTCACGAATTCGAAACCCATCGGCTGTGGCCCCTACCAATGGTATAGACGAATTGAGGGTGAATATGTCGAACTCGTATTCTGGGAGCATTACCATGATGGTGTTCCCGGACACACGTTCGGAGCAATTCCTCCTGTAAATTATCTACTCGCCTATCTTTCCGTGGGTATTCTAATAATCGCAATTATTATTCTCGGAAGTTACTTGTACCTCCGATCAAGGTAACCATCAAATTACTCAAAAAAGCTGATTTGCTATCCTTTGATAATTTGAATTTTTTTGCTTAGAATATGAAGATATGCCTTGTTTTTCCCATTTTTTGTAAAAAATATCATTTTTTATACGAAACCTTTTTGCACTATCTTACGCTGTACGCCTTAGGGTACTACCTGGGAAAGGGTGAAAGTGTCAAGCAAGTTAGCACCCTCTGACATACATGAAAGAGTCACAGATCGCCCAACAGATTTTGGTATTAAAGTAGTCATGATGGGCGATGGCGCAGTGGGTAAAACGTCACTTGTACTCCGATACACCCAAAATACATTCTCACCCGAGTACAAACAGTCTTTAGGGGCAAGTTTTGCGGTCAGAGATTTAGAAATCCAAGACCAGAATGTCAAACTGGTTATTTGGGATGTCGCAGGTCAACCCTCATTTCGCCAAGTCCGCCGCCATTACTATAGCGGAGCTCATGGGGCCCTCCTACTATTTGATGTCACAGAACCACGAACCTTTATGACCCTCCAAAACTGGTACAACGACTTTCGGAATGTAGTTCCTGACGGAGCAATAATTCTCATCGGTAATAAAGTAGATCTTGAGGAAAGTCGACAAGTCCCACCGGAAGCAGCTCAAATGCTGCAAAACTGGTGGAACATCCCTTACATCGAAACCTCCGCTGCAAACGCCACTGGTGTCACTGATGCGTTCATCCTTGTTGCAGAAAATGCTCTAGAACGGGCAAAATCTCAAATGCGACCAAAAGAAGACTAATCCACTTTTTTGGAATTTTTCACGTTTCGTCTCATTCAATTCATTCTACAGGTTGTTTCTTTCTATCAAAGTTACTTTCAGTGTGAGCCCGTCGACTCCTTCAACCAAGATGGGCGAATTTTGGCGAATCTGATTTTGTGATTGGGCATTCCAAACTTCACCACGGACTCGAACTCTGCCAACCCAAACATCCGACTTGATTTCCCGAAAATCGCTCAATGCCACGCCTTCTTGACCAATTAATGGATCATAAACGGGAATGTAGGCACTGGTCCAATAGGAGTAAATTTTCACAAGCGTAAAGATGACGAGTCCAAATACAACCACAATCATCCCTGGGAGTATAAGCCACGGAACAAAAACACTGAGAACCACAAAGGCGATAGTGGCAATTATGGCCTCTTCGATGACATTAATGATGATGAAACCATACAACCGCCTTCGAGATCTTTTCTCTTCTTGACTCATATCCTAACTCCTTTCTTGATTCCCATAAGAGCTCATATGTCATGTAAACTTCTAGATTCATAGAAAAAAGACTATCCTTTCGGTAGCCTTTTACCCCAAAGTGTCATGCACTTACATTTGGAGGCAAGTAGGTTATGATTGAAGAAGCTTTAGCAAACGAGCTCAATCTCCTTCGAAAACTCGTCGAAATCAACACCACCGTCACCAGCGATAGTCGAACGGGCTACGCTGAATGCTCTGAAATGATCCGCCTTGAAGCCCAACGAATGGGTCTAGGCACAGAAGTGTTAGACGGACGAGATGTAACTATCGATGGCGATTCACGACCAAATGTGGTGGTTTCACTTGAAGGAACATCCGATGTGAATCTCATCTATGTAACTCACCTCGATGTCGTCCCCGCTGATCCTGAGAAATGGAAAACGCCACCATTCCAACTCCGAGTAACAAAGGATCGAGCATATGGTCGCGGTGCTGCGGACGATAAAAGCAATATCGTTGCAGCCATGTCAGCAATGGCTGAATTAGCCCAAGGCGAGCCCGAGGTTAACATCAATCTCCTTGTCACTGTTGATGAAGAAATTGGCGGGAGAGCCGGGATTGAGTACTTATTCAAGGATTTGAAGATGCGTGGCCATGCGGGAGTTGTCATTGACAGTGCCCCTAACTATGTCAGTATAGGGGCTAGTGGAGCCCTTTGGGGTCGAGTAACCATCAAAGGTGAAGGAGGGCACAGTGGATATCCCCACAAGGCAGATAATGCCATTTATCGTGCTACAAGATATATCGACAAACTCCGGGAATATCATTCAAAGGTATCCAAGGTTCGAAGCAAGATCCCCGCTCCTCCACAAGCTCCGTATCCTAAGGTTCATGGTCGATTCACAATCACTATGATCCATGCAGGGGAGAAAGAAAATGTAATTCCTGGTGACTGTGAAATCCGGTTTGACCGTCGTTTGACACCAGAAGAAGACCCAACAAAAGCTCAAGCTGAATTACAGGATTATCTGACTAAAGTTGCCAAAACTCAAGGAACCACGATAGATGATTTCCAAATTCTGAATTCCATCAATGGGTACTTTACCGATGCCAAACACCCTTTCGTACAGCATTTTTCAACGATTACTAATCAGGTCGTAGGTAAACAATTACCCATTGTTGCCGATTTAGGGGGTAATGATGGAGCCCAATTGGCTGAAGTCGACATCCCTGTTGTCTGCTACGGGACAATTCGAGATGACACCAATTATCATGCACCCAATGAATTCGTCTATCTAAAAGACATTCAGACAGTTCGGGATGTACTCACCACCTTAGGGAAGAGTCCCGCAAGTATGTTCACTTAGCTCATAGAGAGGGATTAATTTTAAAAAGGATATAAACTGCTGTCAAATGCTACAGACATAGACTAATCCGCATAGGGTGCAATTGGCGCCAGCTCCTCTAACCAGAATAAGTGGGGATTTAAGGCTAGTCTGAAATAATGCCAGAGCTCGTCTAGCCTTAACGCAAAAGTTTAAGGTCTCCTCTCCCCTGTCTGAACGGTTATAGGTTTAAGTCGGTGCCAATCACGAAGCGGGGTATTGAAAATGGCAAAATTCACACCAAAAACCAAATCGGCGTCCACAACGAGTCTTGAGCAGAATAGCGTTATCCGGCGTGGAGAAGTAGCTGAGTTCTTCCGCAAACGTACGCAGCTTGTTGGTTTCTCCATGGAACTTCACAAGTTTACTCAGTACTGTGCCGAATTCAGTGACAACGCTCTCGACGCCATAGAAACCTACTACTGGAAACGTGTTGCCAAACCTCAGAAACGTAATTCGGCACCCCTCCAGCTTGCTGAACCTCCAGAAAATGTGAATTATTTAGAAATACCACCCATCCTGAAGATTACTCGTCGTCCCACTTCTGCAACGGCGATTTCTGAACGAATCAAACGAATAGTTGCGCCCATTCGAGACATTATCAACCATGAACCGGTTCTGTTGATGGTTCTTCAGGAACTGGAAAAACCTGAAATCCTTCCCTCTGAGGTTGCGGGCCGTAATCTGTTGATGTATAGCTTTGAAACATTGGATACTGGTATCGGTATGACGAAACGGGATCATCAACAATTCGGTCTTTACCTAGCGAGTAGCAAAAGCACTGAGTTGTGTCAGACACGTGGAAGTCAAGGATTCGGCGCTTCCAGTGCCTTTAGTGATGCCCAAAATACTACCGGTCGCCCAATCTTAACGGCCAGCCGACATCCAGCAGAACGTCAAGGTCATGCCTCGATTTTCTTCACGACAAGTAAGAACAAGAAAGATTACTTGCTGAAAGAAACTTCACTCCCCATGTCCTTCAGTCATGGAACTTATCTCCAACTTTCGTTTCTCAATCTTCCATATCGACGTGGCTATGCTGATGAGTATGTCCGTCAAACATCGTATTTGAATGCTCACGTTAACATCATTTTCATTGATCCCTACAATGAAATTCATGTATATCCGCGTCGTGTTCGAGAGTTCGTCCGAGAACCTACCTACGCTATGCCCCATCCTGCCTCCACCAGTATAGGTGACTTCCAAGACCTCATTCGCAATACATCCTATTCGACGCTCATTGATTTCCTATCAAAAAGCTACTGCAGGTTAAGCAGACGAAAAGCCTACCAAATTGTTACTCAAGCCAATAAACGATATCAAAAAAATGCAGTCGCTTCCACCCTGTCACCTAAGAAACTCACCTCAGAACAAGTAAAAGCTCTGTACGCGAGTTTCATTTCTGAGAAGTATTATGCTCCACCAACAGAAACAGTTGTACCTGTTGGAGAAGCCGTCATTCGAAAAACTTTACAAGAAATTTTTGATGCTGAATTTGTCGAAGCGGTAAGTCGTCCACCAACCAGTAGTAAGGGCTTAGCATTCGCGGTTGAAGTCGCAGCCGTCTATGATCCAAAACTAGCTACCCAATCTGGTGTAGGTGTCCTTTACCGATTTGTGAATCGAACACCGAAACTACGAGATAACTCAGACTGTGCTATCTGGAAAGCGGCCGCCTCAGTAAAT
>JAEOSK010000013.1 GCA_016840405.1 Candidatus Hermodarchaeum yapensis
TTAAAGGGAAGCCATCGTTGATCAATCATCTTCACAATATGATTTTCCATTTGCACAGCTAGTAAATCCAATTCTTGCTCATCAATCTTCACGCGCATTTACAGCCCTCCAAATGTGGTATTGATTATATTTAGGAAACAAAAGGGTTTGGGGATGACTTATTAGGAATATTCCCAGCAAAGAAAAAGCACACTAGGTGTATGGTGAATGCTTTACGAACGAAATATCGAAGCAATGCTCTTTGACCTGGATGGCACATTAGTCAAGCTTCCGGAAATCTGGAATTTTTTTGATGAGTTACTCGTGGAAACGTTGACGGAATTTAAGATTCCTGTCCCTTCACAGCAGACTCGGCTTGATGTTTGGCATTCAGGGGGAGATTTTGAGCAGGTGATTCGAAGCTGGGGAGTTAAGGACTATGATGCGTTTATTCATCGCTTTGATGTGCTTGACTATGAAAAGAGAAAGAAAATGATTCAGAGAGGAGAGGTTCGTCTTTTTGATGATGTCGATGTTTTGGAAACATTGCATAAACGGTTCAAAATGGGTCTTCTAACAAATACGCCACCTGATATCGCCTTGCTAGAGCTCGAAGCCTTTCAATTAAAGCAGCACTTTGACGACCTGGTGATGCTAGGTTCTGTAGAACAGCATATCGCTAAACCAGAACCGGATGGCTTCTTACGATGCCTCAAGAATTTAGATGTTGCCCCAGAACAAGCGGTTATGGTAGGGGACAGTAGTAGTGATATCATAGGTGGAAATCGTGTTGGTATGACAACTGTTTACATTCAACGTCCTGACCAGCCCTACCCGAAGAATATGCAACCACCTCCAGACCTGATCATCACTAACTTACATGAACTCCTTAAATTCATCTAAAGGGTTGAAGTTCTTGGCTATTCGGTGGGACGTCGAAGGATTTCTCCATATTCAACAAGTGCGGCCATTCCCCGAGCTCCCCTAAGAGGGAGATGGTACGCAGGGACACCAGCAAGTCGTAATTTGAACATTCGTTCACGAATCGCCTTCGTTGAAGGGACTGAAACAACGACAATGGGTTTCTTCCTCTGTTCACTGGCTTCAACAATGGCTTGACTCACTTGTTCAGCATCCAGAAGCGGTGTCATAAACAAAGGAATGACGATGAGTCCATCGATTTCATCACTTTCAAGCAGGGTATTCATCGCAAACGCAAATTGCTCAGCCGTTGATGAACCTGTGAGATCCACGGGATTCTTCACTGAGTAATAGTGGGGGAGTTTTGTGTGCAAGCGTTTCTGAAGGGATTCGGAAAGCTCGGGAGCTTGGAGGTCATAATCAACGAGAGCATCAATTGTCATGACCCCAAACCCACCACCACTAGTAATGACACCAATCCGGTTTCCTTCGGCAGGAGGTTGATTGACCAAGGCACGAGCTACGTCAAAGAATTCACCTATTGTTTTTACGCGTATGATTCCAGCGGCTTCAAAGGCTGCATCATAGATACGATCTGTTCCAGCCAGTGAACCAGTGTGACTGGAAACAGCACGAGTACCTGCTTCGCTACGCCCAGCTTTGATAACTACGAACGGTTTTCTTCTTGAGGCACGGCGACAGATATCGATGAATTTACGACCGCGATTAATAGACTCGAGATAGAGCCCGGTTACCTTGGTGTCTTCATCGTCTTCGAGATAATCGATGAGGTCGCCTTCATCGACATCGAGTGCATTCCCAAAACTGACAAATTTATTGAAGCCAATGTTTTCGTTATATGCGAAGCTCATTACTGCGCCACCCACGGACCCAGACTGGGTGAGAAAAGAAATTTGCCCAACACCGGGTCGAGGTGTTGTGCTTTCAGGGAGAAAGAGGGTATCGATATGGGTCTTGGGGCTAAAGGTTCCAAGGCAGTTGGGCCCAAGAATACGAATATCCCCCTTTTGGGCCAGATCTTTCACTTGGTTCTCGAGTTTGATTCCCTCTGGGCCAGTTTCACGGAACCCACCAGAGACAATAATCACATTTGAAACTTTCTTTTCGACGCATTCCTCCATTGCGATTGGCACATATTTCGCAGGAATCACAATAATCGCAAGATCAATTGGCCCTCCACAATCTTTGAGTGAAGCATACGTCTTGATTCCCAGAATGTGACGACCCTCTTTCGCTGCCTTGGGGTTAATCAAGTATAATCGTCCCGGAAATTTCGCAGCAACCATTTGCTCAACGACAATATGTCCAATTCGACCAGGGCGTCGTGAAGCGCCAATGATTGCGACATTACGGGGTTTAAAAAAGCGATCAATCTGGGTTTCAATTGAATCCATTGTTCATCCACACTCTCATAAATAAAACACGATCTTCGTCTGATAGATAACCTGATGTTTTTTTACCAACAGAACTTCGGAGTAAATAAATTGATGCCATAATACTCGACAATAAGGTTAATTTGGGGTTTGCATGATTGTCAGGTGAGATATTTCGATATTTGAAGTGGAGTCATTGCATTGAGGAAACAGATAGCTCAGGATCAAGTTCTGGTGCGGTATGGTGAGATTGCGCTCAAGAGTGCGGGTATACGTGGGCATTTTGAAGTGCAGTTAACCAGGCATCTTAAGGCAATGCTTGCGTTGAAGGATGTTCCGTTTTCAAATATTAAACGGGAGCGTGGACGTTTCTTCATCCAGACTAGCGATCCACAGGCTATCGCTGAAGTGGTAGCGCGGGTTTTTGGTGTTGTTTCAACTAGTCCTGTTTGGACGGTCCCCTCAAAGCCGGACCAGATTGTAGAATTAGTTGGTCGACTTACCCCTCACTTGGTTAGTGATGGAGATGCTTTTGCGGTACGAGCTCGAAGGTTGAAAGACCTTCCTTTTACTAGCCAAGAGCTTGCGGCTCAAGTGGGTGCGAAAATCGTTGATACGGCAAAGGCTGCAAATCAGCTGGTGAGTGTGAATTTAGACAAGCCTGATGTGGAAGTGCATGTGGAGGTTCGGCAAAAGTCAACCTATATCTTCACCCAGATTATTCCGGGACCTGGAGGGCTCCCATACGGGTCCCAAGGCATGGTTATTGGTCTCCATTCGGGGGGCCTTGATAGTCCAGTCGCCCAATGGTTGATGATGAAACGGGGTGCTAGTGTTCTCCCCCTTTTCATGGACTCGGATAGCACCACGGAAAAGCAATTTCGTAATCGGGCTATTGAGTCAGCGAAAGCCCTTGCGGACTGGATTCCGAGTACCAAGGTACAGATACTCATTGTTCCATTTTATGAGATATTGAAACTCATAAAAGAGATGGGGGATGGGAAACTGACGTGCGTTCTTTGTAAACGTATGATGTATCGTATTGGGGCGATGGTCGCAGCTCAAGAAGGGGCACATGCGTTAGTTACGGGTGAGACACTTGGGCAGGTGGCTTCGCAGACTCTGACTAACCTTACGATTCTTGACTCTGTTGTGTCCTTACCCATTTTTCGTCCACTAATTGGTATGGATAAAACCGAAACCATGGATCTTGCCCGGCGAATTGGTACCTATCAGGTGTCTAGCAAGGATGTCGGAGATTGCTTTGCGGTTCCTAAGAAACCGACAATTGGGGCTGAACTAAACAAGGTCCATGAGGCTGAATATCGGTTGCCAATTACGAAAATGGTTTCTAATGCAATGAGCCAGCTTGAACGTTTGCCGCTTGAAAAATAGAATAATTTAATTGTAGGAAGATAATAAATAGAAATTCTAGAGGCAACGTTAATAAAAAGCCAGTTTTCAATGATACTCAAATTCCATGGAGAAAGGGCTGTTTGGATTATGTCACGAAAAGCTATCGGTCGCGTCTTGGATCGCTATGAAATCGATCAACGTATCGTTGAAATTGTTGCAGTTAAACCCAATTCAACTATCGATGCTATTTCCACTGAAACGGGATTGAGTTACACTGCAGTGCGGAACAGTCTCCAACGGCTCATCAGTCTAAAAGTCATCGTCGAAACCTATGATACCGAAGGTCCCAGCCGCCGAGGACGCCCAGCCACCCTTTTCCGAATTGATAAGGGATTACAAATCTTCATCCCGCCAAGACAATTCCAACACCTCGCCCTCACACTGATTGAACAACTCATCAAGGAAGATGGGACCGAACATGTGGCTAATTTACTTGATCGGGCAGCACAACTCCAAGTTTTGCGAATAACCTCCGAATGGGAAGAAGCCAATGCCCTACCAAAAACCCTTGAGAATGTTGTTGAACGAATTTGTGATTACATCAATGAACAAGGATGCTATGCAACGCATTCACCCTTTGAAAAGGGGTTTTACATCCAGGTGAATAACTGCGTCTATAATAGTATCGCGACAACTTACCCAGGAACCATCTGTCGGTTTCATGAAAGCTTCGTCACACACATGATTCAACATCATGACAAGGCAATTAACGTCTCTCATGAACAGTCCATAGCCGAAGGCGCTCATTATTGTCTTTATGTCATCCGTCCGCCCTAGAATATACAATTAAAGCGATTTTTGACGGTAAGTTATCCGCATAAAGAGTTTTTGACATAAAAGTTCACCACGCTAACACGTGTTGTTCACGGTTATAAAGACCCTCTTCTAACACGTGGACTGAACGCAAATAATTAAATAGTATTTGTCATTGATTGTTGAACGGAGTGGTTTGGTTTGAAGTATACAAAGATATGTGTATTACTTTTTAGTGGAATTCTCTTGGTAAATTTTGGTGGGATGGTAGTATTTTCTTCAGATAGCTATTACAGCGGACCACCAACTACAGTTCTAGTATTTGGTGATGACCAAGATATTCAGTACGCTAGAGAACAGATTATGGGGGAATTTATCCAGTTCATAAAGGATGACCCATTCATCAGACAGCGTCTCATACTGATTTGCAATCCCTCTCTGGACATTATTAGCTCTCTTGGGGGAATTGTGGTTTATGTATCACACGGGTCACCCGATGGACTAGTTACGCAAACAAATATCATACCATGGGCGCAGGTAGCTGCCAGGATAAATCAGTCACCCGCCAAAGTCCATATGTTTACAGCTTGCTATTCGAGCCAAGCTTCTAGGATGACATCTTCTCAAGAGGTTCTGGGTTTCGCAGGTCCCGTAGATGTGGATGTGGCCATGGCGTTAATAGTATCTCAGGAGCTTTCAATCCTCCAAGGACCAGAAGAGGGAATGCGATACTTTTGGTCGAAACTCATTGAAGGCGGCTTGATATGGAAGTACCTTTTCCCACAGAGAACACTTGACCCTGCTGATGAAATGATACAAGGTACTGGAGAATCGTCAAACCTTGCTGGTGAGATGCAAGGTCAGTCAGCAAATCCCCTTGGAATTACTGTATCGGGAGCTGTTGGCGCACAGAGCTATCTAGACATCAATGTCCACAATTTGGGACAAACCGCAACCCTCCGGGTTGGTTGCGAGTTCATGTCGGTGGCACCATTTTTTAGGCTGTTTCTCAACGTGTTTTCTCAAGCACTGGGAGCTGAAATTTCAGTATTTCCGGTAGCCCTAACTGGAATAATAACAATTACTGAATCATTGGAAAACCTGATTTTAGACATGCTAATAGGAGGAATCGTGTCGCTAGCAATAATGCTAGCGGGAGTGAAGCTAGCAACGTACGTCGCAATGGCAACTATGTCTCTCCCATATGGAGTAATACCCCTTGCAGTGGCTCTGGGGATTGAAATAGTTGAATGGGCATGGTGGACCTTTATAATGCCTAGTATTGGACATCTCGTAGCAATTGCCTTTGTGCAGCTACTAGCACTTATCTTAGGCGTTGGCAGTATACTTCATATCGGAGGATTAGCCCCTGGGGTAGCCACAGCAGCCCTTGAGACGGCAGCCCTCACCAGCTTCACCACTGTTCTACCGCTTCATGTTCTCCACATGATTGGAAGTGCAATTATTCTCATGCTATCTTTCTGCTCTATCCACTATCTGATTTCATTAATCCCCCCACCACCGCCGCCACCACCACCGCCGCCACCACCACCGCCGCCGCCAGGTGGCGGTTGCCCGATTCTCTCAGTCTACGATGGAAAACAGTACATCTCAGAGGGTTTATTGGACATTCACGCATCTGAAGATGTCGTTAGACGGCATAGAATCTGCACTACGCCCGAACCCAATGGGCATAGATATCTGCTCCGGCTAACCGAACATCCGCAGACCATCTCCCACATCGACAACGTGCGATTGTTGGCCAGAGTGCAGGATGGAAGGATTCTGGAGTTACCTCTTGTTTCTGCGGTGCATACAGCACGCGGCAATGTTCTTCGGGAACTGCTCTCAAGCGACGATGTCCGCGTGGACACCTTGGGTGCTGACCATACTAACGGCAACAGCGAGTCCATCGACCTGCAATTTGTGGCACCACCAGGACTTGAAATCGTCGAGTGGTTCTTCTTCATCGAAGGATACAATGTGATTGTTAAATATTGATCTTAAATGCAGCAGACGAACACTCAGCGGTGGCGGCAAGGATTTATACTCAAGTGATGTAACGAAAGAAATGACGAATCAATTAGAGGAGAAAGCAACGTGTCAGAACAGGCACAGGAATCTAGGCACCGTATTTGGCCAGAGAGTCTAGCTTACGGACTGGTAGTTTGGTTGCCGGTCGCTGTGATATCACTATGGCTTGGTCTCCCTACACGATTAATGAGTGGATTGGGGTCCACAGGGTTGCTGGCAGAGATTCTGGGATTCTACGTGATTTCCTATCCAGCCTTTATAATTCCAACTTTAGTTCGCGCGTGGAAGCGGGGCGCTATTATCGGTGATGGAGTAAAAATACTCGCTTGGATTCATTACGCTGTGGTCGTTTCCATACTGAGCGGGTTTGGTTTGTTTAATCTCCTTGTGGCGATGGGTGTTCCTCCAGCAGAGGCTTTCTCATTTGGACCTCCCCTCGCAGGGATATTGGCTATCGGCGTCATCATATTACTTTCAAAGTTGGAAAAACGGTTGGTGTCAAGGACTGGGCAGTCGTCTAACACATCTACATCCGATACTGCCTTGGCGATTCCAATTGACTTGTGGTCAAGTCGGGGTGGAGCCTGTGCGTTTTTTGTTGCTTTTTGTGGCACCGTGCTACTCTATTGTGCAGTATCCTACTTCGTATTATTAGGTTTCGGGCTTGACTTCCCGCCATCGACCTTTCTTGTAGCAACTATCCTTGCTTCTATTACGGGAGTCCTTGCCTTTTGCTATTCAGCAACGGGATGGATACAAAGCACATACCTCTCTGCCCTGCTCTGGGTGAGCGTTATTCCTGCCCTCCTAGTCGCAGGGTATCTCAGCGCCGTATGCCTAGTACCACTCTACTTTGGTTCATTATGGGGGAATCGTGTGGCAGACCGGGAACGAATACCCCGATTGGCCGCATTCTTGCGAGAACGCCTAGAGCCTGGGAAAACCTTGGATTTGAAGCATCTCAGTTGGCTCAAAGAAAAGAGGGACTTCATACGTTATGCTTGGAAATTTAAGCTTTTAAAAGCAGCCGCAGAGATAATAGACTACCACATAAGTTCCAGTTCTACGTTGGAATCAATCACCTAGTTAAATACTACATATGCCCTCATCGCCACGAATTCAGGTAAGTACTCATTCGATAGTTATCTCAACAAATTCAGCTACTCTAAGGTATGACCAGTCAGGTTATCTGGGCTTCGTTCTCCTCATGAACCTAATTCTTTAGAAGGATCTCTATCTGCTCACATGAAAAGTTAAACTGATTTTCTAATCCTAAACCCACTCGTCTAACACGTAGTTTCATGTTATCCACGTGTTAGGTATTTACCTAGAGTTAAGGGATCACTACCACGCGTTACTACCCTTTTACCACGTAACACGTGGAGCAGTAGTAAGCATAAGAAACAAATTAAATATCAAATAGCACATTCATCTATTGACGAGGGTAGGGATTCTTGGACGGTGCAAAGGGCTGGGTGTTCATTGCTGTTGTTCTTGTGATTTTAGGGTATTTCCTGCCCATGCTCTATATCACAATTCCAACAATCACCATACATTGGATAGATTCCCTTCTCATCACTTTCTTAGAAACTCCAAGCATTGGAACTCCCAGCTTTGTTTGGTGGCTGTTCCCCATTCCCCTCATTCTCGCCATCATTGGCTGGGCCGGCTTCTCCTATCGACCCCGCCTTGCGTTTCTCAGAATCGGCTTTTATCCTACGAGCATTCTCGTTATTCTCCTTCTGATATTTTCGGTATATCTAGCATCGATATCTTCATTCCCATTAACGCAATCGCTTTCACTTTCGCAGCCCTGGCAGCACATCAAGCCAAAAAAAGACTCTCCCAAACCGAAAAGTCGTAACCTATGGAGGACCCATTGGATTACCTACAGAAAACTGTCTTACTTTCTCCTTCGTGTTCAATATATTTTATAATGAATAAAGAGTGCATTGGGAACATAAAGCAGGGAAAATCATCGTGAAACAGGGCAAATACTGGGTTGGCATGGAAGCAGCCGGCATTTAAGAGATGGTTAAATCAATGGAAAAATGAAACATAATAGACCGTCTGATGTGACACTAAGAAGCATGGAGCGCCGCCGTTGGCAGACAGCGTCAATCGTTTTAGGTAAATCGTCGTTATGTATCCAGCGAAGGAACGGTTTAATCCGCCACAACAGAGATTGGCGAGTAACCAGCGACGGCTTTGTGTTTAGAAACTCATCCAAGTCCTCAACACTGATTTTATGCCACGGTTTGTTACAGAATTCCCCGAAGCTGTAAAGTGTGGATTTGTATTGAACCCGTGTGCTTTTTGTAAACCGAGGATTTTTCAAGTACTTATCAACTAAATGGAAATCCGGCATAACACCATTAGCCATTGGCTCCAAACGTTTAAAGTTTAAAACCGAATTTTCTTTTCTACAATTTTTCCAATGTAAGTTATCCTTTTAAGTAAAAACACCTCAACATTGGCAGAACCTTCTAAACTCTTAGATTAGGTGAAAACTATTGGTAGATACTCCAAAAGAAGGCATAGAAGCCATGGCCGGAACCTTCGATCCTTCAGCGGCAGCCGGCTGGAATTGCGTTATCGAAATGGACATCCAAGGCGATCAGAAATACAACATTATTATCAAAGACCAGAAACTTGACTGGGGCGAAGGAGCTCCAGACAAGGCAGATCTCGTCATCAGTATTAGCAAAGACGACTGGATGGCCATCTCAAACGGCCAGCTCAACGCCGTCGCAGCCTTCATGTCTGGGAAGCTCAAGAGCCAAGGCGACATGAGCCACCTCATGAAGTTGCAAAGCGTCTTCAAACTCGGCTAAACAATTCGAAGTTCTGGATATTTCATCTATCCTTGCCGCTGTTAGCGGTGCTTGGATTCGAGCTAGAAGGGTGGAGTTCTGACCACCCTCCTACTCCTCTTTTTATCCAAGTTGTTATTCGAACACACCAGAAATTAAAGACTGGAATTCTATTAGCTGTTTAGTGATGACTATGTCCTATACGTATTGTATCGTATGAAAGATGTGCTTGATGGAAAGGTTCAACCAGATAGCATTGAACCCCAGTATATTCTTGTGGGTGCTAAACAATTATTGCCAGAGAAGTTTATGGAAGGCGTAAATTATTTTGCGAAATTTGGTTGGCGACCCGTAGGATATGGGAAGGAGGAATGGTATTTTCAGTGCCTAATGGAGCGGGTGGAATAAAACCCTTCAAATATTCGAGTTATTTCACGCGATTAACAGCTTTAGCAAAGCGTTCAAGAGCAAGGTCTATTTGTTCAACAGTTATGTTGAGAGGGGCTAGGAACCTAACAGCGTTTCGCCCAGCACCGAGTACCCAAAGCTTTTCCCTTTTAACACAGTTGGCAACGACTTCGTCGCGACGTTTCGGATCAATGGCGTTGGATTCACGATCAGTAACTATTTCTACTGCGCACATGAGTCCGCGACCACGAACATCGCCAATAATCTTACTATTTTCTTGAATGTCGCGAAGCCCTGCGAGGAGTTGAACTCCACGGTTTTCGGCGTTTTCAAGGAGTCGATCCCGTTCTATCGTTCGGAGAACAGACAGAGAGATTAGGGCTACGTAGGGTTCTGCACCAAAAGTTTCTGAATGCCGGCTGAAGTCAGTATACAGGGGTTTGGGTCCAATGCAAGCCCCAAAGGGGAATCCGCCACCGAGAGCTTTGGCTGTGCAGATGTAATCAGGGACAACGTCAGCGTGCTCGATAGCCCACCATTTACCCGTACGTCCAAGGCCTGATTGAATTTCATCTGAGACAATGGGCGTTTCATAGTCATCAGCAAGCTTTCGAAGAGCTTTGAGCCATTTGATTGGAGCTGGAAGGAACCCACCTTCCCCGCAGATTGGTTCAACAAAAATCCCAGCAAGGTCAATGCCTTCACATTCAATGCTATCCCGTAGATAGTCTAAACATTCTAGGCTGCAGTCTGCTTCGTGTTGCTTGAATGGACAACGGAAACAGTAGGGGTAGGGTCCGCGAACAACATCTAGCCCTTGGGGAAAGAAGTCTCTATGGGCATGTTTGCTTGCCGTTAATGCCAAGGCATATCCTGTTCGTCCATGGAATGCGGGACGAAAGGCGACAAATCGATGGCGATGGCGAGTATCCATTAGTGATTTCACGGCGGATTCCACAGCTCTCCCGCCACTTGTCGTGAAAAATACTTCTTTCTCAAAATCACCAGGGGTCAGACCAATAAGGCGTTCGGCGAGTAGAGTTTGTGGAACCACATCAAAATCTTGTCCAGGAATTTCGCGTAAATAGTTCTGGATGCGTTGTTCAAAATCGCGAATAGCAGAGCTTCGGAATCCGAGGGCGCGAACAGCAACGCCCGCGGTCATATCCAAGTACTGGTTTCCTTTGAGGTCATAGATCCAGGGACCTTCTCCTTGGGTATGGTCGACCACGGGGTAGATATCGCGGCTTTGGGTGGTTTTCGCGATGACTTTTTCGGAGCGTTCAATCCATTCTTTACTGCTCTTTGTAATGGGCAGGTCAGGGCACAATTCTTTGAGGAGTTCTTCTGCATCTCGTTTCATGAGGTGTAATCACCATTTGAAAACCATTACTGCGGTAACAGGAAATGTCTCAGTCTATTTAAGTCCGTGCCATTGGATAATTAATAATCACTCTTTGTGTAGTGGCATTCAGACTTGAAGAGTTATATACAGACTTACTGCTTTGAGTAGTTGCTATGAAAAGCAGTAACCGACCCAAGACCGTTGGTTTTTTTCTGGTAGGATTTGGACTGGTAATCTTGTGTATGCTCATTGAATTCATTCTTGGAGCAATTCTGCCCAATGAAGTAATGCACTGGTTGTACGTAAATGGAGTATTTGTACTTCTGATCATTCTATTATTGGCCAGCGGTCTCCTTTTCCTTAGACGAAGTCTACTCGGTCATTGGCGATACCTGTATGATAGTGTCATTTACGTGATTGCTAGTGTAATTTGCTTGGCTTCGGCAGTTCAAACAATTATTGGACTTCAGGTGGGTCATCCATGGTTGGAGTTGGCAGAAACCAATCCAATTCTAATGAATGTACTCTGGATGTTTATTCTCCCACCCCTGAACCCTTTCACAACTGTTGCCTTGGGTGTGTTATTCTCAACTTTGGCTTGGTCTAACTATCGATTTGAACCAATCCACGTGTTATTCATCGATGCAACAAGAGAAAGACAAGTAAGAGCAGATCACTCGTATCACTGGTGGGAGCTTCTTGGAGGTTTAACCCGCGTTTCAGTGTGGCTTGGGTCAATTTTTCTTCTTATTCTGAGTTTTCTCATTCTTGGCAGTCCTCCCCTTAGCGTTCCACCAAACATTCCGTTGTATGTTCCTCTCACGTGGATTCAGCTCCTTGTTGGTATCATCTCGGTGAGTTTCCTTAATTCTGCTGCGTTTATCGTCAATCAGATGGGAGATGTAGATACAGATCGGTTTCATTCTGAGAAAGCGAATCTACCTATCAGTTCAAGAAGGATAAGACGTCGAACTGTCGGACTGCTGGTGGGGATTTTCACTATTTTGGGGATTGTTCTTGCTAGAGTTGTTGGAGTTTTTTTCTTCGGTGTGATGCTTTTTATTTTCTTTTTTGCTGCGATCTATTCATTTCCTCCCATTAGGCTTAAAGGGCGACCTATTTTTGACTTGGTAATGATTGGTTTTGCGTTTGGGACTTGGGCAGTTCTTGCTGCATGGGCAGTTCTAGCATCCGTACCCTTCTCTGGATCCGGTCCTGGAGTACCGTTTGTGCTTCTTTTCGGAGCAGGATTATTTTATGCGGGAACTCATGGGATTCATACGGCTTCTGATTATCAAGCGGATGCCCAGGCGGGAGTGAATACGTCGGCAGTGTTTCTAGGACCAAAGCGGGCCTCGAATTTGGGAATTGTGTTAATTGCTTTTGGTATGCTTTTGCTTTATGTTGCTGTGGGATATTTCACACACTTATTTTGGTATGGGCTTCTCAAATACCGGAGTATCTTTCTGCTCATTTTTTGTGGTCTTCCTTTCTTTGCCCTTTTACAGCAATTTCGAGTCAGACAACTAACTGAAAAGAGACGAGAGGAGATTTTGTGGTGGTTGCAAAGAAAAGGGCGAGTGGTTTCCTATCTGTTCTTTTTCATTCTTGTAATCTATTTACTATTCTATGTCTTCCTCTTCTATCCTGTGTACTATCCAAGTTATCTTTTTCCTTGGAGCTAGTGATTCACGTCGTTTAATGAAGGAGGAGTACCAAAACTTTTTCCACACTTACCACATTGATGACGGCTGTGAAGTTACTGTGTCAGCTCGGGGATTAATTGCTTTCGACTTGGATGGAACCTTAGTTCGGATTTGGAGTGCATGGAGCTGGATTCATCGACTCCTTGGGACTCTTGAAGCAGCGAAGCCCAGTGCCGATCGTTACTACGCTGGAGAAATTGATTATACTAAGTGGGCAGAACTTGATGTCGAGTTGTGGCACGGCGTTCCGTTGAGTCGTATTGAACAAGCTATCCAAGAGGGGTTAGAATTCATCCCAAATGCTGCAGAGCTCGTTGAAACCTTGCAGGAGTTTGGATTCACTACTGCGATTATTAGTTCGGGTCTAGCAGTGTTTGCGGATAGAGCGAAGGAAGAACTCGGTATTGAAATTAGTCGAGCTAACAAATTGAAAACGAATGAGAAGGGTCGAATCTGTGGTGTTGAAGTTCACGTAGCCTTCGATAACAAAGACCAAGTTCTGAAGGAGATTGCAAATGATCTAGGAATCCAACTATCGCAGTGTGCTGCCATTGGTGATTCCCGCAATGACATTCCAATGTTTAACATCGTAGGGTTTTCAATTGCATTTAATCCTTCAGCTGCAGAAGTGGCGAATGCGGCATCCACTATTGTTCAGAGTGAAAACGCCTTGGATTTACTTCCTCCATTGCAGAGTTATTTTCAGCTAGCACCCGAGTAGTGTGCGTGGCATACAAAATAGCTAGACTTTAATGTGAGAATTGTGCGGTAAACAGAACCATCTTTTATGGGTGGGATTCGACTTCCATTAGGGAGTGTGCGAATATGAGTCAGCGAACGCTAATTGATGCAAGTATGGGTCGTATAAAGGCAGATGTGGTCATCACCGATGTTCAGCCTATCGATGTAATTTCAAGAGAGATCCTCGAGGGCGGGATCGCCATTAAGGAGAATTCGATCTGTCGCATTGGTGATGTGAAAGACCTCATCGGAACCAAGACTAAGGTAATCAAGGGCCGTGGACGATATGCAGCCCCGGCTTTCATCGAATCACATATTCATGTCGAAAGCACGATGTTGACTCTCACAGAATTCGCTCGCGCTGCAATCCCCCACGGAACAGGCACCGCGATTATTGACCCGCATGAGATGGCAAACGTCTCTGGTATCCGCGGATTGGAAATTTTAATGGAAGAGGCACGCAACCTTCCCCTTCGAATTCTGATGGAAGTTCCAAGCTGCGTACCAGCAGCGTCACCTGAATTGGAAACTGCGGGAGCCCGTCTGGATGCGTTTACGATTGATCGTCTTCTTCAAGATCCCATGGTAGTTGGTTTGGGTGAGGTTATGAATGTCCCAGCGGTGTTGAATAACGATGAGGACATTCATCTGAAAATCCAATTTGCCCGGAGCCAAGGTAAGGTCGTGGAAGGTCATGCTCCTGGATTAACTGGAAAACGACTTAACGCGTATATTGCTGCAGGTATTATGTCGGACCATGAATGTGAAACAGCCGAAGAAGCGGTTGAGCGACTTCGAATGGGAATGACCATCATGGCTCGTGAGGGATCCATTGCACGAAATATGGTGGACATACTTCTCCCATTGTATAAGGAAGGACGGGATTTACGGCATTGTACAATTTGTTCCGATGATATGTCTCCAGTCGAGTTGGCCGATATTGGTCACCTTGACCGCAGCCTTCGTCGGGCGATTGATGCGGGTATTGACCCACTTGTTGCTATTCAATTAGTCACTTCGAATCCAGCACGATTTTTTAATTTGTCGAGGTTAGGACATCTTGCGCCTGGTAATGTGGGTGATATCGTTCTTCTTGATGACCTTAAGAAAATTGACGTTAGTTTGGTGCTGCACCGTGGACGTGTTGTGGCGAAGAATGGACGGCTCACTGCGAAACTTCCTCGTTTTCAATACCCTCCAGACTTGACCCATACTATTCGTTTTGGTGCAATCCCCACTGTGTTACATTACATGGTATCTGCTAAGGATGGAAAACACAAGGTTCGGGTTATCCATGCACGCGATGGGAGTCTTATTACTAGCGCTGAAACCCACACACTTACAGCCTCAGATGGATACGTCCACCCCGACTTAGACAAGGATATTACGACCATAGCTGTCACTGAAAGATACATGAAAGGTGGAAATATCGGAGTAGGATTCATTCGTGGTTTTGGCATCAAGGAGGGGGCAATTGCTAGCAGTATAGCTCATGATTGTCACAATATCATAACAGTTGCTACAACGCCCGAAGATGCCCTGATGGCTGTTAGTACCGTTTCGCAAGGTAATGGAGGAATTGCAGCTGTAAACGGTCGAAAGATATTAGCCACGTTGCCCCTACCCATTGCTGGGATAATTACCGATGAACCAGTGGACAAAGTAGCTCGAAAACTACAAGCAGTACGTAAAGCAGCTAGTGACTTAGGGTGTCAACTCGAGCATCCCTTCCTAACTTTAAGTTTCATGGCTTTGCCCGTTATTCCCGAACTTCGAATCACTGATAAAGGACTGGTTGATGCCGAGGAAATGAAAGTTGTCCCCGTTCTCCTCGATTAACCGCTCTTTTGGGGAAACCATCCAAGAAACTTGAGGAACAAATTCGAAACCTGCCTGACTCCAAATCCTTTTTAGGCTCAATTCATAAACGACCTATAGAACGGAGGACCAAGTTGAAATGTCATTAACACTAATCCTCGCAAACTTAGCACCCTTATTCCTTGCATTAGGATCCATTGCAGCCTTTGCTTGGTTCCTTGATAACCTGATGGGTCCAGCTTATCGCGCAAGTGGTGGAAGCAAGAAAGAAGAGGAATCGGAAAAACCCGCTGAACCCAGCATTGATTGGCGACGCGGTCTTGTCCGTCTCATCGGATTAATTGGGATTCCCATGGGAATCCTTTGCTTTGCTTCATTGGTGTCAATAGTGCTTAATCCTGGGTTGACCCCCTACGGTGACCTCTTGACACTAGCCCTTCTCGCTTGGGTAGGAATTGCTATGTTCCTTACACCAATCAATAAACTCCCTTGGGCTGCGTTAATCGGTGTGGTCGCAGGGATTATTGCTGTCATCGCAACAGCAGCATTAAGCCCCATAATTCCAGACTTCATCACAGGACAAATACCCCTCAACTACATTCTAATAGCGATTTTCATTATAGTCGGCGTTATCGTGTTTACCCTGTTTAAATGGGCGGAAAACATCATCGACCTTCTTACAACGGTATTAGGGTCACGACCTGCCTTGTTACTTCTAGCTTTCATCGCTATGGCCCAAGCCATTGCTCTCCCAGTGGTATGGCTCGCATTTGGTGGAGGTGGCGGCCTACTCTGGTTCTTCATCCATTAGATTCAAGTAAAGTTAAGTGGAGCCGGAATCGGTAAGAAGAACAAGCGAAACAGAAGATAACCTGATCCTACCAATAAGAACATAATGAACATAATCATTCCAACACGCAAAAACCGACCATAATCAATGGGACGATTCTCTCTTTCAGCAACTGTCATCGTCATCACATTCGCAACACTAGCAATGGGAGTCAAAGCACCGCCTAATACAGCACCAGTAATAAGAGCACTCCAAATGCCTCCAGCCGCCGAAGCCCCACTAAACGCAGCCAAATCTCGTGCCACTGGGATTAGCGTTGCCGTGACAGGAATATTATCGATAGCTCCACTAGTAAATCCTGTTATCCACAACATAGTCAACATCGCAAGTGCTGGATCGCCCCCTGTAATATTTTGGACAACGACACCAATATTGTAGAGTACCCAAAATTCTTCCATGCATCCAACGATCATGAAGAGTCCAATGAAGAAGAAGAGAGCGGTCCAATCGACCTCGCGGAAAATCCGGTTTGATGGAATCCCACTTAACAATACAAAGAGCATAGCCATGACAAAGGCAACAACCCACGTTAATCCGATTGAACCAAAGATGATAAACCCGATAATCATTACAATAAAGAGGATGGCTGTCCGATAGAAGACATTCCGATCTTCAACCATCGTCCAGGCATCCAGAGCCATTAGATCGGATACACGACTTTTTCGTGGCGTAATGAAGTCTCGACGAAAAATTCGCATTGAAACGAGAATTGTTGCCCCAAGAAGTATGATACCCAAAGGTAACAGATTCTGTGCAAACCACAAGAAATCATAGAACGTTACTCCGGCAACGAGCATCGTTGGAACACTCGCAATTACTGTGGTGATACCACCAACATTACCACACATGGCAGTAGAAATCAAGTACGCCATGGGATTTTGTTCAAGCGCATCACAAGCAAGTATAATCAAGGGTCCAATGATGAGAACTGTCGTGGCAATAGCTGTTGACATAAGAAACGTAATAGCACAGAAGATGACCAAGAGATATCGAGGATTTCCTTTGCTGAAGCTGAGGGCTTTTACTGCAATAAATTGGAAGAGCCCTGAGTCTTTGGCAATTTCGGTAATCACCATTAGTGCAAGAATGACGATGATTGTGGGTAGGTCAATCCATTCGGTGAAGAAATGTCCAAATACTTCGGCAGTGAAGAATGGGTTATCCGTATACCACTGAGCTTGCTCTAACAGTCCTAGGCTTGTATAGGTCTCTACTTGGTGAAGGTGCCACGTTGGCCAGATTTGCCACAAGTAGATGATGGCTAAAGAGGCACCAATGAGAGCAGCGATAGTGTGATCAACAACGTCGAAAGTGATAAGCAAAATCACAGCGATAAAGATTAAGATGATTACAACCGCAGGGAATATCATAAATATCGTGGATTGCATGCTTCATCGCCTGTGACCCATTACAAAAATCATTCAAGCAATGATGTTGTTTGAGTCTCTAGATTCCTTTAATGCAACCCTGCACAAAAGCTTTTCACTCGTTTTCTTTCAAATTTTAGGGCGTATGGGGATTAAGGTGCAGGAATTGGGAATATCAGGATTCGGAGGAAAAGATAACCAGTACTTATTAGAAGAAATACCAAGGTTAGAATTACGCCAGTTCGAAGAAAGGTATTTTTTGGGAGGGGTCGTTCCTCTTTTTCTGCTATTGTGACAGCTAAAACATTGGCAGCGCTAGCAATTGGGGTAAGGCAACCCCCAAGGACAGCCCCAACCAATAGTGAAGCCCAAAGATTACCCACAGGAAGGGCAGGTGGCCCTATTGACAGAATCTGTACCACTGGAATGAATGTGAGTGTAACAGGGATATTATCGACAAACCCACTCGTGAGTCCAGATATCCAAACCATCAAGAAGGTTGCAAAGAATGCATTACCCCCTGTCAGAGCCAATATTCCGTGCCCAATGGTTTCAAGAACGCCAAATTCTTCCATGAGACCAACCAGAAAGAAGAGCCCCATAAAGAAGAAAATCACAGACCATTCAATTTCCTTGAATATTTCACCTGGTCTGAAACCACTAAGAGTCACAAAAGCTAGTGCCCCACCTAACGCTACAAGAAAAGTCAATCCCAAAGATCCTATAGTAACAAATCCCACAATTATCACAATCAATAGAATTGCGGTTCGATAGAAGACTAAGCGATCCGGTACTAATTCCCATTCATCAATTTCTAGTAGGTCATCAACCCGAGACCGTCGAGGAACAATGAAATCCTTTCGGAATAATCGTAATACAATGAATATGGTGATGGCTAGTAATGTAAGACCAAGGGGCATTATATTGACGATGAACCATTCAAAAGTATACAACGTGGCTCCAGCAATGAGCATTGCAGGAACGCTAGCAATAAGAGAAGTAATTCCTCCGACATTAGTAACCAATGCAACAGAAATCAGATAGGGTGCCGGATTGGTTTCTAATGCATCACAAGCAAGGAAAATGAGAGTACCCATAATAAGCATAGTAGTAATTTGTGTCAGAATCGTCGTCATACCAAAGCTAAGTAGGCAAAAAATGATGAGAAGTTTACGAGTATCACCACCACTGAATTTGATGGCTTTGATAACAATGAATTGGAATACACCAGAATCCTTGGAGACCTCAGTAATGACCAGCATTGACAGAATTAAGATTAGTGTTGGGAGGTCTACCCATTTATTGAAAAAATATGCAAATACCTCTGTATTGAAGTGCTCAGGTAAGAGTTGGTATGGGGAGCTTGGATCAGCAAAAATTACTGCGGCACGCCATGTAGGCCAAATTGATGCTAGATAGAAAATTGCGATTATTCCACCGATTAGGGCTGCTGCAGTATGGTCCAGTACATCTAACATGATTAGGAGAATGATGGCAATAAACAGAATGAGGGCAAATACTGCTGGAAACATCGATGTATAGTGTCGCCCCTTTTATTGGTCTACTTGAAACCACCAATTGCATAACGTCTCAAATAAACATTTTCTCATAATAGTCAACAGAGCCAAATCGTTTCAACTGCAGCTAGAGCATATTTACGAAGTCAACTATTGTCTGTACTAGAGCTTTTGGTTGTTCAAATTGGATAGCGTGATTAGACTCATCAATAATCTGCACATCTACATTGGAAAGGTGTTCTTGGTAGAAGTCACCCCATTTCACAGGAAATGTATCATCCTGAGCTGCGATGGTTACTAAAGTGGGTAGTTTGATTTCTTTGACCCGGTCCTGAATATTGAAGCTGGCAGCTGCGCCCATGGCATACCCATGACTGTTTGCGAGCTGTTGTGCATCGCGTTGGAGAAATACGAGAAGGTCGATCATTCCTGGGGTTTCTCGGATTTTTTGGGGGTTGTAGTAGACAAATTCAAGGCTCTTTTCAACGGCCTCCTCTGGTGATAGCCCATAGGCGAGTTGGGCAATTTTAATTTGAGCATGGGCTCCTTCGACATCTGTTGTTGGTGCAGTATCAATGAGAATGAGCGATTTGAGTCGGGATGGAGCATCGAGTGCCATTTGTTGTGCGATGAATCCGCCAAGACTATGGCCCGCCACATGACATTGCCCGATTTCTAAGTGCTTGAGCAATTCAAAATGGTCTAGAGCAAACGTATCAACCTTGGTCACTTCAGAGAGTTCACTGGATTGTCCATGTCCCCGAAGGTCGGCAAAAATCGTTTGAAAGTGTTCTGTAATAAACGGGCGGACATATTCCCAATTTCGAATCGAACCCCGGACCCCGTGGATAAGCAGGAGAGGTTCACCGGAACCTTCCACTTCATAATAGATCTTCGCATTGTTAACCTCAGCATACGGCAACGAATTCACCTACTCCCAGTCCCTAGTAAGAAGAAGCTAATCTGTTTTGTGCTTTCAAAGTGATTTGATAAAGCGGGTGTCTTGCCGGAAAAGTAAACTCTAATAACCGTGAATTTTCTTAGAAGTAATTAGAGGGAACCTTGATCGACAATCGATTAGGAAACGGGTTTCAAAAATTCAATAGGAGGTTTGAGGTTGATACTAATAATATTCCCATTTGGCTTCATCATCATTATCCTAGCAATTTGTATAATCTACGCTGCATCACGAGATTCTTTTGATGCCCCGCCTCGAAGGTATAACCGAGAGAGCCACCGTGATCCCTGGGTGCCAGTTGCTCAAGCTCAACCAAAAGAGCTTGTTTGGGAACCATCGCACCATCTGGTGGATGTTCTCGTTTGCACGTGTGGGAAATGGAATTCACCGGAACAAACTGCGTGTTGGAATTGTAATAACCATTTGTCTGCGGTTTCTCGAGAAACGTTTACCTTTGAAACCGTTGAAAAGTGTGCAGTGTGTGGATTCTGGGTTTATGAGGGGGAAGAATTACTTTTGTGTCCGTCTTGTCATGCCCAAGGACACCGGGCGCATTTGTTAGAGTTTCTGAAAGCAAAAGGTGTTTGCCCGGTTTGTAATCAGAAGTTGTATGCCCATCAGTTACTCAAGACGATTCCTAAGGTGTGAAACACTTCAGACGGGTAATGGTTGGCAGTAACTGCTGAGCTCAGTCCAGGAATTTAGAGGAAAATCGTTCGAGGTAGTTTAGTGATGGTCTTGGCGCCCTTCGATGTGACCAGAAAATCTTCTTCGAGACGGACTCCACCGATTTTTTGATAATAGAGTGCAGGTTCAATGGCAATGACTGCACCAGGAAGGAGTGGAGTGGGTTGAAGTGAGAGACCAGGATATTCGTGTACATCGAGTCCGATACCATGACCTAGAGAGTGAAGCATTCCTTCTTTGATGCCAGGAGTTCTGTTTGCGGATTGGTGACCATTGCGTTCAAAGGAGTCAGTCATGGCATTCGTGAGGTCTTCAGCTGTTCCTCCTGCTTGGAGAGCATCGATGACTGCGTCGAAGGCTGCTTCTACGGATTCGAACAGGTTGTTTAGCTTCGTGGATACATCACCGCGGATAAAAGTGCGTGTAATATCGGCATGGTAGCGTTCTTCTAATCGTCGTGGAAAGATGTCAATTATAATCGGTTCGTGGGCATGAAGGACGTCATCTCGAAGTCCTAAGTAGTGATAATCCGCACCCTTTGAACCGGCGGCTACTATTGATTCTTCACTATTTTCAGAGTCATTGTCTACAAGTGAATGTTCGATCATTCGTTTCACTCGACCCACCGTCAAGGGTTTCTTCTCATAGAAGAGAACGTGTTTGGCACCAATCTCTGTGTTCTGGAAAACATCGATGAGGTGTTGAAATGTGGCTTCAGTTGCTTGACTGGCCTTTTTGATGGCTTCGATTTCTGAGTTGTCTTTGGTTTCCCGGGCTTTGAAAAAAAGACCTTGAACGGGTTTTGTCTTAATGCCCAGTTGTTGGAGGTTGTGCACGTGTTGCGCATCAGTAGTTCGGGGAATCCCAATTACTCCCTTCTCTGGGAATAGATTTTTGGCAATATCCGCAATGATGCGTTTTTCTAATTCGTCACGACGCACTCTTTCACTAACGGCGTGATGAATCGTGGGACTCACACTGTGGAACTTGCGAATATGTGAGTATTTTTTGGCACGTTCACAGACCATATCGATGGCTGCAAGAACGCCTGGTTGATCACGCTGTTTTAGATAATAGGCTGGGTCGACCGCGAGAAACCGAGTCATGTAGTAAAGGTCGGTGTTAAGGAGGCTTTTCCCTTCGAGAAATAGTGCATCGACCTCATATTGTGCCATTAATCCATCAATATCATCCAGCAAGGAAACCACTTTCTTGAATAACAGTTAGCTCCGTCGAGCGAAGGAGAACAACCATTATAGTTTCTCACCTAAAGTCTTCTGATTGTTTCACGTGGAGCATAATAAGCTGAATTTTGAAGTTACTAACGCTGTTGGACTAGCACAATACCTAAGTACCCTCAAGTATGCGTCAGGTGACCAGAATTCTGGTCACAAAGTTACAGATTGCATAAGTCTTCTGACCAGACCAAAGCATCATAGTGATAGAATATGCCAGATGATACTGTCGAAGAAAAAACTGAAACTCAAGATATACAAATGACATCAGATCCGATTATACCTCCTCTAGAACCAGCCCCAGAGACACCTCCACCAGAAGAGGGGCCCAAGACTGAGAAAGGGTTTTGGGCATCAGTTAAAACGGTCTTAGCGTATCGGAGCTATTCTGTTTACCTGGTGACATCTTGGATTCTTGGTATCTTTGGTATCATTATGGAAAGCTATCTGATGCTCTTTCTCCGGGACTTTATGCTTCTCTATATTCCTGATCCAAACTTTGTCTACATCGCCATTGGATTATTCATTGTTCTTTTCATGACAATTGAATTAGTTGCCCGGTTCTTTGGTGGCTATGTTGGAGATAATTACAACCGCAAATGGTTGTCTGTCCTGACGATGGCGATTTCCGGTGTTGGAATGCTCATTCTAGGCTTAAGCACGAATATTCCTTTCCTCTTAACCGGTGGGCTAATTATGGCTGGATCAGCCCTAGTTGCCAGTGGGTCTACTGCGTATATTTATGAACAAATGCCCCATGAACACAGTGGCCTAGCCATGGGAATATTCCAGACTAGCAGCGGATTTGGCCTAATTGGATTGGGTTTGGTTACCTATTTCCTGGCGATTGGAATCTCCTTTGTTGCCACAATTCAACTCGTTTTCTTGATAGGATCAATCTGTTACTTCATTGCAGCTGCTATTCGTGCTGTATTCCTTGCACCTGCAATCCCGATTAAACGCGAAAACCAAGCAAAAAATCGTGCACGCGAATTTCTTAGACAAAATGCAAACGCCCTCAAGCTCCTCTATATCATTCTTCCAACATTTATGGCGGTACTCATATTAGACGCGCTCAGTGATGGCTTCTACCGTTTTGTCAGCATCCTCTATCTCAATGAAGCCTTAGCCTTCACTTATGGGGAAATTAGTTTAATGTTGATTATCGTCCTTGCGTTTTCTATTCCTTTGTCAATTACGGTTGGAGGCTTCTTCGACAAACGCGGAAGTCGTCGAGCCATTCTAATAGTCTACAGTGTTATGCCAATCACCTTATTGCTCCTCATCTTAGCACCAATGTTTCCATACTGGCTCCCCTCCAATCTGGTTATTCCAGTAGTAACCGCTTTTCCGATTCTTGAGCCTCTGTTGAGTACAGCATTTATCGCTATTGCAATGAAACGAATTAATGATATTCTGTGGATGACTTTAATCTTGACTTATCTTCGGAAGGCGATGCCGCGATCAGAAACCGCAAAGATGCTAAGCATCTTTATGATTGTGATTATGATTGCCTTTATTATTACACCAGTGCCATCCGCATTCCTCTACACCTACCTAGGAGCAATCCCTGTGCTGACAATTGCACTAACCCTTAACCTGTTAATTATTGGAGTCCTCATTTTCACGAATATCGAACCGAAACCAATTCCGGAGGAATACAAGAACCTCTGAGGGTAGATAAGTTTCAGGAAATCGTGATTAGTCAGAGGTTTTGGGTTCATGGATGAATGGTAACAAGATTGCTGCGATGACAGTTAGGAATAGGGCTAATCCAAAGGTGTAACTTGGTCCAAGGAAGACCCATAGGAATCCTGCAATGACACTAGCAGGTAGCAATGCGAATCCGATAAGCATCTGATAGAATCCAAGAACGCTCGACCGAATCTTCAGTGGCGAGAGTTCGGAGATGAGCGCGCTTTGCATTGGAACTGTTGCACCGATGCTGATTCCGTAGAAAATGAGGGCAAAGAGGACTGTCCAAAAGTTGGGGGTGAATAAGAAGATGGCACACATGCCCCCAAAGAAAAGGAATCCGATGAGAATGGTGCGTCGTCGCCCAATGCGGTCACCTAATCTTCCAAGTGGAGCAGAGGTCAGAGCCGCTGCTAGAGTGAATACCAGATAGGCCACAGGTACTCCAAGAATTGGATTAATTGCAGGCGGGATAATAAAAATTCCAGCGTAGAGTGTGACTAGGGACCAACTAAACGAGGCAAGGGCAAAGATGACACTTAACGTAATAAAAATTGCTAGACTCCTGTTTATTCCGCTTATGTGGAAAACAGCTTTCCCAGGTTCTTTTCGATAATCGACGATTCTATAAATAATAACCAGTGCACCAATGAATGTGGGAATAGCGGCAAGGAGGAAAAGGAGTCGAATGTTCATTAGCAGATCGAAACCATAGACAAGCGTAAGCCAGGGGAAGACGAAAGTTACAAATGCAATCGTGATGAGGATACCAGCTGTTGCCCCAGTGTGGTCAGCCGTTCGTAACAAACCAAAATTCTTACCACGGGTCTCATGTGTTGATACGTCTGCCACTATGGCGTCTCGTGGTGCACCCCGCACTTTACCTGCCCGATCTAATATTTTGGCAGGTATCAGCCATTGCCATGTAGGCGAGAAAGCATAGACAATACGGGATGTGGCACCCATCATATAACCAGACCAGATGAAGGGTTTTCGCTTCTGAATTCTGTCTGACCATATTCCTGAAATTCCTTTTAGTATGTTTACAACGAGGTCACCCGTACCATCAATTATTCCAAGGATTAGCGGGGTTAAACCTGGTGGAGATAATAAACCGACGAAGATTGGCCAGATGGAGAAAACAATGTCACTGCCCATATCGTTGAGAAAGGAAGCCGCACCAAAAGTGCGAACGACAGTTTTCTCTGATGGAGCGTCACTCAGGAGTGCTTTATCGGAAGAAGGCACTTCGTTCAAGATGGTCTCCTCAAGAGAGGAGTCTATAAACGTAAGTGCCTTTTATTCCTTTAATTTCAGTCAGGTGAACTACCCCGTCTTGAAGGGCGGAGTTTCCTGCTTCATTCCATCGACTAATGCCGACTGGTCCACAGGCTCTACTCGCCGTTCCGGCGATGTTGTCCGGTTATGATGCCGTGGTTCTTGGTCACCATAGCCGGAACCTCAACTAGAAATTAATAAGAGCATATAATAGCACCACGATTTATCTCCGCTTTGGAAGGACAAGAGTTTCTCGAAGCTTTAGATAAATAGTGAAGCAGCATAGGTTTTGGCGAAGTCAGAGTGGCGGGCTAAATCAACAAATTCTACTGATTTGGCGAGACGAGTCGCATGCTTGCGTTGGGTGGTGGAAAGGAGAGCCAGTTGAGCACCACTCAAAGCAGCGTTCCCAACGAAGGAGACTTTGTCTAAGGGAATGTTGGGAATAAGTCCTATTCGTTGAGCACTGGCAGGATTGAGATAATTTCCAAACGCACCTGCGATGAAAACATGACTAAGTTTAGCTGGTTTGAGCTTTTGATGTTGGAGAAGTATGGTGTATCCGGTTTGAATGGCGGCTTTGGCAAGTAGGAGTTGTGAGATGTCGTGCTCTGATAGAAGTAGGGGAGAGTGGCCCGTTCCTGTTGGGTGAGTATAGATGACTATTGATCGTGTTTTTCCTTCAGAGATTAGATAGTGATTCGCCTGTTCTGTGAATCGTCCCTTGGATGAGAGAAGATTGGCTTCGGCGAGTTGAGCGATGGCATCGACGACGCCAGAACCACAGATTCCGATGGGAACGGCATCATCGATTGTTGTAATTTCAAATTCCATTGAGGTTTTGTCCAGTGTTAGTCGTTCGATGGCTCCACTGACGGCTTTCATTCCATGTTCAATTTGGGCACCTTCAAAGGCAGGACCTGCTGCACAGGAAGTAGCTGATATGCGATCTCGATTTCCAAGGATGACTTCGCTGTTTGTTCCGATATCGATGAGTAGACATGGTTTTCGTTGTTGGTGCAGGCTAGTGGCGAGGATATCAGCAATGGCGTCTGCTCCGACATAGCCTGCAATATTGGGTAGAACATATACAGCAGTTTGTGAGGAAAGTTGGAGACGTAACTGATTAGCTTGGGTCTCAATTGGTCCACGGAAGGGGGGAGTAAAAGGTCCATAGGCGAGATGGGTGGTATCTAGTCCAAGGAAAAGACTTGTCATGACAGTATTGCCAACAACCACAAGCTCATAGATACGTTCGGATTGAACACCTTTCGAAGTGAGAGAGTCCAAGATGGTGTTTATCCCTTCGATTGCAGCAGCTTGGAGTTCAATTAGATTATTGGGGCTAACAGCTGCGTAACTGAGGCGAGTCATGATATCTTCGCCGAAACGTAGTTGGGGATTTTCTACCCCAGCTGAAGCGATGTGCTCTCCGGTGGCTAGTGAGAATAAACTTCCTCCGAGTTTGGATGTTCCAATATCTAATGCAACACCATACATGATGTCTCGAGCATCACCAGCATGAATATCCAAGAGTTGGGTGTTATTTCGGATTACCAGAGTCACCTGACCACTAGCCGTTCTCACAGCGCTAGATGTTTTAGCGATAACGGGTACAGGATACTCCCAACGTGTTTTCCTTTTTTGTCCAAAGAGATTTGATAATCCCATTAGGACTCGTTCTGTGTCGGGAACTGAAAAATCTGGATCAACTGGGGGAACATTGACTAGGATTGTTTTTAGTGCCGGATTTAATTTCATAGCCTTCATTTTACCAGCAATCTGAATACGTCTGCGTAATGTTCGCGTCGCAGCTGGTATCATGACAACGATGTCTTGTTTTCCAATCAGCCTAGTCTGACAGGCTAGCCGAAATCCAGCTTTTCGATTTTTTGTAGTTAAAAGCGAACACTCAGCAGTTGTGGGTTTATTCACCGCCTCTAACGGTTTGACATGAACACGGCATTTACCACAGGTGCCTTTTCCCCCACAGTCAGAACGTAATTGCAGTCCACCTCGATCTGCAATCTCAAAAAGAGTTTCACCTGATTTCGCGGAGATTTGTCGACCTTCTGGTTCAAAGGTTACTTTCCTATCCGACAACGCAATTGGACTCCATTCAGAATGACTCGAGATAGTATCGTTTTTCTACAATAATTGGACCGCTGTAATTTTAAACCGTCGGACCTATGGTTACTGGAAGATTATAAGGGAAAAGGACGTACACTAGATTGTCTTTGCCCCTTGAGGTGACAGGAACTTGGCAGAAAATCCCCCTCCATCAACTCCACCAGAAGCTCCTCCTCCGGGAACTCCTCCATCGGCTCCTCCTCCAGCAACCCCACCTGTTCAACCACCCGCTGAGCCAAAACCCGTAGAAAAGCCCCTTGCACCAGATCAATGTCCTCGTTGTCGGAGCGATGTAACCACAATTTTACGAAAAGTGCCCATTGCTTATGGACATGATGTCACACGGAAATGTGATAAATGTGGAAACATCTGGACTTACAAATCAAAATTTGGTGCAGGCGCCTGGCCTTAGGAATCCCGAAAAGACTAGGGCTCCATCTACGGTATGACAGAGGGTGCTATTCTACCAGTACGAGGAATTATGCTTTTTCAAACCCATAACAAGCAGATTTATCAGGTAACAATAGGTAATGCCTATCGCCTTTTTTCGCAAAAGGATTAGTCGCCCGACATTGTCCTTGTTTTTGATGATAGTGTATGCACTTAAGACAAATTGAGGTAATGGCCATCTCATTGGGCAAAATTCTCTGAGGAGCCATAGCAAACACGATCTCAATGGTTTATCATAATTCGGAACTTGTCAAAACGTGGGTTGCTTAGGGAATGGAGAAGCTAATATCTTTTGCATCATATAATACCTGAGTTCCTCTCTGGAGAGTTTCATCATGACAGGTAATCAAAAAGTTCAGAATGACTTGATTCAATCAATTCGAGACATCACTGAAACCATAGCTCAGATTTTGGTTCAACAAAACTCGACAATCATGGTAGCAGAGTCCGCAACAGGGGGTCTCATCCAACATTTTTTAACAGAGATACCTGGGAGCTCAGGCTTTTTTCTCGGAGGTATTGTTGCTTACTCTGATAATCTGAAACAGTGTCTATTACAGGTTCCTGAATCCGTGATTCAACGTCATGGTGCGGTTAGTGAGGAAACTGTAGCTGCCATGGCAAATGGAATTCGATTGATACTTCGTACAGACTATGGCTTGGCGACTTCGGGAATTGCAGGTCCAACTGGAGCACGTCCAAAGAAACCCGTGGGATTGGTGCACATTGCGGTATCACATCGCGGATTTGAAACCATTGCCCGAAAACTCGTCTTCAAGGGAACACGTACCGAGAATAAATTACACTTTTGCAAAGCTGCCCTTCAATTCTTGCTAGAAGCAATTTCCACAGAGAAGTAACAAATATCCAATTAGCGATGGCGGAATCCTCTTAAAGAACGGGCTCTCACGCAACATGAGTTTCATGCCCCCATTTTCCTTCGGTTACCCAAATTACCTTGAACCACCTGTGTTTCGCCCTCCTAGTGAAGCTGGTAGCCTCATTCTTCAAGCAACTTTAGGGTGTTCCCATAACCGTTGTACATTTTGTGGGAGTTATCGAACCAAACAATTCAAAGTCAAACCCTTTCCTCAATTCCGTGAAGAAGTCGAGGAACTGGCACGAACTCAGCGGATTCGTCCGAAACGGATTTTCATCGCGGATGGTGATGCGTTCGTTCTTTCAGCATCCCAGTTACTTGAGATTCTCACAGTACTTACCAAGGAGTTTCCTGATGTTGAAAGGATTAGCATCTATGCGAGTGGTACGAATGTCCTTCGGAAAACCGATGAGGAGCTCACACAAATCCGAGAAGCTGGACTAGACATGGTGTACATCGGTTTGGAATCAGGAGATGACGAGGTCCTTCAACTTGTCAATAAGAGCATAAGCAATGAGGATCATATTACAGCATGCCTCCGTCTCAAAAAAGCAGGATATACAGTTTCGCCTATTATCATCTTAGGAGTTGGTGGGAAAAGTCGGAGTCACCAACATGCAACCCAAACAGCAGCTACGATCCGAGCAATTGATCCTCCATATCTGGCAGCTCTGACGCTGATGTTAGTTCCAGGCACCGAACTTCATGCCCAAGCACAACGGGGTGAATTCCAACCACTTGATCCCCTCGAAACTCTCGAAGAACTTCGAACCATAATGGACGGACTAACCGATTTGACCCATTGTGTATTTCGAACAAACCATGCTTCTAATTATCTTCCCCTCCGAGGAATACTCTCGCAAGATCGACAACAACTCCTCGATGCAATAGACACTGTTCTCAATGATCCCCAAGCAGCTAACAAATTACGCCCCGAATATATTCGAGGATTGTAACATTCTGGAAAATTCTATTATGACACTTTTGAATCAGTGGACCCAACATATGCCAATCCATTCTTTCAGGATTCCTGTGTCAGGCATAACTAATGGATGAAAAAAATTAGATATTGAGGAATTAATGTGAATGGTGAACCACGAAAAAAGAAACCAAGATTTTCACTTACACACTACAGAAACGATGAGAGACTTGTAGAGCTCGTGAAAAAAACTGACCATAAAACATTGGCAGTCTGGGCAATTGATTGTGCTGAGCGTGTTTTACCATATTTTGAAGAAAAATATCCAGAAGACCAGCGACCTCGGAGAGCCATTGAAACACTCAAGAATTGGATAAATACAGGGGTGTTTAAGATGGCTGTTATTCGCACGGCTTCACTTGATTCCCATGCCGCCGCTCGTGAAGTAGGGAGAGATAATGCAGCCCGCTCTGCTGCCCGTGCAGCAGGTCAAGCGGTGGCAACCGCACATGTTTCAACTCATTCTATTGGTTCTGCAATTTATGCCTTACAAGCTATCCATAGAGCCATAGACTCACCTGATACACACGCAGCCGTAGCTAAAGAACGAGATTGGCAATACCAGCACTTACTCAGATTAAGAGAAGAATACGGACTGAAGTACTAAACGAATACAGCACAGGATTAGTTCCTCTTTGAAGTTTGAAAAATGAGGAAGAGTGCTATTCTGACACTTTTGCCCCCTATTGTGACACTATTTAGCAGAATACAGTGGTTATTGCATAATCTGGATAAAGATATTATGACACTTTTTGCATGACAAAACTAGCACGGGTCTGCAGTCAGCTAAGGGGCTGAGATTTCCCTGCAGCCTCGGCGTACGAAGGAGCCAATTTACTCCTATAATCTTCGGAATCTAGAAGGAATTGATCACTGGAACTTCGAACCATTTCAGTTTCTGTAGTTGTAAATGCTGTTTTCTATTGAAAAAACCGAATTCTTACACCAAATTATGAAAGCCCAAGGGCGTTAACGACCTTCATCTCCAGACACCTGAAAAGAAACCAGGGTCTTCGGAGTTTGTCGGCGCGATAACCACACAGCCCCAGCTATAAAGCCTGTCCATCCCAATGCGGCGATTATGAATAGGATATCCATTAGTGGTTGCCACATCTGAACCACGGTAATCTGCACCGACTGGTCGAACTCGGTCGTTAGATCAAAAAAGTAGAGTCCTGGCCCTGGCACCTGAAGGATGGTACCACCCGTTTGGCTTGCAGGACTGCGGACGAATAACCACACGGAAGAACGAATGGCGTTCAGATACAGTTCGGTACTACTCACAAGAACACCGCTGTCATCGCGTACATCAATCTGAATGCTGATATTGTCAAAAGCCCATGACACATTGGACGGAAAACTCAAGTATTGTGCATACACCCAGAATTGCTGCTGACTCACAAGAGGATAATCAAGCATTGATGTGGAAAATTCCAGACTGCCGTCTAGTGACATCTGTGACCCCTCCCTGACCGCACTATAGTTCCCAAACACGACAAGATACGGTATTGTAGAGCCAATGAGAAGGAGCACTAATAAGAACCAAACATATCGCCGACGCGTAACGATTTTGTCTACCTTGGGAACATCGGTTGATACGCGGTCTTTCCGACCTCTCAGATAACTAGCGATGCTGACACCGAGGGTGATTACTGAGCCCCAGAAACCTCCATTGAAGAATGCATCATACAAGGGGAGTGCTGTTAGTGCAGCTATTTGAATCCAAATAAGGAGGGTGATAATAATAACGACCAAAAAGAGAAGACCTATTTTGCCGTTTTCAATTAATCTCTCACGGTTCGGAAAGCCGGGGAATATGAGGCGAATCCAGTTACGCTGAAGCACCACAAAAATAAGAAGCATGAGAAGTACGATGAGCAAAATTAACAAGGCAATATGCCAAAAGAACATGATCTCTCGGCTTCTTTGAATACACCCAAGAATTTGAATATTTCTGGAAGAGATATTGTGGAATGTAACCAGTTTCTTCTAGTAATTCTCTTTGGGCACCTTCAATATTTTCTTCTCCTTCTTCGAGAGTTCCTGTAACCCCTTGCCAAACCCTCCACGACTTTCTATTCTTCTTTTCTGAAGTAGTAGACTGCTGCGATGATGGCTAGCGCCAATCCAGCTCCAAGAGTTAAGATTGGTAATAAAGCCTGGAGTGATTCTTGGGCATCAGCACCAGCCACTACTGGAATGTTCTGGCTGTGGGAAAAGTGTCCTGAGGAGATTCTGTCTTGTCCTGAATAGATTTGGCGCCCAATGGTATATGTGAGCATGAGATAGTTATAGCCGGTTTCTGGTAGTTACTGAAGACCTGGATTTCGATGCTGCTGACATTTCCTCCCTCTTCGACTTGTAGTCTGGCTTGTGCAAATTGGCTAGGAAGCATCTGTACATAGAGCTCGCCAACAAAATTAGACGATTGAGCGTCCCACGAAAATATGTGTGTGTGTCTGCTCATGGGCATGAAAGCCGGTCCGGGAATAAACATGCCCAATGCCCCTAACAGGATTAGAGTCAAACCCACACCAAGCAATACCCCTTCGAATCGGATTCCATGAAATGGACTTTGGGTTTTCACTTTCTTCACAGATGCTCACCAAAAGGGTTGTTCGACACATTGGTTATAATTCGATGCATTCGAACATTTGATTCTAGCGTATCTGGAGAAACACATAAACTCGGTGTCTCAAAAGAGTTGGTAGTTCTTAATACAGGAGTGGAATTAGATTGGGTAATCTACGACCAGAAGATATCGATCCACTACGTCGTGGCCCGCGAAAGATACCTCCCGACGATTTAAAGCGTGGAACAGATTTGGATATCGTCTCATTACTTCGTCAACTCATCGTACGTGTTGAGCAACTTGAGAAGGATATGCGTCAAGTAAAAGAGAAACTCAACTTATAGCTGGCTAAGAGCAAACCGATTTCTCGAAGAACATTGCTTCCTAGGCGCGTCTACGTTTCCAAATAATTACGATGCCAAGGGCTAGTGCAGTCACAACCACTATCCCCACAACGCCATAAAGGATGGGAGATCCGGGTCCAAGAGCTAGAAAGAGGGATCGCAGCCCATATTGGCAGAGAAGGAGCTGTTCTGGATCAAGTGTCAACTGTAGTGGAAATTCAGACACGGATATATTCAGGACAGATGTTGGAGAAGCTTCCATCCAGACCCACACCACTTCACTCGTTGCTCCAAAGGAGATGGCTAAAGGCACACGAAGCCGGACAAGAGTAGAAGCGCTCTGGAGTAAAGTAAAACTAATTGTCCATCCGTCGACTCCTGCCGACAGAGTGGCTGCTCCGAGGCTCAACGTGACAACCCCACTCCCAAACACCCAAGGCTCGAAGAACCAGTCTAATGACTCACCAACAGAGGTTTCGAAATACTGTTGAATGGTCCGTGCTCGAACGTTTTGATGAATCGCCAAAGAATAAATGTCTTGCCAGGCTTGGTAGAACGTACCATCGCCTAATTGATGGCGGAGCATATCATAAACAAGTGCGGCTTTGGAGTACACAATGCTACCATAGGCGTCCCAATAGGTGTTTTGCCAGAATGCCATGGACTGGTTGATGCTCTCATCACCGCCATTGGCTACATAGCCCCAATATCGATTCAAATCATAAAGCCGATAGTCCGCAAGTGTACTAGGCCCGTAGACATGTTCCACCCATACATATTCACAAAATGAAGCAAATCCTTCGTCAATCCATGGTTCAGTATAGCTATCAGTTCCAATGGTAAAGGGAATCCATTCATGCCCAATCTCATGCGCTACAACTGAGGCAAAATAGGAGAGTCCTGCATAATCATCGTAGAGGACAGTCCCAATCATAACGAGTTGGGGGTATTCCATGCCTCCTGCCCAAAAATCAGCCTCCACGATTTGAAGACTCTCCCAGGGATAGGGTCCAAAACGGTTTCCAAATACTTCAAGACATTGCGTCGCGATTTCGAGGGCCCGTTGCCCAGCCAATTCATGGCCAGCAATGTGATAGCTAGTCACATTCACACCTTGCGTTTCAACACTGAGTGTTTGGTAGTGGGGGCTTGCACACCATGTGAAATCACGGACAGGTCCGGTCACGAAATGCCAAGTTCGTGTTCCTCCACCAGCACTCGTGCTTTCAAGCTCGCCAGTTGCCGCAATGACATAATCATTAGGAACGGTGATATCGACGTCATAAATTGCGACATCACTGTAGAAGCTCTCCCCCAGATGGGAGTAAGGCGTCCTGTCCCATCCCCGGTCATCATAGACTGAAACAATCGGATGCCAGTTGCCCAAATTGAACGCCAGAAGGTCGAAATCTTCGGTTTCTATAGTTACACCAAATCGATCGAACCGCTCTGGAATCAAGACCTGCCAAAGTAAATCAAGAGTCACATTCTGTCCCGGAGCCAACACCCCAGGACCAGACCCACTTACTAAATTAACCCAAAGCAGAGAATCATCGGTACCACTAATCATGTAGGGTAAGGAAGTATCGTTGAATAGAACATCGAAAACCTCAATCCATCCCTCTGGTTGGAAGGCATTAGGATACAAATGAAAATACAACTCAGAAAGGGAGTCGGTTGCATGATTTACATAATTGATGGTTGTGGATCCATTCACATGATGGGTCAATGGCAGTAAGAGGGCATCAATCGAATAATTAGTGAGGGGTGTTGGAGCAGCAGGCGGAGCAATAGAACCTGCAACCGAGTTGATTTCATCTGCTAGGGCAGGTTGTTTGTTAGAATTCACACCTGGTAAGTTGTTCACTTGGTTAAGAGTGGAAATGATTGGAATACAAAGGAGTGGATGGGTTACTGTAGTCACTAAGGAGAAGACGAGTAAACAAGTCATTGTAAAAAGGAGACTGCGACGAGTCCGCACTGCCAAGCTAAACAACTCTTACTTGTCCTCATAAAGATGATAAGAAAAAGTCTTCGAAGGGAGCAACTGCCCCTTTTAAAAATTATGATATGCCTTCCTGAGAGAAGTAGATTGGTAACCTAGGATGTCCCGATCCTAAGCTTCCTCAGGAACGGCGGGAAATTCATAGCCGCAGGATGGACAAGCAATTGAGCCACAGGAGCGGGCCATCATACAGCCAGCACATCCAGAGGCTTGCGCTTTTTGAAATGTACTACCACACATGGGGCATCTATATTCTGCCATTGTTGATATTTCCTCCATTTTCAATTGTTATCAAGATTGTTATTCTACTTTAGGTTCACCTTTTGAAGGTTATGGTAAACCTAGACCGAGGAGCAGCCAATTTACTATACCTCCTAAAAGTAATGCTAGAGTAATGGTTGTCGCCGCTAGAACTAAGGTGTACTTCCAACCATACTCTCGACCCAACACAGCTATGGTAGCAATGCAGGGAATGTATATGGTTGTGACGATAGCAAAGACAAACATTTGACGGATAGTCATGAAAGTTTCGATGCTTCCGCCGGCGAGAACAACAAGTAGTTCGACCGTTAGTTCTTTACGCAAAATTCCGTAGATTAGAGCGGCTGCTGCTTCAGGAGGCAAACCGAGCCATCCAACAACAAGGGGAGTCGCTGGATTGATGATGAAGTAAAGATACCCAAATTCTAGTAGCACTCCAAGGATGGCTCCACCGATAATAATGAGGGGAAGCGCAATGTAGACAAACTCTCTAAACCGAATCCATGTCTTTTTCAGTATTTGTGTAAGTCGAGGAGCTCTAAGTGGCGGGATTTCCATGACGAGACCATAGGAGGGGCCTGGTAAGGTATGCTGTAGGAGGGCGCCTAAGCCTATCATGACGCTAAGGATGATTCCATAGATAATGAAGGCGAAGATGATTGAGCCATAAAGGGCGACGGTTCCGAGAATGATAGCAAGTTGGGCAGAGCACGGTACGAGAACCACTAGGAATCCTGCAATCCACCGTTCTCGTTTTGTATTTAGGATTCGGTTACCTAACACGCCAGGGACATTGCACCCCATGCCCGTGAGCATGGGAATAATTGCTCTCCCGTGCAGACCGAGGCGGTGCATGAAGGCATCTAATAGAAACGCTATACGAGCAAGATAACCCGTATCTTCCATAATTGATAAGAGAATGTAGAAGGTGGCAACATATGGAATTGCGATGAAGAGCCAGCCTTGAATACCAAGAACAAGCCCGTAAAACAGGATAATTTGCAGAATAGGCCATGGTACATATGTGGTAATAAGAAATTCAGCCATAGGATTAATGAAAGCTTCCCAAAATTCGCCAATGGTTGCTGAGAATATGGCTCCCATGGCGAAGATAAAGAGAAGCGATCCAATCAATATCAATAGCGCGATGGGTAATCCAAACTTCCGATGAGTGAGTACAGTGGATATCCGTTCAGTAAATGGAACTCTTTCACCTTTCCCTTTCTGGACCTGTTCAGTGATGTAGGAGGCATAGTCGAGACGCTTTTCTCCGAGAACTAACACAACATCGTTATCAAACTCTGATTCAATTTCGTCTCGCACTTTTTGAACCAATTGGACGGCTTCTTCTTGATCATGTCGCAACTCAATACAGAGGGCGCATTCTGCGTATTCTTCAAGGAGCTGTTGGGACACAATTCGTAAAGGTAAATTTAGGGGACACAGTTGCATATTTTCGAGCTTCTGTTCCAGCCTCCGAAGTTTAGCCTCAATTCCATCAGGAAACAGCAGCCGACGGGGATGTTGTTCTCGACCTTTCGAGATTGCAGTTTTAGCCGCTACTCGGAGGAGAAGTTTCAGATTTTTGCCATGGATAGCGATGGTGGGAATAACTGGGACACCGAGTAGATTTTCTAATGCTCCAATATCAACTTCAATGCCCATGCGCTGAGCAAGATCAATTTGGTTTAGACAAACTACAAGGGGAATATCAAACTCTAATAAGGCGAGAGTGAGAAGAAGATTCCGCGGAAGATTGGTTGCATCGATGATATTAATAATAACGTCGGGAGGGTTTTGTTGGAGATAGCGGAGGGTGACTTTTTCGTCTTCGGCAGTAGGACTCACAATTGTATAGGAGCCGGGTAAGTCAACAATATCAAGGCGGATGCCCTTCTCGGCTTCAAATTCTGTGTCTTTTTTCCACTTTCGAAAGTGGCGTCCGAACCCACGTCGACCTCTTCTTCGACGGAATCTATCGCCTTCAGAATCCGGTGTTGCATCCTCTAATTTGATTATCTCCTCTGAAGGTGATTCCCAGTCTTTGACTGTTGGAAGCCATATTGGAGAAAACACATCGTTTTTGGAGAGGTATACTGTTCCTTCGAGAATCTCCACAGTGGTTCCAGGATAGTTTGAGACAATTGCCCCAAGACCAGTCCATTGATTAAAAATTACACTTTTACCAACATTGGGTTGACCTACTAAGGCTATCCGAACCGATTCTGTTTCCAATACCTGGTGGCGGTGACGGTATTTCCGTTTCCGATGGCCACTCACACCAAACATCTCCCTCGCATTCATTCATCGTCTTTTTCGCGATGAACTCGGACACATTTAGCAAGTTTGCTACTCAACGCAAAGTGGGCAGTTCCCACTTCGATAAGCAAAGTATCCCCGATAGGAGATATTTGGACAATACGAACGATTTCACCCGGAAGCATGCCCATCGCAGCCATCATCCGGAGCAGGTCAACATTCTCATTACTAATACAATCAATAACCGCCTTCTCATTTTGTACAAGATCAACGAGAGTCAGTTCAGGAAGGGACGATACGGTGCCATTAGCTTCAGGAATTGGATTGCCATGTGGACATGTCGCTGGTTCATCTAATCGATCAAGAATCCGATTACATAATTCGGGAGTAAGCATATGCTCCCACTCACACGCCACATCATGAGCTTCTTCCCAGCTAACTCCTAATAAATCAACAAGTAATCTTTCTGCAATCCTGTGCCGTCGTAGCACATCCAGAGCTAGTTTTCGCCCTTTGCGTGTAAGAAGCACACCTCGACTCTTTTCGTATTTCAAGTAATTTTTTGTGGCGAGTTTTTGCACCATTTGAGTGACACTAGCTGGTTTTACACCGAGAACTTCAGCTAATTCGCCGGTCTTGGCGTACTTCCTTTTATTCTGTAGGAGCCTGAAAATGGCTTCGAGATACTCTTCGATACTGGCACTTGGTATGTCATATCGCCTTGCAGTGGACGTAGATTTCGATTCTTCTTGGGTTGTACCAGCAGGATTACGTGGTCCAGGATTCATAAATTTAATTTAGGCGTGCCTAAATATAAAGCTTTACATTGTGTAAATGTAACCTAAACCGCTATACAAGCCCGAGCACCTGAGCACACATTAAAAAATATTGTACCAATGCCCCAACCGCGCCCCATCGTTTTGCAACTCGTTCAACATCACGCCGTTTCGCTGGTCGCCCATTCATGTATAGTTGCGAAATGATTTGCCGGATGCCGAGATCATCAGATGGAAATACGTCCAGCCTCCGTAACCCAGTTAACACCGCAAGCTCTGCAGTCCAGACACCAATCCCCCGTATTGCATCGAGTTCACGTATTGCTACCTCGGTACCAGATTGTGCAAGCATATCTAATTGCAGTGACCCGCTTGTCAGCTGTTCAAAAAGCCCAATAAGATAAGGTGCCTTGTAACCAACTTTAGAAGCCCGGAGATCCGCTTCTGAAAGACTTACTAGAGTGTCTAATGTTGGAAATCCGTATAATTTCCCGTCTCCGAGTTGACATTGTGGTCCATAGGTCAAGACCAGTCTTCGAGTGACTTGATTCGCAGCCCGAAAACTGACTTGTTGTTGGAGAACAGCTTTCACAAGCGCTTCAAAAAGTGACGGTTGAGAATAGGGCCGAAGGCCTCTCAAGGGTTTAGCAAGATGAGCTATTACAGGATCTTGTTTTATCGCTGCGAGAACTGGTTGGGTATCCACATCCCAACCTAACAGCCATTCTACTAAAGAGGTGATGGCTTCATGTTGAGTCCCGTACTTGACTGGCCATTGAATCAGTAGACTAGGATGAGACCCTTTTCGCAACTGGTAAACGCGAATAGGAACCTGAACGTTCTCGATTTGTATGCAACGAGCAAATTCCCCAGGTCGTTTCATCTCAGGCGCTGGCTGAATATCAGGATAAATCCAACTATCCACGGTCACGTCAAGGTCATAAGGGCTATTCAGCTCCACCTGAAACCCATGGATATCAGACATTCAGCCACCATTCCCCCTCGAAGCTACAAGGACTTATTTTATCTTATTCCTCATTACACTGTCTTTAGATAGCATTTTGAATAAGGGTTGATATAGATAGTGGCACAACCGACCACAACATTATTATCAAACAATAACTATTTTTACACACCAATAAAACGGTGAACCAAAGAATGGCACTCTTAGGCGTTCAACAAATCATGACGGGTAAGAAGGTTGAAGCAAGCGACGTTATGCACTGCTTTCTTGGACTTCGGAACCTAGAAATCGATGTCTACTTCTCCCTGCTCAAAGGCCAAGCTACCGTTAAAGAGACTTCAGAAGCCCTTGGGCGAAACCGGAGCACAATTCAGCGCGCAATTCAGAATCTAGTTCAACGTGGATTTGCATACCGTCGAACCCGAACATTACGAAAGGGCGGATATGTCTATGTCTATGAAGCCGTGAGCTTGTCAACTTTGAAAGATCTTATCAAGGACACATTGGACTCCTTCTACAAACAGATTGTGACTTTTTTGGACAAATATTGGGCGGAATCAGCGAAGAAACGTTAATCGGTTGTGCACAGTAGTGGAACTATCGATAGCTTTATATTATCACACATCCACCGAAAGTTAGTAGCTGCAAAAGAAGGAAAAGAAATGACGTGCAGCTAAAAGGACGGTGAACGAGTAATGGCAAAAATCGGTTGTCCGTTCTGTACCAAACAAGGAATAAGCATGGTCATTATTGGTCTAGCCCTTGTAATGCTGAGCATAACGATAGCAATACCCTGGCTAGCAATAATCGGGCTAGTCTTCCTACTCGCCGCATACATCGTCCCCAACTTCAGGAGCGGAGAAGGATGCCACACTCAAGGTTGCACCAATCCCGCTCATAACCACGGAGAGGAGGAATCACAATGAGTGAACACCCCGATCCGGAACTTGCACGATTACGTGAACAAAAAATTAAGGAGTTAAAACAAACAATGACAACCCAAACAGAACACCCCCAAACCCCACAAGGGGTTCTCCATTTATCCACCCAAGATTTCGATCAAACCATTAGCAAAGGCGTCACCCTCGTAGACTTTCATGCTGAATGGTGTGGACCCTGTAAAATGATGGCACCAGTCGTCGATCAACTCGCCAAAGAATATGCTGGGCGAGCAAAAGTAGCAAAAATCGATATCGACCTCAATATTGAGATAGCAATGCGATATCGCGTCCAAGGTGTGCCCACCTTTGGCATCTTTAAAGATGGACAAATGGTCCACCGAATCGTTGGGGGCGTAGGTTACCAACCATTGAAAGGGGCACTGGATACTTTTCTTTAAACCAACCGTTTCATGCTAGCTACTATAATTCTGATTCAAGTATCTCCGAAAATCTTTTATTTTGTCATCAGATTTTTGTGAGCTGCTGATGCCCGTAATGCCTTCGGCATTACATCCAGAAAACGCTCAGCAGTATTTGGGATTTGGTAACAACAGCTCCCTTCATAACTAAGCAAGCAGAACACGTTTCATGAAGAGTATGAGGTCGATTCGATCAATGACACACAATCCTCATAACCAAGACGAAGTGACAAAGTCAAAAGAGGCTAAGAGTGAGGAAATTGAAGCTGCGAATCCCAGAAAGAAAGCCAAGAAACCTACGTTGACTAAGAAGCAGCTGGAGAAAGCCTTAGACGAAGCCCAAGCCGAAGTTGAGAAACACAAGACACAACTTGCTTATGTCCAGGCAGATCATGAGAATTATGTCAAATCCATGGAAAAACACAAAACCCAGTTGCGACTCCAAGCCAATCGTGACTTGATTTTGTCATTGCTGCCAATCTTGGATGATTTAGAGCGAGCACAAATTATGGTACCTCAAATTGAAATGAATGCCCCCTTTATTGAAGGGCTTAGTATGCTAGTTGATAACCTGAAAACTACCCTGCAAAATGCCGGCGTAAAGGCGATTTCCTGCGAGGGACAAGCCTTTGATCCTCTGCGTCATGAAGCGGTGGTTCGTAAAGAAACTTCAGAAGTCCCCCCAAATACCGTAATTGAAGAATTGCGGAAAGGTTATCTGCTAAAGGGAGCGTTATTGCGCCCGTCCACGGTGAAAATTGCAATTGCTCCCAAATCTCCAGAAGCTGCCAAAACCTCGCCAGTAAAAGGAGAAAAACCGAAGAAAAATTCATCAAAAAAAATGATTGTAACTGATTAATGATACAGAGTTGATTCGTATGGCAAAAATTATTGGAATTGATCTGGGAACAAGTAACTCTGCGGCAGCCGTGATGCGCGGAGACCGACCAGTCATCATTCCCAGTGCAGAAGGTCAAACCCTATCAGGGAAAGCTTTCCCCTCCTATATCGCCATCACCGATGATGGAACACGGCTAGTAGGTGAACCCGCCCGACGACAAGCAGTAGCAAACCCGGAAGGGACAGTTACAGCAGTCAAGCGGAAAATGGGCACCCGAAAAAAGATCAAGATAAGAGATAAAACCTACACACCTGAAGAACTCTCCTCGTTTATTTTACGTAAAATCAAAGCAGATTCAGAGGCCTTCCTTGAGGAACCAGTTCTGAAAGCAGTTATCACAGTTCCTGCCTATTTTAATGATAACCAAAGACAGGCAACGAAAGATGCTGGAGAACTTGCGGGTTTAGAAGTAGTGCGTTTGATTAACGAGCCGACGGCAGCCTCTCTTGCATATGGTATTGATAAGCTTGATCAGGAATTGAAGATTCTCGTGTTTGATCTCGGCGGAGGAACACTTGATGTCACTATCATGGATTTTGGACCTGATCCTGATACTGGGAGTGGACTATTTCAGGTCGTATCAACCGCAGGAGATACACAACTAGGTGGAACGGATATGGATCTCTCAGTAGCCAATTGGCTTGCTGACGAGTTCAAAGCTGAGCATGGAATGGATCTTCATGATGATCCAACTGCTTGGCGACGGTTACTCGAAGCTGCAGAAAAGGCAAAAATCGAGCTCTCGAATGTTATCGAAACGGAAATCAACCTCCCGTATCTCACCGCCGACAAATCGGGTCCGAAACACATGCAACGAAAATTAACTCGCGCAAAACTGGAAGACCTAGTTCGAGTGATCATTGAACGTTGTGACGGTCCAATGCGTACCGCAATCAAGGATGCCAAGTTACGACCGAAAGAAATTGACAAGATCATCCTTATTGGCGGACCAACACGCATGCCTATTGTCCGCCAGTATGTCGAGAAATTCATTGGGAAGAAAGCGGAACGTGGTGTAGATCCTATGGAAGCAGTGGCTCTTGGAGCCGCCATCCAAGCTGGTGTTATCACCGGAGAGGTCAAAGACCTCCTTCTTCTTGACGTTACACCGTTATCGTTGGGTGTGGAAACCAAAGGAGAAGTGATGACACGAATCATCGACAAAAACACAACTATTCCTATCACGCAGAGCCAAATCTTTAGTACTGCAAGCAATATGCAGACGGTTGTGACAATTCATGTCCTTCAAGGTGAACGAGCTATGGCTCGTGATAATATCTCCTTGGGACAGTTCAACCTCACGGGTATTCCACCGGCGCCAATGGGTATTCCTCAAATCGAAGTCACTTTTGATATTGATGTTAATGGGATTCTACATGTGTCTGCAAAGGACCTCGGTACGGGTAATGAACAAAAAATTACGATTTCTGCATCGACAAAACTAACGGATGATCAGAAGGAGCGAATGGTTGCGGACGCTGAAAAGTATGAAGAAGAAGATAAGCGCCACCGGGAAGAAGTCGAAGAATTCAACAAAGCAGAATCAATGGTCTATACGGCTCGGAAAACCCTGAAAGAACATGGCGATAAAGTAAGTGAGGAAGATCGCCAAAAGGTCGAAGAGTCTACCAACCGGCTTGAAAAAGCCGTGCAAGACAAAGACCTCGCTGCAGTGAAAGAGGAAATGGAAACACTCACTGACGTAATACAAGGTCTTGGAGCTGCGGTCTACCAGCAAGTCGCTGAAGAACAAGCTCGACAACAAGCCCAAGCAGGAGTTCCTGACGAAGAGCCATCTGAACCAACGAAGAAGAAGAAAAAGAAAAAGTCCAAAGAAAAAGTCGTTGACGCTGATTACGAAGTCGTAGACGATGAAGACAAGAAGTAATCAGATCTTTCGACACAACACTAATTCATCCTCATTCAGATTAACGTTGGCAGAACAAATAAAAGCCCAGTTTAGATTCCTGTTTACTGTATTCGGTGACTAGCGTGAGTTATGGCAATAACCAAAAACGCGATTATTACGAAGTCTTGGGAGTCCCGCGTCAGGCTACAAAAGAAGAGATTCGTAAAGCATATCGAAAACTCGCGCTTAAATATCACCCCGACCGTAACAAGGAGCTGGATGCCTCAGACAAGTTCAAAGAGATCTCGGAAGCCTACGCGATTCTTTCCGATGATCAAAAACGAGCTCAATACGACCAGTTCGGTCATGCAGGCATAAGTGGCCGTTATACTGCCGAAGATATTTTCGGCGGAATTAATTTTGAGGATATCCTCCGAGGCTTTGGCCTCGGTGGTGGTCTAGGCGGCTTTGGAAGCGTATTCGATTTCTTCACGGGCAGAAGGGGACGCAGCGCCCCCGGTCGCACCACAGCTATAGACCTCCGTTATGACATGGAAATTACACTCAAAGAAGCAGCGACTGGTATTGAAAAAGAAATCAGCCTCAAACGAGATGAACAATGCCCACATTGTGAAGGAAAGGGGGCTGAACCCGGAACGCCTTTGAATACCTGTACTAATTGTGGAGGTTATGGGGAACTCCGTCAAGTCCAACAAACAATGTTCGGGCAAGTTATCCGCGTGGGTACCTGTCCTACCTGTCAAGGTAGAGGACAAATCGCTGAAACCCTCTGTTCAGAGTGTAAAGGAAAACGAACCGTTAAGGAAAAGCGAAGTATCCGGGTCCAGATTCCACCTGGTATCGAATCTGGTTCCATGCTCCGCTTGAAGGGCCAAGGGGCGTCTCATGATGGGGGGCGTCCTGGTGACCTCTATGTTGTGGTTCATATCAAAGCGGATAAAACATTCCAGCGCGTGGGTGATGATCTTGTTATTGAAGTGTCAATCACCATCACTCAAGCCACATTGGGATCAGAGATTGAAGTTCCGACTCTCATGTCTCAAGCCCGGTTAAAAATTCCTGCAGGTACACAACCGGATACGGTCCTTCGCCTTAGGGGTCAAGGTATGCCACGTACGCAATGGCGAGGAAAAGGCGATCTGTTGGTTCGCATTAATGTTCAAGTGCCCAAGAAATTATCAAAGCGTCAGCGTGAGTTGTTAGAGCAGCTATCCAAGGAATTAGATTAAGGGTCTACACGTAAATGAACAAAATTACTCAGCTTTAGCCACAACTTGGATATTGCGAAACTGAATGGAAGGACCAATTATTGATCCTCCACCATCTGAGAGATATGCTCGTACATCGCTACCGACTTCTTCAGCTTTTTTGATGAATTCGAATGCATTTCCAGCAAGCATTAGTCCATGGACGGCTCCGACGAGCTTCCCATCTTTGATTCGAAAGGCTGGATTGCCCACCACACTGTAATCGCCTGTTTCTTGATTCGAAGAGTGGGCGCCTTGTAATCCGTTGATGAGGTATCCTGATTTGATGTCGCTGATCATATCCTCTTGTGAACGTTTGCCTCCAGGAACGACAATGTTTGTTGGGGCAATATTGAGTACTCCTGTTCGGAGGTTTCGCGTCGCATTTCCTGTGGTGATTCCACCATGACGTTGTGCCCAATAGTTATTCCATAAGAACGAACGGAGTTTTCCTTTCTCAATAAGGGGCGTCTTTTGTCGGGCAACCCCTTCGCCATCGAACAGCTCTGTTGCATATCCATTTTCTTTGAGTCCATCATCGGTGAAGGAAAGAATTTTGGAAGCGACCATGTCACCCATCTTGTCGGCTAGCATTGATTTTTCGCGGACTACATTATCTCCCTTGATGGCGGGCATAAAGGCGTAGGTAAGTAATTTATCCAAGGCAGATGCATTAAAAATCACTGTTCCGGTTTCCGTTTTCCCTTTTGCTGAATTCTTTGCCAAATGAACATCTTTCAGGGTATTTTCGACAACATAATCCAAGTCTAGTTGGAAATTGCGGTTCACATCGATGGTCCAAACCATCGGAGTCATCCCCGATTCAATGGGCGTCACAAATGCAGCATAGGCGTATACACCAGTACCTCGATCCGAAATCGCAATGTCATTGGAGTTTGCATACGCTGTCCATCCAAAAAAGCCACCTGCACCTCCCTCACCAAAGATGATTTCTGGATCTCGTTGTTTTGTTTGCTGAATCATTGTTGTTGACATATCAACGAATACACCTGGGTCAGTTTCTGGAATTTTGTTATCCCAGACCTTCGGTTCTTTGGGATATTTCTTTGGTTGAGGAAAATCTTGCCATGTCGAGTCAGAGGTACTTGCCTTTGCTGCCGCAATTGCTCGCTTCACGCTTTTCTCCAAAATACTTTGTTCCAGACGATTTGTGAAAGCTGAACCAAGGCGTTGATCAACGACACAGCGGATGGAGGCGCCAGCTTCTTGGGATTTAGATGTCCGGTTAATTTCTCCTAAAATAATTTCGGCACTTATTTCAAAATTATTTCTTATGAGGACTTCGATTTGATCGGAGTGTTTCATGCCATAAGCCACGGTCTTTTCTGCTAGAGCAAGTAGGGTTTGTCGGTTTTCTTTCATTCTTAATTCACGCTCCATGTAGAATCACGCTTTTCCTCCAAAGGTAATCGGTCCACTCCCAAAACGAATTCGCGGGCCACCATCACTGATTAATGCTTCTTGCCCCTTTCCGCATCGTCCTTCTTCAAATCTGAATTCATCTTTTCCGACACCTTCGATTTGGAGTAAAGCATCGGTGGCAATTCCAGAAATAGACATGTTGGTTACAGAATTCCCGAGTTCACCATTCACAATCTCATAGGCTTCTTGAATTCCGACTTGAAAACTCGCATTCATTTGGGCTTGACCTCCTGCTACACTGAGGCAATAATACCCGAAGTCAATGCCCTCAAAGAGTTCATCATCTGACACATCACCACGCTCGAAGAATGTATTTCGCATTCGAATCATCGGACTGTAGCGGTAGTCTTGAGCTCGCGCATTACCTGAAGCGGGTAATCCGGTTCTGTGGGCATATTCTCGGTCGGTTAGGAGGGCGTGTAGAATGCCATCCTTGATGAGTTCCACACGGCTCGTGGGAACGCCCTCATCATCATACTTGTCGGTTCCCATTCCATCCTTGATGGTACCATCGTCCACCATGGTTACTCCCTTTGGAGCAATGTATTGACCCATTTTTCCGTTGAAAGGACTTTGTAAGGTGAGATCAGCTTCTCCGAGATGACCTAGGGCTTCATGAGCAAGGGTTCCAACAACATTGGGACCTAACACACATGGGAAGCTTCCAGGTTTAGGTGTTGACCCAGCGAGTTGCCTTTTCACGCGATTGACGACTCTCTCTGCAACAACCTCTGGTGTCTGGTTATGTTCATAATACTCCCATCCAAGAGATGATGATCCTGTCTCATCACGTGATCCTGTGATTTTTCCATTCTCTTTTGCGGTAACCCATACCCAGAGATGTACATGACCGAATCCTATTTCGAGTTGAGTTCCTTCGTTGGTCGCAATATACTTCGTTCCATACCCATCGCGTTGACGAACAGTGATGGCTGAGACACGAGAATCAAGTCGTTGTGTTTCCTTCCAGAGCTTGGCGGCGTAAGCGATTTTTTCGTCGGGGTCAACCTCCGTGGGATTTCGTCCAACTTTGAGGAGAACCTTATCTTGGACTGGTTTGATTTCAGCTAGCTCAATTGGTTGGTTTCGAGCTTTACTTGCACTTAGGGCAAGTGAATAGGCATCCTTCACTGAGGATTTTAGACCGTCTATTGATAGGTCGCTTGTAGATACAAATCCCCAGGTTCCACCAGCTAAAACACGGATTGCTGCGCCTTCTTCGATGCGTTGGCTGATGCTGCGCACACGTCCATCCTCATACTGAGAATTGTTCCGATTAAGAGACTCAGCACGCAATTCCGCGTATGTGGCACCGAGGCTTTGACCGTAGTCAGCAGCCTTCTGAAGTTTGTCAATCAATCTAATCACTTCAAGGGGCAATCAAGAATCAGTATCGTGCCGATAAGTAGTAGTGAATCCTTTAAAAGAAAGGTGGATATCGTATAATTTGGAGAAAGAAATTGTGATCCAAAACCCTCCAACCCAACCGAGGTTTATTCTTGATGGGATGCTCGGATCACTAGCCCGATGGCTTCGCCTATTCGGTTATGATACTCTATACAGTGATACACAATCGGATGACGAAATCTTAGACCTAATCCAAGATCGAGTGCTGCTTACGAGAGATATCGAGTTGATTGCTCGGGCTCGTGCACAGGGCTTCAAAGCGTTGAATCCGGGTGAGGGATCTGTGGAAACAATGTTAGAATCACTTCAAGATAAGTTGGGAGTACGATTCACTGAGGATCCAAATCGAAGTCGATGCTCCCAATGTAACACACCTGTCCGACTTGTCCCAAAGGAAGAAGTCGAAGGCGATGTCCCAGAGGGTTCGTTCAAACGTCATCACAAGTTCTGGCGGTGCACAAATCCTGCTTGTCAAAAAGTGTATTGGCAGGGTCGCCATTGGATACGAATTCGCAGGATCCTTAATCAGCTAGGTTCGAATAGTTAGCAGATGTTAGGGAATGAAATACTGGGGGAGGAGGAAACGAGGTAATGCACATATGACGGCATCACGTAGAATTTGGGTTCGTGTCAGCTGATTTTGGGTGAGTACGCCAACCACTCCTTCTTGGTGAAATATATTGGAGCGCCCCAGAAGCTGTTCAACTGTTTGTTTACTTCGGTCACTAGAGGGATCGATTTTTGCTATGAGATTAGGTGAAACCTCAAACGCCACTGAACAACCCAAACCCACTTCATCATCTTTTCTTACAACGGCAAAGCCTTGCACGAGAAAATAAGTTTCAATTGAGAAAACGCCAGCTTCGATACCTACAGCATAATCTATTGAGGTGTCAGCCTCCCAAGCCTTTTGAGCTCGATTGTGTGCCCCTGTGAGTGTTTCCTGCTGAGACATGGGAAAGGGTTGAACCCCGGAGTCAACAGAGACGGGCACTAGTTCTAGCTCATCGAAATAAAGACCAAAGGCTTGATTGACAGCTTCAACTTTAACTGAATTTTGTGAACCAACAGCGATGCGCATATGTGGGAGTAGTCTCTTTGGGTTTTAAAGACTGGGTTTCAAATGAGTTCCGTAGCTAGGTGGATGGGGGAATCTGTCCGAGGGGCATAATTTCGCGTTTGTACGTCTCATTTAGCACTGATGCAAGTCCATAGTAAATCCCAACGAATCCTGCAGCAACGCCTACCCAGCCGGCAATCCAGACGAGAGTGATATCAGCAATGGTTGTAGTATTCCAACTTTCCCAAGCATGGAAATACCCGAAAGCTACGAGCCATAAGAAAATGGCGAGTAGAAAGAAGTTGATCTGCAAGACGCGATTTGTTTTCATGGAGCTGAGAAACAGCCAAAAGGCTAGAAGTCCCCAAAGGAAGAAGAATGGCATTTGCATCAGCATAGCTACTGCAGGTTCTGTAACCGGTGTTACTAGTCCAAGTGCGGGAAGGAAGTAGATGAAGGCATAGGAAAACCAGAAAGTAGCCGCCAGTATGTACGTGATTGCTGCAAAGGAGTTTCCTGTTTTCAATGACCACAAGCCGGCGATGAGCGGGGCTAGTCCGCCAGCGAATAACCCAGTGGCTAGAATAACGCCCATGGCGTTGGTATCAAGGATTTGAGCCATATAGAGAGACAGGAGTAATAGTGAAAATCCGAATCCAATTGCTCCAAATGAGGTTGTATTAGCAACCGGTTGGTCGTTCATCAAAATTCACCAAATGAGTAGTTCTAGCTGGCGTTTCATGCCTTGAATTATATAAGCGTGCGTATTTTCGATTTTTAGCCCTCAAAGTGTAGTAAAACCTACCAGAGGAATTATGCCGGGATGGTCAATCTTTTAATTTACGAATTTCTTAGATTCAGACAGAACGAAAGACGAAGTCTTTTGGAGGAATGGTATTAATGGAATTAGATACAGTTGAAACTCTGGCAATATTAGGCGGAATCGGAGCAGTCCTAAGTCCAATTATTGCAGTTTCTAGATTTTGGATTATTCCTATCATATGGCAACCTTTCTACTATTTGTCCCAGCTGGGATTTCTCCTGCTCTTGCTATCATTCTTAGGCGGGATAGTAGGTTGTATAATGGCTGTAAGATCAGGGGGATTTGTGAAGAAAATGCCACAGCGGGCAGCCTGGGATCTAAAGTACGTTGGGATTGTGGTTCTTGTGGTGGGAATACTTGCCCCCGTGAATATTTTCCAAATCATATCAGGGTCGCTAATCCTAATTGCTGGCGTTGATGTAGGTGAGACGTGGATGAAGATTCAACGGGCGCGAGGACAAACCGGTTGGCCTTATGCAACCGTGGCAACAGCGGTTGGTAGTGACTGGACCCGTCGGTTGTCTTGTCGATTTTGTGGTGCACCTCTAGTCGTCCGTGCTGTGAAAGCTAGGAACCATCTAGTTCTTCTAAAAACAAAGTGTGCATTAGATAAAACCAGCGATGTGATTCGATTGCCTCTTGCACAATTAGAATCATGGTTGCCTTCGGTTGCTGACCGCATCCATCGCTGTGAAAAATGTGGTGAGCGAACGGTTGCACTGCTTGTTGTGAGACAAGATGCTAATTCAACGTATCTTCATCCATACTGCCCAAATGGGCACCCCAACCGGAACTATCGAATTGTATGGACGCCTATGTATCCCCACCTAGCACGATCACCAGCTGTTGGTGTGGGAGTTCAATCTCAAATTCAACCCCAAGTTCGACCCCAAGTCATCCCAGTCACACAACCCATATCCATATCAGCTAGAGTTACACAAACTAATATGCGGGACCTACCCATTCAATATTGCAGTAATTGTGGAGTCCGAATTAATTATTCGGATAAATTCTGTTATCGATGTGGGTCCCAAATCCAATAAGCAAACGTGAAAACTCTATGGTAGAATCAGCAATTCAAGCGAATTTCACCTGCTCATGTGGTGCTCCTTTCATTGTAATGGCTCTTGATCCAGCACCCAAAGATAAAATCACCGCACTATTAGTGTGTCCACGCCATCGAGTAGGTCATCACCTAACGCTAGACCATTCAGGACTGGATCTTTGGGCCGGGGTAGTCGCGGATAATTTGTACCGCTGTGGTGTTTGCGGACGCGAACTATCACCAGCCACAGGCGTCAGTTCCACGGAAGTTGCTACGACATTTACACTGAACTGTCCCATTCATGGAACCCAGAATAATACACGGACCATTTGGAGCGTACTTTACCGTCGGCTTCTTTCAGAAGCACGGCGACGCCGAACCCCTCCAGCTACGCCTCAACCCCCTGTAACACCCGCTCCGACACCACCACAGGAGACTCCACCAACTACACAAGAGGGTACAAAATCGACACCCGATGCCCAATTTTGCCCTGAATGTGGACAGAAAATACGTCCCCGTGACAATTTCTGTTACCACTGCGGAGCGTCGACTGATTAACTTCAACTACGAACATATCTTCCTTTTTTGTGGCTAAGCCGATTCGAAGAATGCTTTATTGAAAGAATGGAAAAGCAGTCGTTTTATCATAGAGGCTGCGGGGTTTCTCCGTGCGTAGACGAAATATACCAGACTCCCGAAAATCGGTACAAGAAATGCACTTGCAAAAGCCTTCCATGAATTCATTCTGAGTGAAGGTCGCCACACATCAAGATTGAATTTCCAAGAACGTGTAAAAACTTCCCATTGTAAATCGGTGAGAGCTTCAATTTGAGGACGACTCCCTTCACTCAGAATTGACGGTCTCAATGGGACCCAGAGTAAGGGTGTCACAAACAAGTTCATCCCTTTCATATCATCGAGGAGTTCGAGGGTGGCAATCACATCTTCTTCTTCCTCATCTGGGAGACCAACTAACCAAGTTGTTAACGGAAACCACTGATTATCATTGAGGATTCCAATGGCTTGTTTCACGATTTCAGGCCATTCTTCTACTTTGAAAGGGAGAGCTTTACCAGCCATACGCCGTTTAAAGAGGCGGACACTTCCCGTTTCTATACCCGCCTCAGCAGTAACATAGGGTTTTCCTCGGCGCTTATACCGGGCACGATTTATGAGAAGTTCTGCAACTTCTTCGGTACATTTTGGGTCAGCAACAACAGGTGCCAATGCAATATGAGCAGGTTGGATGTAATGAATGCCAGGGACGTTCACCAAATTATCGATAAGATTGACAACAGCTTTCCGATTTGGGATAAACTTAGGTGATTCAAGTCCATACAGAAAGAGATCTTCTGTTGCGAGAATAATCATCTCATTACCTGAATCAGCATTTACCCGTACTTCCTGCAGAATGTGTTCGAGCGGTAATGAAAACCGTCTTCGCTGAGTTGGTGAACAAAATTGACAGCCTCGACCACACCCACGTGTGATTTCAACCGCCCCATGAATAGAACCACCTCGAATTAGAGGAATGTCTTCAGGGGCTTTTAGCATTCCACCAACATCTGTTGTGGGGAGAGGTTTGCCATCGATCGCATTATGAAAAAATTCCACCAGGTGAGGGCTAACTTCACCTGTAATGACACAATCAATTCCCAATGTTTGCCTTGCTGTTTGACCAGCTACTTGCCAAGCACCAGCTCCACCAACAATCACTTTTGCTTGACCACGATCATGCACTTTGGCGATAGGGCTTTTCCGTAATAGATGACGGAACTCACGACGATTGCGTGGCTCGCTGCCCAGGGAGAACATATTGGAGTAGGTTAAGCTCACATAGGCAATTCCAAGGGGGTCCATGCTTGAAACGCCCACTACCCGTGTATCTGATCCCATGAAATGCTTAAGATTTGAGGGATGAACCACGGCTACCTCGGTTTCATCAAAGCCATTATCGAGGAGAAGCGCTTCCACTTTTCGTAACCCATATGGTGCAAATCGGGATCGTTTGCTCAATTGGTCTTCTTCTTTCGGCATGTAGAGGGGTTTGAGAAAACTTGGAATGAGGAGGAATGACCCAGCAAAGGCTCCGAATGGATCTTCACCGAAATGGCTCATTTCGATTTCAGAAGCAGTCAATACGACTTTCGTGCCATTCTTGGGAAGAACCATGACAGCCTCCTTCTAACTCAGTGTAGAACGGTGATTGATTGCTTTATTCAATTAAAGCTTCTGCTTTTTATAAAAGGAAAATTATGTCGGGTTCTCGATTTGGGCTTTTAGAGTAGTGAGAGTTTTTCGAGCATCGATGCGAATTTGATTATCCAACCCTTTTCGGGTTTTCTCGTCAATCTTCCGACCAAGAAAAATTTTGGGAAGTTGGTAGGTGATTTCGTAGGTCACACGAGTTCCCGATGCGGTGTGTTCAAAATACCATTTTGCATCTTGGAATGGTTGCCCTGAAAGTGATCGAACGTGTAAGCTACGGCCTAGCTGTAGTTCGATGACTTCTAATTCTTGGGTGAAGCGGAAATCTTTGACACTTACACCCATGGCAAATCGTGTGCCAACCCCCCAGAGGGCTTCTGTTGTTGGATCATAGCTGGTGACAGAGGCGATGAATTTTGGGACGTTTCGATAATTAACAGTGTACTTGAAGACTTTTTCAAGAGGTGCTTTGATTTCTATGCTTTCACTGATATCGGTCATTTTCTTTTCCCTGGTTAGTGTAGGTTATCTTTGTATTCTTAAAATTTAGCGATGCAGATACCATTCCCATTCTTGGTCGGTTACCGCTGCGTGGGTGTATTGATACCATTCGGCTTCACGAATTTCCTGGTAGAGCTTGCTGAATTCCTGACCGAGTACATCATTGAGAAGCTTATCTTTTTGGAGTGCCTGAAGTGCACCTTGCAGAGTGTCTGGTAATTGCTCAATCTTGCGTTGTGCAAGATGTTTGGGTGACATATGGTACAGGTCTTCAGTGACCGGTTCTGGAGCCTTAAGCTGCCTTTCCACACCATCCATTCCTGCACCCAAGAGCACAGCAAAGAGTAAGTAGGGATTTGTTAATGGATCAGGAGATCGAAATTCGATAGCCGCTTTTTCAGCTGAGGTGAAAAGTGGGATACGGATAAGGGCTGAACGGTTAAGATAACCCCAGGCATTGTAAACGGGGGCTTCAAATCCAGGAACCAACCGTTTGAAGGAATTTACCGTGGGATTCGCTATCGCTGTGATTGCTGGAGCGTGATGCATTAATCCAGCCACAAAGTGAATCCCTATGTCGGTGAGGGTTCCATCGGGATTCCCAAATAGATTCTGATTGCCTTGCCAAAGTTGGAGGTGACAATGTAAACCACTCCCCGCTTGACTGGGAAACGGTTTAGGCATGAAGCTGACTTCCACATCATACAATGCAGCCCGTCGGCGAACTAGGAGTTTGAAAAGCAAAAAGTTGTCTGCCGCCTGACTGAGTTCTGTGAAATTCAGTTCAAGTTCTTGTTGACTTTGCCCGTGTTCTGAATGAAGCCAAGCGGTTTCAATTCCTGCTGCACGTAGATCTAAAGCGGTTTCCAGTAGTAAATCCATTCCCTTGTTTTCAGGAAAAATATCAGCATAGCCCGCTGCATCTAATGGTACACCATCTTCTGTCAGGAAATAAAATTCAGGTTCCAATTTCACACGCATTTCCATGCCTTTAGCTGCAAGTCGTTCAACATTGCGTTTTAGAATTGTTCGTGGCGCTAAGGGATGAGGACTCAGGCTTCCATCGATGGCACGTTTGAACACATCAGATATCACAACCACCCTGCGGGGTACACTATTCGGTAACTCTTGAATTGTAGTTGAATCAGGAACTAACCGAAGATCGGAGGTAGTGATTGTCGCGAGACCCTTGACTGATGAGCCATCGATACCGCATTGTGGAATAGGTGATGTTCCTTTTTGCAGAGGTGTGATGGAATCGATAGGGCTAATGGGCACAGTCATTCCTTTGGGAACACCGTCAATATCCACAGTTAATAATTCTACAAAATGAAGTTTCCCGCGACTTTCGCTTGAAGTTTGTTTAACCGGCATCGGAATCAATCCCAACAAAAGCTAGGAAAGAAACCAACAGTGACAAGAGCTTTTAAAGATTAACAAAGCCAATTTTTGAACCATGGGGAGGTTGGATTTGGATAAATTTATTGGGGGAAACCGCTCTTGAGGGCATAAGAGGGTAATTGCATGAAAGGGACACAACCAATTCTCTTGGCATTGCTTCTCCTGATGCCCATTATTTCACCAATCTCATTACTTGGGGCCCATTTTAGTACTTTTCATACTCAGGAAGCCCTCCTTAGTTCCAAACCTCACGAACCATTAAAAATTGGCGGGATTTCATCAACCGTTGCTCTAAGTCCAGAAGACACAACCCAAAATATTGGCTCAAGAATTCCAGTAACCAATGGGAATTCTCCGAGAAACTGGACCATCCTGATGTATATGTGCGCTGATAACAACTTAGATTTAGCAGCAATAAACCAGATTATCGAATTAGAAACAGAAGGGTCTACCCAACAAGTCAATGTTCTTGTTTACGTCGATTTTACCTCATCAACTGCAACCCCGGGTACAGGAGCGTTTACATACAACATTACCCAAGCGCTCCTGGGAACTTCAATTCGGTCTGAACCCCTGAACACCACTCTCCCTGTGGAACCGAACATGGGTGACCCCTCCACTCTTGTAGAATTTATCAGGTTTGGCCAAAACTACTCGGAAGCTGAAAATTATCTCCTTGTCCTTTGGGATCATGGAACAGGTTACTTAGGAGTCTGTAATGATGAGACCAGTGGAAATGATCAACTTCTTCCACATGAAATTGCTATTGCACTGGAAAATGAGACCATTGATCCGATTGATGTTGTAGCCTTTGATGCGAGTTTTATGGGTCAGCTGGAACTAGCCTATGAAATTCAAAATGGAACAGATTTGATTGTCTTCTCGGAAAACTACATTCCTCAACGAGGTTTTCCGTACAGCACAATTCTTCATAGCCTCAATCTCATCCCCAATAGTAACCCCCTAGCATTATGCAAAGAAATGGTTGACCGATACATCCTAGCTTATTCACAAGGAGGAGAATATTCGACATACTATCCAAGTGGAATTTCTGATCTCTGTCTTTCTGTTATCAACACAACCAACATCAACAACCTTGTCTACTGGTTCAACGAAACAGTCGAATGGTTACTCAACCCTGGTGTACTTACGACGAATTACTCAATCATAAGTGGAGCACGAGGATCCACCCAACACTTTGTCATCCCTCACTTCATTGACTTATGGGACTTTTCAAACCAAATCGCGGCCCAATCAATAAATCCCGTGATCCGTAGTCTTGCAACCAATATGTCGCAGTCAGTTCGTGCAGCAATTGCTCATGAACAAAGTATGCAAGGCATACCTGGCGCAGTTGGTTTAGCAATGAATTTCGCAGATTACGAAGCGGTTCCGTTGACGTTACTTAATGTTACTCGCTATTCTGAATTCATTAATGAATTTCATGGAATCGGAGAAACCACCATTAATTCCGTTATGCAGTTTGAGTTCGTTCCATTGAACGGGTATCTTGATGGAAAGAATGATTCGGTGTATTTCCGAATCACAGTACCGATTCCTACTGAATACACCATAGTTCTTAGACCGTTTGAGAATTATGATGCAGATTTTGATCTCTATCTCTATGACAGCAATCAAAATCTCTTGGCCCGATCAATATCATTGAACTCTACGGAAGCGATTCAATATTCCTTGCTTCCTGATCAAATCTACTATATCAGGGTCATATCCTATCCCCGGAGCGACATTACCTACGGACTAGGTTCAGTGCACATCGACATTGTCCCTGGTTCACCGATTAATCCCATTATCTTCGTCATAATGGGGTGTCTCATTGTCGTTGTCCTCTGTTTCATCATTCTTTGTTTCTTTTTCCTGTTCCGTTATTGGAAACGACGGGTCCTGCAACGACAAATCGAACGAATACAGGAGCCTACCGAGTCAGATAGTGGCGATTTAGTCGTTTCAGCTACTCAAACAGCATTTTGTACAGAATGTGGTGAAATATTTCCTGATAAAGCGAAATACTGTCCAAGATGCGGAAAAACCTTTGAAGGCACTGAAACCAGTGAATCGAAAGAAGGGTAGGAGTTCTTATTTGGTTAATGATTCGAGTTCGTTGATGAATTCTTCGGCTTGTTTCATTCCTAAAGCCCAGAATTCAGTCGTGGCGATGTCGAAGCCGAGTTCGGTGGCTAGTTCACGAGGTGAGTGGGTGGATCCAGCTGCGAGTATGCGTTTCAACTTTGGAACGAACTCTTTTCCTTGCTCCTTGTAGAGCCGGTATAATGCAAAGACGAAGAGGTTTGCGAAGACATAGGGATAGTTATAGAATCGAAATCGTGGAAGATAATAATGTACTTTGAATGTCCACTCCCACTTACTATTCGGTAGCCACTCAATGGCATCTCCATACATCATGTCACGACCTTTCACCCAGTATTTGGAAATGGTCTCACCATCCAGATATTCCCCGCGTTCAATGGCGTCATACAAATCCACTTCAAAAAAGTACCGGGCGGAAACTTGGAAAACTGACATACCAAACTCGTCAAGGACTTTGGCAAGGACTTCAAGTTTCTCCTCTTTGGTTTTGGCTTCAGCGATTAATTTGTCAACGAGAAGGAGTTCTCCGAAGATACTTCCAACCTCTGCTATGCACATTCCGATTTCTGTATTAAGAGGTTGTTGAGCCTTGGACATGAGAACACTGTGGACTGCATGACCATTTTCATGAACCAGTGTGAACACTTCGCCCAACCGTCCATTGTAACTCAAGAAAATAAATCCAGATTTTTCACTCAGCCAATCGGAGAACCACGCCCCGGACCCCTTTCCTTTCCGAACTACACCATCAATCCGTTTATTATCAAACATACTTGCCACGATTTGAGCGAGTTCTGGATCAAATCCGTTGTATGTATCAATTGCGATTTGTCGGGCCTCTTTCCATGAGAATTTTCGTTCAGGCATATTCGGCAATGGAGCCACAACATCCCATTCTCCGAGTTTGGGTAAGCCCATGATTTTTGCTTTGATTCCTAAATACCGCTGATAAAGCGTCACATGATCTTGTACTGACATCATGAGAGCATCAATGGTTTCTGGATCAACATCATTGTCGATGAGACTTTGAGTTCGGGGAGAAGGCCATTTCCGATGCTTGGTTGTCTCAAGGTGGTCGCCAGCAATCGCCCGAAGGGCACTCGCCCACAAAATCTCATCTTGACTCAATCCAGTCCACACGATGTCTTTTGCGGCTTTACGGACGTCACGATTGGGATGCTCGTATAATCCGATAATTTCCCCGAAGGGTATGATTTTCTTTTCGCCCTCAACCTCAATTTCGTAGGTCCTCGTGGCTAGCCAGTCATTTTGGAGCTGCGCCCATGAGTCAATTCCATATCGGTCCTTTTGGATGAAGAGGCGTTCTTCAAGATCACTCAGCACAAAGGGAGCTTTACGCTTCGTAATTTCTAAGGCATGTTTGTACTCTGCTAGGATTGGATCTTCAATGAGTTCAGGTTTCGATGCAACCAGTTGAGTAAGTTCAATTACGATAAAGGCTTGAGCTTGTCGGATTTTCATATTCATTCGACGTGCGATATCGGCTACTTTCTTCGCCTCAGGATCAAGTGAATTTGCAGCGTATGATAACCGGGCGAACATGAACGCACCTTCACGTTTGAGGGCGTTGTCTTGATATTCTTCCAAGAAGGTTTGAACTGCTTTCGCATCCATGGTACGTACTTTACCTTTGTATTTTGTAGCAAAATCTTCTGCAGTCTTTACGTGCTGTTCCATTAACGCCTGAAGTTTGTCAATTTTTGTTGAGGGAACCAATGGAGTGAGGTCCCATGCCTCACCTTTAACAGTCATATTCTTGCCCCGCGCAGTCAAGGAGAGACCCAGGGTTAAAAGTTGAGTGGATGCCTGAAAAGTTGGCTTCCTCAAGCATTCAATTGGTAACAGACGCCACTGAACTGGTCAAAGATATCTCGAAAAGCTTTGTAGAGTTTTTCATAGGTGGCTACGATTTCTGGGTCGGGATTGACTTCTTTGTCATATGTGAAGATTTTTTCCAACTCATCAAAAGACTTGTATTCTCCAAGGGCTACAGCGGCAACTAAAGCTACGCCCACAGTCCCGGCGTCCTGAAGTGTAGTGACACGTCGTAATGGGACATTTAGTATGTCAGCAAAGATTTGCATCCATAAATCGCTTTTCGCGCCGCCACCACAGATATTCAGTTGTGTAATCTCATGACCCATACTGCTCAGTGCCTCTTTGACCCAGCGTGTATTATAGGCAACACCTTCGAGCACCGCACGAACCATATGGGGTCGATTGTGATCGAAGCTGAGATTCAAGAAAGCACTTCGCACGAACGGATTGATAAATGGGCAGCGCTCACCAATTGGCCACGGTAGATAGAGGAGGTTCCGACTACCGGGTGGTACTTCTTTGGCCTGTTCAGTTACGAGGTCATAGACATCCCTATCGGCTGTGGAGGCTTGTTCACTTTCTGCAGTGCAAACGTTTTCCACGAGCCACGCCAAGCACGAACCTGCACTTTCCATGTGACCAGTGAGGAGTAAACGTCCCGGAATAGCACTCTCAATGGTTCCAGCCCCACACAAATCGAACTGGGGCTCTTCTTGATGTTGAGAAATCCATCCTGAAGATCCAATATACAGATGGGGTTTCCCAGGAGTAATTGCACCTGATCCAACTGATACCGCGACGAGGTCTCCACAGCCGCATACCACTTGTGTTTCAGGTGTAAGACCTAGGCTTTTCGCTGCCTCTGGGGACAGGGTACCGAGTATGTCGGTTGTTTTCACAATGGTCGAAAGATAGTCCATTGAGAGACCGAGGCCTTCTTCAATGATTTCTGGTTCGGGTTCGTGTTTATCGATTCTAAAGTAATTCCAGATACAGGCATGACTCCAATCTGTATAGAAATCGTCGACACCTGCTTGATAAAGAATCCAATCTTTGACATCAACAAACTTCTTAGTTTTTTTGAAAATGTGGGGTTCTTCATTTTTCACCCAGGCGATTTTCGCCAAAGGATCCTTAGCCGACATCACGGGGATAATGTTCTTTGCCATCATGTCTGGGAAAGTGAACTTGTTCATCAGCGGTGTAACATGATCTACGCTTCGTACATCCATCCAAAGGATGGTCTTACGTAGAGGCCGCCCCTTAGTGTCAACTGGGATCACTGAGGCCATCATCGCATCTACTGTGAATGCCGTAACTGACCGTGGATCAATTTTGGTTTGGGCAAGCACTTGACGGGCTGTAGTGGTTATTGCATCCCAATAAACGTGGGGATCCTGTTCTGCCCAACGTTCTTGTGGATACTCAACCTGGTATGCCTGTTGGACAGTCCCTTGCACACAACCCTGCATGTCAATAATACTCGATTTCGTTGCACTCGTACCCAAATCACAAGCCAAAATGTACTTCTTCGACACAAACAACCCTCCTCCATAATAGTGCTGAATCTATGATAAAGGCTTACGCTTTCCACTCGATTAGTCAATCAAGTGGCCAATCGTTGCGAATTTTTATGTATGAACGAGCATAAGCTGGTTTACTCCATTGAGAAACCGAGGAAGTAATCCATGTCATCAATTGAACAAATTGGGAAAGAATATGAGAATTTGTACGCAATAATTGGAGAAGAATTTTTCAATCAGACAGCTGGACTTCCATTCGATGCTGAGCGTTTACAACAAGCTAGTCAGAAGATGACTCAGCTCTGTGAACAATTTCTCTCCAAATATACTGAACCTCGCCAAATGTATCGTGCATCCATTGAAGCACTAGCCCGGACTGCCTTTCTCCCTCATCGCCTGAAACTTAACGATGAGCGATTAAAACTAATAGCGGATCCTCATCACACCTTCAAAGAGAATCCAGTAACATGGGCATCCTGGCGTCAATTCAACGCCATCACAAAAGATGCTAAGATTCGAAAAGCCGTATTCGATCATTTCGTCAACCAAGCAGCTCAGCTTGTTCCCTTTGTCAAAAACGGATTTGATGCAATCGGTGGGGTTTATAACCGATTCGAAACCTCGCCCGTTACCAACTACTTAGAAAAAGAAGCCTTCAGCTATGAAGAGTTAATCCAATTCCTGTCAAAGCTTGGAGATGGAGCTCGAGCAACATTTCTCAAAACTGCGGATAGATACTCAAAGGAAATCAAAAATGGTCCCTTCGAATATTACGATGATTTCTATTTCTTCCGCAGTCAGGTATTCCGACCTTTAGACGACCATTTCAAAGGAATCGATTCGATCCCTGAGGTTCACAAAGTTCTCAGTAAGCTTGGATTCGCTGTAAATCAAATTAAGGTTGATAACAAAGATCGACCGAAAAAATCTCCATCAGCGTTTTGCTTTGGAATCCGCATCCCTCAAGATGTCCGAGTGGTCTACAAATTTACCAGCCCGGGAAGTACTCTTACATCTGTATTTCACGAATTCGGACATGGCATTCACGGTATCAGTGGTATCCCCACAGACCCCCCATGGAAACGACTCATCGTTCCCAATAGTGTCTCTGAAACCTTCTCAATACTCACTGAAACCTTGGTCACCAGCAACCAACTCTTCCTCACTGAAGATTTAAGACTTCCACCTGATGCGGCCCAGGATATCATGGATCGTAACAATTTCATGTACCTCTTTTTCTGCGTCTTCTATGCAGCCAATAGCTTGATGAAACTCGCCTACTGGAAGGAAGGACTTACCTTCCCCCAGGCTTCACAACGCTGGCAGGACCTCACTCGTCGCTTCTATATCGAAATTCCTGGTGACTATTGGCTTCTTCATCATGTGATGCCGCAATACGCTATCTACGCTCCGAGTTACATGATTGCCTCGGTTCGGGTGACACACCTCGTAAAGCATTTGGCAAAAGAGTTTGGTGATCGATGGTGGCATGAACCAAAAGCGGGTGCCTATATCTCTGAACTAGCTGCAACTCGTGGAGAGTTTCCCATGAAAAAATTTTCACTAAATCCGCAAATCTACCTTGATCGAATTACCAATCTAAGCTTTCTTTAGACGGCTACTTCTTGACCTTCATAAGCTTCTTGAGTCGTTCAAGAAATTCAGGGTTATTGATAAGGGTCACAAGGTATCCGACATAGGTTTCAGTGAGAAAATGCTCTTCGAGTGGAGAGGTGGCCAGTATATCTAGCACTTGCTTGTCACCCTCCGTGGCGAGACGTTCGAGGGTGCTTTGGCGTTCTTGTTCGAATTCCATGAAGAGTTTTTGAAGCTCCTTTATTGGTGGTTGTTCGCCACCGAAAAGAAATATCATGAGCGTCCCGATACGTTTTGCAAGATTCTTACCTGATTTTGTCAACCACCACTCAGGCGCTAAATAGAAGAGGAGGAAAATTTGACCCGTTCGAGCAAACAGTGTTTCTGTAACCATTTTTCCACTCACAACCCGTTGGCCTGCAGGTACAACCAACTCGGCCTCTTCGAGCACTTTGAGATAGCGATAGATTGACTTGTCAGATTTTGGTTCGATGCCAGCATGCCTGTCAGCTTCCTCCTTGAAGGCTTGTTCTAAATCGCGTACAGTCATAGGGCGTTTACGTAATGCAATCAAGATCACATAGTAGTTAGGAAGGAAAAATAGGTCGATGATTTTACGACTACTGATTACTTTCACTGGTGGAGTTTGATAAGTCACAAAGTCCTGGTAGTTCTCAGGTTCCTTTTGTTTGGTCATCGTGTTCGCCTTTCGTTTGTATGTTTTGAAATTTTAATTGTTGGGTCACCTTACGTCAATTGCGAGTCTAAACAGAGATGGTCGTAAATTGCAATAACCGTTATGATTTTATACCTCTTTTAATTGTATGCCCCTTTAATGCGAAAGTGTTTCTCAATCTATGAGAATAATATTCTCATCATAATAGAACCACTGCCGCATTAAATAGTATAAAAATGCTTGGAAGTGTCTATATGGATACTAAACGAATGGGTTGTATAGCAGTCCTAATCGTGTTTGGGGCACTACTGGTAACATCCACGCAATTTAGTGGATTCAATTACTGCTCTGCTGTCACGACTTGGATTGATAACTTTGAAGATGACGATATTAGTGACTGGACTGTTGAATTAGGAGATTTCTCGACAGCCGATGGCACATGTCGTGGTCAAGAGGAAACGAATGCTCTGAGACACGATAGCTCATGTTTTCAAGGAAATTGGTCCTTTGATACACTTGGTTCAGTATATGTGACACTCTTGGCTGGAGTTACAAAAGATGGAGTCGCCACGAGTTGTTACACCCTTCACGTCAGTAGGTACAAAATCAAGTTGCTAATATCTTCAGGATGGGTGAGTACCGAACTTGCCAATTGGGATCCTCCAGAAGCGATAACCGGTTGGCAACACTTTGATGTAACCCGTGATGTTGATGGTCGATTTGCCATCTATGTCAATGGGACAGAACAGCTCGCAGCAACAGACACCAGATACATGACAGCAAATTACTTCGTGTTCTACTGCTACAAAAATGGTGCCATAGACAACGTGGTTATCAATGATGACAACGGTGGAGGATTACCAGCACCACCAGCTATGCCTGGATTTCCATTAGTAGCTATTGGCCTTGGTCTTCTGATTCCTATAACTACCGTGCTGGTCGTTCGACGTCGAAAATCAGTGAAAACGCAGTAATCTCGTGATTGAATATTGTGAACCTAATGAGACAAAGCGTGTTCGATTGCCTTAACACAGGCTCTGTTCTGTTCCTGTGTGCCCACAGTGATTCGTACAAATTGACCTTCGAGACCAGCTTTACCCGTATAATCACGGACGATAATGCCCTCCTCAACTAGATGTTGGGCGATATCATAGGAATTTGCGGATGGTCCAAGGAATTTGGTGAGCACAAAATTGGTGTGGGAAGGATAGGTTTGGACGTCCGGAAGGGCGTTGAGAGCAGATACGAGATACTCTCTTCCGGACTTTATTTCTTTTTTAACATACTCAAGATACGAGGCATCGCCAAGGGCCGCAATAGCTGCTTTCGCTGTAATGCGATTTACAGGAAAGTGATGCATCGCCTTCGACAGATATTCAGCAAGATTTGCATTTGTGAGAGCGTAGCCTAACCGGAGGCCAGCAAATCCGAAGGCTTTAGCCATGGTTCGTGTCACGATTAAATTGGGATATTTATGGACGAGATGGGCTAGCGTTGTTTCCGCAAATTCATAGTACGCCTCATCGACCACAATAAGCAGATCACGGTCAAGGAGCCGTCGCATCTCTTTTTCTGGGATACAATTTCCTACAGGGTTGTTAGGACTAATAATGACAATCATCTTTGTGGCTGAGGTGATGGCATCTAAGACATGGTCGATTTTCCAACCGTAATCGGGAGGGGATCGCGGTGCAAGCTGAGCCTCGCCATTGTAGATGGTTAGTCGAATCCGGTAGGGTCCATAATCGGGTGGGACAAATAAGACCGCATCACCAGGGTTGATGAATCCACAGTATAATCCATCAATGAATTGCGTCGAGCCATTCCCGACCACGATATGCGTATCGGGGAAGCCAGTGTAAGTGGAAAGGGCCTGCTTAAGATCATGATAGGAGGAATCTGGATACAAATGGGCGCGATCCAGTTCATCGATAATGGCCTGTCGAGCCTGAGGTGAAATACCATACGGCAATTCATTCCCCATGAGCCTAGCATAGTCGGGGCGCTGGTCGTAAAGCATTCGCAGAATAGCCGTGGGATTATATGCTTTGGCTTCGTGAATGTGTGATTTTAACAAGTGTGAAATGTCACCCATAAGGGATACCCACCCAACCAGTTGTTGGAGCTACCTTTGCATTCGAGGGTTGCCTTAAAGGCAATGGTTGTACCGAAATCTAACCATCCGTCTCCCTTTTAAAGATGAAGTAGCACAAACCTCGACTATGACAGCCTATGACGAACTCATGGCGAAATCCCGTGAATACTACTTACTCCAAAGTGTCATTTCTAACATTGGCTGGGATACAGAAACGTACATTCCACCCAAAGCCTATCCACAACGTGGCGAACAAATGGCACTCTTATACCAACTAGCCCATCGAATGGGTTCTGACCCTAAGGTCGGGAAACTCCTCGACAAAGTGGAAAAGAAGACAGAATTCAACAAACTCGATGCAATCCAACAACGGAACGTGCACCTCATTCGCCGTGAATATGATTCAGTAGTGAAAATCCCAGAGAAGCTAATGGGAGAGATTGCTAAGCAACAAACTATAGCCGTTAGTGTCTGGAAGAAAGCAAAAGCGAAAAAGGATTGGAAACTCTTCGAACCCGAACTCGCAAAGATGGTTGACCTTGTACAACAGCGAGGTGAAATCCTCAAGGACGTCCGAAACACCCCCACAGTCTATGATGCCCTCTTAGACCAATTTGAGCCTAAAATGACCCAAGATGTCATTTCAGAGGTGTTTACCGATGTGAGGAATGCCGTCATTCCCCTCGTCGACAAATACACGGCAGCGATAAAAGGAAAAGACTTCTCGTTTTTGAATCGGAAGGTACCGATTCCTATTCAACGTAAAATCTCGACAGCCCTTGCAGATTTTGTACTCTATGATACAACATCAGACCAAGCTGGTGGTCGAATTGACGAAGTCGAACACCCCTTTACCACTGGCTATTATGACGATGTCCGAATCACTACACACTACTATGAAGACAAAATCGCTTCCTCCATCTATTCGGTGCTTCACGAAGCAGGACATGCCCTCTATGGTCAGAACTATCCTGCGGAAGGAAAATGGCAACCTTGGGGTGAATCCTCAAGTTATGGCATTCATGAATCTCAATCCCGTTTTATCGAAAACATGGTTGGGCGATCTCCAGAATTTGTTCAGTACTTTTACCCCATCCTGAATAAACTCACAAATAATACATTCAAAGACATCAGTCTGGAGCAATTCACTCAAGGAATAAACAGGGTTGAACGTTCCAAGATTCGAATCGAAGCCGACGAAGTCACCTATTCACTCCATGTCATTATCCGCTTCGAAATCGAACGCGAACTCTTCGCTGGCAAAATCGCTATCCAAGACCTCCCCAACGTTTGGAACCAAAAATACGACGAATACCTGGGCGTGAAAATCAAACACGATTCCGAAGGAGTCATGCAAGACACCCACTGGGCCTCCGGCTACCACGGCTACTTCCCCAGCTACGCCCTCGGTAACATCTATGGTGGTCAATTCCTAGCCATGATGGTAAAAGACATCCCCGATTGGCTCGCCCAAATCGCGAAAGGCAAATTCAAGAACATCCTGCAATGGATGATCGACCACGTGCACAGAAAGGGCAACATGTACTATCCCCAAGACTTAGTCAAACAAGTCACTGGCGAAGGCTTAAACGCCAAGCCCTTCATCAAATATCTTGAAACCAAATACAAACGCATCTTTGGTATCTAAAACTGAAGATAGAAAGAGAGAAGGGGACCCGTGCCCGTTTGCCCGAGCCCCAGCAAGTTCAGGGCACGTCCTAGAATCCAAGCAAGTTACTTAGCGGCGGCAAGCAAATGTGTAGATATCCTTAATGATTCGTGCCCGCTGTTCCTTGTCCGTGCCTTCATAATTATTGTAGGTGTGCATTTTGTTAGTCACCGAAGAATACCATGGTCAGCGTCTTATAAAAGGCGGACTCACCATTTGGGCTCACTTTCCGAGGTCACAAAATGTAACTATCTAAAACATAGTAAAAAGAGGGTTTGCTACGAACCTCTAATGGTTCCCATCTTGATGTGTAAACGTCTAAATAGGAAAAGGATATCAGTATGCTAAAATTCGAAGAGGGGGTTTCAATGAACCGAAAAACAAAAGCGGCTATAGCTGTTTTCGCTTGTGTAATTCCAATTAGTGCCGTATT
>JAEOSK010000064.1 GCA_016840405.1 Candidatus Hermodarchaeum yapensis
AGACAGATTGGCAAAAACGTCGCACGCATGACGAATGTGAATATCGCCCTCACCGTGTTAATGCAACAAGGCAAAGTCTTCAGCGAAAAGTATAGAGACCCCATCATGACCCGACATGAAAACCGCTACGCCCTAACACGCACGATCTATCCCAACCTCAACCTCGAATCCCTCACCACCGAAGAAGCACAAACCCAGCTAGTCAAACACTACATTCGCATATACGGACCGGTCACCGAACAAGATGTGGTCTGGTGGACCGGGCTAGGAAAAACCAAAATTCGATCCGTCATGACTGCACTTGAACCCGAGCTCCTTCCCCTCCGAATCAAGAAACACTCCGAAGACTATGTGATGCTCGAATCCGATTATAATGCCCTCAAGAAGTTCAAAGCCCCTCGCACACTCCCCGTTCTCTTATTTCCCTATGAAGATCCATATCCGAAAGGCTATCAGCTCCACAACCACTTCGTTACCACCGAACATGAAAAACACGTGTACATCGGCGGTCAGGCACAACCCACAGTGTTCGTTAAAGGTAAAATTGTGGGCACCTGGAACCGTGTCTTTGAAGAACCCGGAGAAACCATCACAGTCAAGCTGTTTCAACGCGTAGGTCGAGGAGAGAAAAACGTCATAATTACCCAAGGAAAAGCGATAGGAAAGATGATGACCAGAAAAGACTGTGATGTCGTCTTGAAGTCGGTTTGAACGAAATTTGTGGGACATGAAGGCTTTTCTTGGTGTTTTAAGAAATAGGTGTCGCAACTCGATGAATATGTCCTGTAAGTTGCCTAATCATATTAGCCAAAGTTGTGATGATGAATGAAATTACAGAAAATTGCCCATGATGATCCCGAGATAGAGCCGTTTCAGGAGCGCGTGGCGAACATCGCAGGGATCGCCAAGCAGCTGGGATTTGCCTACTGGCTGTTTGTAAAGGATGCCACTCCAGTTGGATTTGTAATAGTGGGACGGGAACCACTACAATTGTTTGCCCCGAGCGGCACTCCGTTGGCTGTGTTTCGGATATTAGACTTTAAACAAGCCCCTAAGTTGCTCACCGAGTTTGTCTCTGAAGCAGTAGCCATCGCACACGAAAAAAACGTAGATTATGCCTCCATTTCCATTCCCGATGACGAAACACAACTGATCAAAAAATGGAAAAAAGCTGGATTCGAGGAGCTGGAACACCGCTTTAACATGGTTCGCGCTTTAGATACGCCGATAGAGCTCACTACTGAGCTCCGCTTTGAGAAAGTTGCCCGAGAAGAGCTCATGAAGTTCCTCACAACGATGAAAAAGGCGATGAACGGTTCACCCGACCGGCTCCTCAACTTGGCACTCGATAGTCTACTCGATATTTCAGACCAATTTCTCGACATCTGGTACCCACAAGAACTCATGTACTTCGCCTACAAAGACTCCGACTTGGTTGGCGTCATAGACCTCACCCCCAAACAAGGTGTCCTCAACAACCTAGGCGTCGACCCCCAACACCGCGGGAAAGGCTACGGTCGCCAAATCGTCCTCTTCGGGTTGCACAAGCTAAAGGAACTAGAGCTCGAAAAAGCGAGTCTCGGAGTCGCCGCCAACAATACCGTGGCTTTAGAACTCTACAAGAGTCTAGGCTTTAAAATTGATGAACAGAAACGCATTCTAATCTGGCGCAAGAACAAATAACCAAGAACTCATAGCTCATCACCATTATGCAATCCTATTTATCCCCGAAATGAGAAGATTCTCATAGGTTTCTAATGGTGAGAGGACCATGAACACATCCTATTTCCGTATAGGCGCCATCGGGATGATCCTGATCGCCATCATGGCTCCAATCCACTGGGCCATTCACATCTTGGGATGGATGTACATCCTTCCCACAGGACCCTTTGCACTAATTTTCCCCCTACTCCTGATCACCGCAATCGGACTATACGTTGGCTTCATACTCGCTGGCATCGGCTCCTTCGGCTACTACAGAGCCTATAACCTCACATGGGGACTAGTAGGATTACTGATCCCAATCATATTTAGCTGGGCCCTAATGCTCGTCGAAGTAGATTATTTCATTGCATTTTGGACATCTCTACCTTCTATTCCGCCACTTTTTTACCCAATCATAATTTCAAATGAACTCGTATTCTGGGTACTCAAAGATACGGTAATAGCCTTTACACCCATCCTCTGGAGTATTGCCGTATTCCTAGTAGCCTCACATACAGATAATAAGCGACGAACCCAAATAGCGGGAACATTACTCCTCGCCTCCGGGATAGCCTACCTGCCCCAAATCTATCTAGACCTAGTAGGTGGAACCCTAATTCCCTATATCATCGTCATCAGCACAGGCACAGTATTACTATGCCTAGCTGCCCTCTTGAACAGCCTCGTGTTCTTAAGCGAAAAATCTCCAAAACTCTCCGCCTAACTTTCATCCCCAGGAACACAACAGGCGGCTCCCAAGCATATATGCCACCCCATTACTATTACGAAACAGCGTGGTACTATGAACGGTGACAAACAAACCTTCGATGAACTCCAAGACCACCTCCGCCAACAATTACTTGTCTACCTTCGACGCGCATACCAGCAAATCCCCCTACTGACGACACCTCGTATTTTAGATGTCGGCTGCGGATCTGGCATCCCAACCATCGAATTAGCCCACCTTAGTGGCGGAGACGTCACAGGCATAGACATCGATACAGACGCCTTACAACGATTAGAATTCCGAGCGAAAACCTCCGGTCTAAGTGACCGCGTACATGCAATCAACAAATCATTGAAACACATGGATTTCCCCGATGCCAGTTTCGATATCATCTGGACCGAAGGCTCAATAGCAGTGATTGGCTTCCACAAAGGAATCCAGGACTGGAAACGCTTTCTCAAACCCCAAGGTTACCTCGTCGCCCACGACCAAGCTGGTAACATAGCCCAGAAACAGCAACAGGTCAAAGAAAGTGGGTATACACTCATTGATTGCTTCGAATTAAGCACTGACGTATGGTGGCACGAATACTATAAACCACTCCACGAAGCTATCCAACAACTCCGTTCCCAAGGCGTCACAGACCCCGAATTAGAGAAAGCCTTGGCGAAAACACAAGGCGAAATCAACGGATACCACGTCCACCCTGAACGTTATCGGTCCGCCTATTTCATCATGCAGAACACAAAAAAATAACAGCGATAAGCCCGGGCTCACTCCGGATGATGTCCATAATAGGTCATCATGTTAACCTCAGCACCAGCGAGTTTTAGATACATCCACAACTGCATCTTATGCATCGCAATATGCGTAATGAATTCTGGCATATAATAGGCCCAGTTCTTCGCATCCCCCTGCTCATAGAACGGTTTCAACGTCTTAGTAAAAAATTCCTTCTCGGACATCCCGGTAAACCGCTTCTTGACTGCTTCAACGCCTTCATCAAAGACTGCCAACATTTCCTCCAAAGTGTTGCGATTCAGCTCTTTTTCCCGCATTTGTGCCTGTTTCAAATCTGCGATTTCTTGAATGTAAAAGCTCGGATCCATCAACGGAATCTGCGCTAAATGATTCGCCAACAATCCAAGCGTTCGCATACCCTCCTTAGGCGTAAACTCCAAGTCTGTATCCTTGGCTGCCTCAAGGACACACCGCGCCTGTTGAGCTTCATGTTCGAAGACTTTCAATAACACATCTACAACTGAGGTCAATGTCGACACCTTCCATGGAACTATTGTGCTACGACAACCATTTCTTATTGACCCATTTGTAAGTGTTTCGAAATCAACCTAAACTCCGAGTAACTCAAGTCGCATATGGACCTTCGGCTTCTGCACCCTCTAACCCCGTCTCAGCCTGAATTTGTGGTTGCCTAAGCGGCTATTTCAAAGATTCGTAAAGTTTGAGCATTGTCTTGGTTTCTGTGATGTGAACGATTTCAAACTTCACTTCAGGTCGGTAGTGGAGAACCATTCTTGCCAGTTGTTCAGGGTCGTCAGCTTCAAACAACTGAAAACCCGTGAATCCTATGCTCATAGTATAGTTAGGACTGATCGACCGTGCATACTTCTCGGGATTCTTCTTGACCTTTTCTCTGAACGCTTCAAGTTTCTCAATGGCTTTAACAAGATCCTGAGGTTCGTATTCCCAAAACACGATATACTTCATTTCTATCACATCGTGAGTACATCTGATATTATCTACCTGAGAAGTGATAAGAGGTTTTCTTCTTTGGAATCAGTTGTGGACGCAACTTAAACTACTATTTCACTGAAACTTTGAAGGCCTTACCTTCCCACACTCCGTGCAGATTACAATAGCCCTGAGCAATCAAGGTTGCCGATTTTTCCAAAGTGACATGCAGTGTAGCCACATACCCATTAGTCATTGTCGGATAGAAGTAAATCTGACCAATAGGTCGAAGATCTGCATAAAGGATCACCCAATTAATCCAATGACCCAGCATGTTCGGATGTTCGACGCCATCAATTCCACCTATCTTGATTTTGACTTGGAATGGTTCATTGGCTTTCACGGATGTGGGTGCTTCAATGATTGGCATATGTTTCTTTGCCATCTCTGTAAGGGCAGTCCAGTCCTTAGGCTTATTCAGCTCCGTTAACGAATAGTCTTTTTCGCTCAATTAACATCACTCCCATTAGTTTGATTAACATCAAACAGATATATTTCACACCTCCAAGGTATTTAACACGCGCTGGTCAATGAGTAGTAATCTGGAGACTAGGTGGTTTCATGATACAGGAAGTTACGTATAGGGTGATTGGGGTGATACGATCACCGTTCACCGAACCGAAGGGAACCCCGATTCAACCCAAAGCCGCAGAAGGTGTTAAAGGGAGCGTCGAGGTGTTCCCAGAATTCGCAGAAGGGTTACAGGATGTTGGGGGCTTTTCGCATCTAATTTTGCTCTACCATTTTCACTTATCAAAACCAGGTCCACTCCGTGCAAAACCCTTCATGGACACAAAGAAACGAGGCGTTTTTGCCATGCGAGGACCGAGGCGTCCCAACCCTGTTGGATTATCCACCGTACGGTTAGTAAAAATTGAAGGCACCCAGCTATTGGTTCAAGATGTGGATATCGTGGACGGCACACCCTTATTAGATATCAAGCCTTACGTCCCCGCCTTTGACGTGCACTTTGCTGACCGAATCGGCTGGTTAACAGGGCATGTGCAAAAACTTCTGGAATCCCGAGATAATGGACGGTTTACCGACGATACACAAAGTGGCGTTTAAGAAGGACGAATCCATAATAGACCAATCATGAAACTCCTCAAAGCCATCAAAAATCGACGTTCCATTCGCAAATTCAAACCCAACCCTATCCAGGATACAGATGTAATACAGATTCTCGAAGCCGGAATTTGGGCTCCCTCATCGGGCGGCACACAGCCCTACAAATTTTTCATACTCAAGGACCGCAAACAAATTGACCGGCTCTATACGCGAATGCTCACCAAGGAGGTGCAACGCGTCGTATCCCATCCCAGTGTAGATCGAACTAAGGAAGAGGTTCGCGATGAACTCACACCCTATTTCCGAAACATCCAGCGGGCCCCCGTACACATTCTCTTGTTCTACGATGTCCAAGTAGGTGCCGATCGGTTCACGGAAGGAGATGTTGACCGATTTAAGGCGGTTACACCACTATACATGTCATTACGCGACTCCCTAATTTTCACTGCCCAAAACATGATGTTGATGGCTACCGCGCTCGGGTTGGGGTCTCTGTATCTGGAAGCTTTCCGCAGACATCCGAAGGTCATCGCAGACACAGTGAAACACCGCGACACCTTGGAGTTTTTTGCCTGCATCCCCATCGGCGTTCCGGATGAACAACCAGAAGTCAAAGCCCGGAAAGTCAAAGACTTCCTCCTCTAAGAGCTCCATCATCGTAGATTGTAAACTTTTAAACCAACGACTTTTCTGTTGAAATCATATGAGCCAGCGTAAACTAGTGTTTGTGTATAATGCCGACAGCGGGACACTCAACGCCCTTAAAGACGCCATCCATAAAATCGTTCGACCCTCCACCTACCCTTGCAGCCTCTGCGCGGTCACATATGGCAACCTCGGCATGAAAAATGAATGGAAAACCTTCGTGAATGAATTAGGGATTTCCGTGGAATTTCTCCACCGTGACGAATTCTGTGAACAGTATGATTGTACTGATGGAAAATATCCTGTGGCATTTATGAACGAACAGGGGAAATTAACCGAGTTCATTTCCACCGAAGAGTTTGATGCTACCACAAAATTAGACGCATTAATGGATCTTGTGAAGACAAAGCTACACCAGCAGGGTCTCAATTAGGCAGCGGACTCGGAACTAAGCCTCGGAAGAATGAGCCCATAGAATGAGATGAAGATCAGCGGCGTATGCAGGAACAGCATCCAAAGCGTATAACCCGGCATGGTAATCGGTGCCAGTAAATTAAAGATACCAATCAGCGCTCCAAGGAAACACGTCACGTAATATAAACGACGATTGACACGGGGATAACTCCACGTCAGAAGTGCAATGACAAGAGGCGCAGTAGCACAAAACGTAACACCAAAATCAGAGGCTAACAACAGGAGCGGGTTGAAGTCGGGAAGTAACCCTGCTCCGTACGGGAACCAAAATGCCAGCACCAAAAAGGGAATGGGCCAATACCGCCACCACGGAAGCCGATGAAAGACATATTCATTCTGAGGGCGAAAGGCTTCCCAGAACCAAAACACACCTAATATTGCCAGGAGGACCAAGTTTCCGAGCAGAATCGTCAACCCATAAGTGGGTAACAGAGCAATGTTCTGCGTAACTGCATAGAAAACGAACAGAACCCCAAAATAGGCCGAGACAAATCGACCTAAGCGCTGACCATACACAATCAACAAGAGCACCAGAACTAATGTGAGAATGTGAAGAACAACACGCAGCCAGAGAGGATAGGAGAGACTCGTGGTCATGAAGAGCTCAAACATGACCAGCCCCCGATCCCACGGAGCATAAGGAATCACAGTGAACAGGGGGAGAAAGGAGCAAATAATAAGCACAACGTAAAGTAGGATTGACTTCCACCGCTGTTCCATACGAATACCTCGCCTAGCCTACTTCATCACCCGTATAAAAGCCTACAATACGGTCCGATGTTAAACCACTTTCAAGTTATTTCTAGTTTAAATTATGCACTATAGTTCATAATTAAGAATTCAGATGGCATATAACGAAGACATATATGCCAATACTCAAAGATAACACATATTAAC